>CAZVXK010000030.1:0-23472 GCA_964631665.1 uncultured Candidatus Cloacimonadota bacterium | reverse complement strand
CAAATAACCTGAGAAACAATGAGTTGGAATTTACACCAACATTTGAGACTCATCTGAATAAAATGATTGTAACATCGTATTTTGGTGGTTTACAATCAGTTCTAAATGTTGAATTAAATAATGTGAGGTTACCTTGCAAGAACAGTCAAAGTCATTATTGATGCAGCTAAATGCTTATCAGTCTCTAGTTTACTCCCCCCCCCCCCCGGAAAAGGACACAATAGCTTCTACTAAACACTCATGTGCCTTAAATAAAAGGCTGAACTCTATTCGAATATCACTTACTCGCATCCTGTCAGATCAACTCATACCTCAAAAACTGTCCCTGCTGTTTATCGCATTATTCGCACTTGTTGTATCAATCTCCTTTGCCAAAACTAACGTTCGTTATGCAGGCTTTTGCTTCAATGGAAGCTATGTTGATATTCCTACCAATTACAAATATACCAATCTGATAGTTCAGCAAAAAAATGATAATCAGACAATACTTGATAAGGAATTCAGCCGATTCTTTCAGAGCAATTCAGAATTCAATAATTTTTCCCTGGTATTCGGTCAGGCTTCAGATGCAGATAAAATTGCTTTAGCCATCGCCCTAAACAGAGAGGATGTAGCTTTTGAAAACATAGACGGTAAGACCAAAGCCATCTACAATTTGGGATGCACTATTTTTATTCTCGATTTTGCAGAAATGAAAGTAATCCAATCTTATCCTCTCAAAGCTTCATTTATTGATCTATACAATCAGAAACCTTCAGACAACACAATAAAGGATACTTTCACACGCTTGTATCTTGAAAAAATCACTCAACAGATTACCTCAAATAAATCCAATATTGCGTTACGATCAGCAAATGCCAGAAGCATGAAAGTGGCAAACGTTACTTTTTCTGCCGATGCCCTTCCCTACCTGAGTTTTTACAAAGACAATCTCAAGGCTTATTCCAGTTTAATAGCTCAGCACGTCACAGAATGTTTTGCCTATCAGATGAACGTAACCATGTTACCCTATAGTAAAGATTATCTGGGGCAAAAAATGTCACTGGCATTCACTGATGCGAGTGTCCAAAATTTTAGTATCCCGGCTTCCAGTTATGATATCGATGTCGATGTAACCAAGTTTGTAAAGAAACTGTATAAAGAATCAGCAGCAGAAAAGGTGGATATCTATGGTTCCTATGTGAATGTGCGTATCTATGATGCAGAGCTGGGCACAGAATATTGGAAGAATGAAATCAAGTATGGGGCGACCAAACAAACCTCAGCCAATCAAATCATCGAAGATGACTTTTTTAACTACAATGAAGTGCTGCTGGCTACTTTTTCCAAGCAAGTGATAACCACCTTGCAAGAAGATAAAAAATTGATGAAAGGAGTGATAGCAAAATGCGCAAATTATTGATATCCATCATAGTAATATGCACACTTATCTCTTTTAGTGTGTCAATGTCGGCTATAGTAAAGGTAAAAGTAAAAGGCATCATCGAAACAAAAAACAAAAAGCCAAAACCCGACGAAAAAAAATCAGCACTCCAAAATGGCAAAGTACAAGCTCTAAAAAAATACATCAGTGGCCTGGATTCACAAAGACTGCAAATCCTCAATGAATTGATGCCGGAAATTCAAGCTAATTTGGATACTTATATTTTGGAATCAACCAATCTTTCCGATGGAGAGTATATCAATGGCCAATGGGAAATCAATCTGGAAGTATCTATAAACGATGCACAGATCGAGCAGCTGGTAAATTCCCGCATGAAAGATAAGATGGCTCAAAAGGATGAAACCTATCTCAGCTTCGTCTATGTAGCCAGGGAAGTGGGTAGCGTGGAAAAATTTGATGCTTCCATTAGCAAGCAGCAAAATGCCAATACTAAGATCAGCGGAGACCGTACGGTAAGTGCAAACACCAATACTCAAACTGAAACCAATAGCAAAACCCTAACCAATGTGGATCAAACCAATGCCTCTGCTTCGCAATCGAATACCAAAATCAATACCGATAGTGCCCAGAATACCAATCAAAGCTCTGATACGATCAGCGGTAAAGTCACCTCCCGCTATGATGATGATAATGTAAAAGCCAAAGTAACAATCTCCGGCAGTGAATCCACTTCCTCCACAGACACAAATTCCACCTTGGATCAAACTGTAAATACCAGCCAAACAGGTGCATCCACATCCAATACAAAAGTGACTGTAAAAGGCAGTGAAAATGTGAACACCAATACCACTACCAATACCTCTCTAAACCAAACTACCGACGTTACCACTTCTACTCAAACTTCAGGCTCTACAATGAAGAAGAGTGAAGAGCTGGCATACCGTGGTTACAATCCCTCTGAGATAGATACAAAAGTAACCGAAATCTTTAACAAAGCCAGCTTTGAAGTAGTTCCAGCTTACGAAGTGAATATCACCCCCGAACAATTTGCCACCGATTTTGCCACCTTAAACGAAATCTCCAGCTCCACTCAAAAAGAAGCCACTAATCTGGCACGGGAAGGCGGATTGGATTTTCTCGCCATAGGCATGCTGGACGTAGGTAGAGAAGAGACTGATCCGGTAACCGGTCAATACAAAATATACGTGAAAGTAAATGGCTATATCATGGATCTGCGCAAAAAATTTGCTGTAAAAATTTGCAGTGTGGGTCCCGTCCAATACAGCGGTTTTGGTGAAAACCCTACCGTGGCAAAGACCAATGCACTCATCGAAGCATCTACGAAAGCATCCAAGGACTTGGTTGACCAGCTTAGGGTCAAACTAAGCTCAAATTAAGGATGCCCAATAAAGGTTGTGTCTCAAAGGTTGGTGTAAATTGGGTGAAGCCAGATGAAGAAAAAGGTTGAGCCGGATCCCACTCATTGTTTTGATGGTTTTGAACAAAAACTAAAGAACAAGGAGACGATCATGACTCAACCTAAGAGAAAGAAAGATGAGAAGGCGGAATTGGTCAAGCTAATTCAGTCGGTAATCCCGGGAAACTTTGTTAAAGTGTTGGAAAACAGCATACAAAGGATAGTGGAGGAAGAAGTAAGTATAGTGCTTGGAGCTGACCCATATCAGCGTTCAGAAGCCAGGACAAACTATCGTAATGGTTACAGAGGGCGCAAAGAAGCTCTTGGAACAGGGATAGGCCCTGTGAACATAAGCATTCCCAAGTTGAGAAAAGGCGGTTTCTATCCCTCGATTTTGGAACAATACCAGCGGGTGGACAGGGCATTAATCAGCATCATCAGTGATGCGTATATTTCCGGTGTCTCTACCCGCAAAATGAGCCATATATTCAATGATCTTGATCTATCTGGTATTGACCGCAGTTTTGTAAGTCGCTGCGCAGCTCAAATTGATGCTGAAGTAGAGGTTTGGAAAAATAGAGAGCTGGACACCCGCTATGCATATATCTGGTTAGATGCTATTTATACGAAGATTAGGACTGAACGGGGGGTGGTATCAACGGCTGTGTTGATCGCTATCGGACTCAGAGAGGATGGGCATCGTGACGTGCTTGGTCTTCATTTAGGTAATAAGGAGAGCTATTATAGCTGGAAGGACTTTCTACAAAGTCTAAAAGCCCGTGGTTTGGAACGCAGTGAACTCTGGATCAGCGATGAACATGATGGTCTTATCAAAGCAATAGAAGAGTGCTTCCCTGGCCAGCAAAGGCAACGCTGCATCGTCCACTGGATGCGTAATGCTCAGAGCAAAGCATCCAAGGCAGATCTAATCTGGTTATTACCGCTCTTGAAGGACTTGGTGGGCTCCAGAACCGTGGATTCTTTTGAATTGGCATGGAAAGAGCTTATCAATACAGCGCAAGCCAAAGGAAAGGATAAGCTTTTAGACTGGCTGGATAGCACATTCCATGAAATATCAGTATATCTGGAGTTTCCACCCTCACATTGGAGCAAGATAAAAAGCACCAATCCTTTGGAGCGTCTCAATGAGGAACTCAGACGCCGTGAGAAATGCATCCGAATATTCCCCAATGAGGATAGTTGTGTGCGGCTGTTCGGAGCTATCCTACAAGGATATTCGGAGGATTGGACAAGTGGAAAGCTATATCTTTCAGAACCACTGATAAGGATCAAAGAGAACAGGAAGAAACCCATAGCATTGGAGTCGAAGAGCGACGGGCTGAAGCCCTGCTCCGTCGGCTACGCCTCCTCCACAGGGCTTCAGCCCGTCGCAATGAGGTCACTTTGAAAAAAGTTCTTGACGTGGAAACAAAGATTAAAAACAATGTAATCGGTCGCTTGACCTTACATAGAGTGTGAGAAACTGAGGATAGTAAGAATGTCCTCAAATAACCTGAGAAACAATGAGTTGGAATTTACACCAACATTTGGGACTCAACAAATAAAGGAGAATGTATATGAAAACACTCAAAGTCCTCATTGTATTACTTAGCATGCTGATTGTGTTCGGCTGCGCTTCAAACAAGGGTTCGGAAAAAAGTAGTGGCAAGTCCAAAGCTGCAGGAAAAGTGGCAGCAATGTATCTGGATGATAGCAAAATTAATTCCCCGCAATATGCTATGGAATTTGGACAAACTGTCATTGAGACATTAAAGCAAGTTCCCAGCTACATAGACCAGAATTCCTTTGATAAAATCGCTATGCTCTTTGATGATTCAAAGAAGTACATTGCTATTTCTGAGGAAGCATCAATGGTGGCATTGGGGCTAAGAGAAAAAGCTGTTGCCGCCAGAGCCAGTGCTGCTGCTGCCGGATCTGGAAATGCTGGATCTGACCAAGCAGATCTGGGAGCAAGTGTTACCGCAGAACGAGACGCTTTGCTCGCCAAAGGTGTCCAAATGTCTGATATTCAAAAACAGTATTTCTTGATAAGTCTGACAAGCTTAGCGGTGGCAATTGCCCAAGAAACGATTCTGGTAAAAAATGCTACAAAATATCCTGATTACGTTAAAGGGTTGGACAAAATGTCTCAAGTCAAAGAAGCAAAGAATCTACCCAAAGCAGCAAAAATGGTATCAGAGCTGCCCGGAACAATAGCTTCCCAGCTTAAGACTCTCAAGACCTATATCGATATCGCCAAAACCAACAATATCAAAATCCCAGATGATGTCAGTAAACTCATCTAAATACATATAGCCATGAAGTATCTTGGGGGTTCTGACCATTTGATCAGTTTCAGTCATTAGTCTCAGATTAGATGTGAACCCCCAAAAACAAAAACAAAAACAAAAACATCTTACTAAGTGAAATCTACTATTATAGGATAAGATAATGCATAGATGGATGATTGCTCTGTTTCTTTGTGCAGGTATGGGTTTTTTATCTGCGGTCATCAAGCCAAAAAACAATACTCCACCTGCCTGGATCTCAAATCCTATGTTGGAATATCCTGCCAAAAACTATTTGAGTGGGGTTGGAATCGGTGCCACCACTGCTCTGGCAGAGAAAAAGGCATTGGCTTCACTTGCTCAGTTTTTTGAGACTACCGTAAAGGCTACTACCACCACTTCTGAAACAGAAAATTCTGAAACGGAAAACCAGATTACGCAGACCAAGCTGCAAAGCTCTTTCGCCAATCAGATAGAAACTTTTTCCACAGCCAAAATCCAGTTTGCTGAAGTGGTAAAAACCTGGCAAAATCCTGAAAACAATAATTTCTATGTGCTAATGGTAATAAACAAAGCCAAAGCATGTGAGATTTATGCACAACAAATAGCCAATAGCGAGCATCTGCTCTCAATCTATCTCGCACCGGTGGAAAGCCCGCTGCTCAGATTTGCCAATTTGCGCAAAGCCCTCTCCTGTAGCCAGGAGGCAGAACCCAGCTACTATTATTACAATGCTCTCGCTGATCCCAAGTTTCCCATGAAAATGGCAGATCAATCTACTGGTGAGATAGAAGCTATGAAATATTCTGCCGGGCAAGCGATTTGCTTTCAATTATCTATCCAGGGTGATTCATTGAGTATAATCCGAAACTCATTAGAAGAAACGACTCGCAAAATGGGTTTTTCTTATGGATCTGAAAGTGAATTACAAATGCAGATTAAGATAGTACCTGCTATGGACAAAGTAATGGGTAAACAGATCTTTGCCAGCTATTCTGCCACTATCCAGCTTTACTATCAGGATAAACAAATCTTTACTCTGTCTGATCAAGTGCAGCAAGGTGATACCACTCTGCTTTTGGCAAAATCCAGAGCAATCAAAGCACTCTCCACTTCGATTAGCCAAAAATTCAAGAAAGAATTTAACAAGTATCTGGAGCAAATGTAAAACCGTGTACCGCGCCCAATTCTTTGGACACCGTTCATCGCTAAATTGTGGGTCATGCGGCCTCGTTGTCAAGGCCATTTTTGTTCAGCCATTCAGTTCTTGCTTCGCGGGGTGATTTGAAGCCCATTTTCTCGAATCGCCAGTGTTGGTTGTAGTTATCGATGAAGGCACTTATCGCGGTCTTTAACTCGCTGATCGATGTGAAGTAACGGCCATGTACGACCTGATGCCACCAAGGCAGGGGGATCCTCATTGAAAACAGAGCCTACTGTCACATTGACAGTAAGTCCGCCAGCTCCGATGCCATGCAGGTTTATGGCATCGATAGCGGTGGAAAAGGAAGTGTAATTGCCACCACCTTCGAATCCGGATGGATTGATGGACATAGTACCGGTAAATGGAGCTGCTTCCAAAACCGTAAAATCGTCGATATTCCATCCCGTCAGTTCTATTAGATCATTGGAGAGGTAAGTAAATCTGAATTGAATGGTCAGGTGACCGTCTGCGAGATCTGAGATGTCGAGATAATGCTTTGTCCATTTGTCTTCCTTGACATCCTCTACCTTGTCTATCAGAGTCCAGGCTCCTTCATCTACTTTGAGATAAAGATGTCCGATATCATAACCGTAGCCATGAAATCTGGAATAGCTCCAGTAGGCCACTTTCAGATTCTCTGCACCCTCGCAATTGATCACTGGACTTTGGGCATAATTGGAAAAAATCGCCTGATTGGGCAGGTAATCTCCAGCCAAGTTGCTACCCATTATCCGGATACCTGAGTGAGCTGAGTTGCAATAATTGCTGTGTGAGGGTATATTAATTTCAAATTGCCCGTTGAAAGTCCAACCCGCCGCTCCCATTTCAAAATCTTCAAAATGGAGAACATCCCGGGTCTGTGCCGATAACATGATAACAAAAGTAGCGAAGACAACCAAGAAACTAAGCTTGGTGTGAGCTTTCATATTTCCTCCCTGTTTACACTTATTGTGGAAAACTCTGTAACATTCATACTTAATCAGGCAGAATGTTTGGCAAGTGAAAGATGAGTCACAAACGTCGGTGGAGATTCCAACTCGTTGTTTCTCACGTTAGTTGAGGATATTCTTTTTATCCAAGTTTCTACACTCTATATAAAGTCATTCGACCGATCGTATTGTCTTGCACCCTTGTTATTTGTCAAGTTCAATTTATATCCTCACATCCCCCCATTTTTCAGGCAGGGTAGAATCAGCTATAAACCCTCACTGAAAACTTCAAATCCAATCACCAAAACTTCATATGTCCAAGTCCAAAAGATGATGAGCTAGACAAGTCGATTGTTCTGAAATTGCTAACTTCTTTCAGGTCATTTTATTGTGTATATGACGCAAGTTTCCTGATAATCAAAGTGAATGTCCAAGTCCCTCAATAAACGGTGGGTGATTTGAAGTTTTGGTGATAAAAAGAGTTAGATAATAAAGGAATGTCCAAGTCCAACAAAGCAGATAAGTCTGACCATATCGTATTTGTTAACAATGTGATAACTTCAATTGTCCAAGTGAGAGCAATTTGAAGTTTTATGTGAGGGTTTGCAATACAACAGGGCAAAGGGTCAAGAGGGAAAAAGGGAAAAGGGGAAAAAGGGAGCTGGCGCTGGATAGAGGAGTATCAGGCATCCTGCCTGATGGGTCCGTCAGCCACGCTTCCAGGCAGGATGCCTGGGTTCCTCTCCACCGCGTCAGCCCTGGAACAGCAAACCATCCGCAACACACACAGCTATAATGCTTTATGAGTCCATTGTGCCACCAGATGACACCTTAAGTGGCTCGGGAAACACCCACCAAATGCAAATCTATGAACACGGATCAATGCAACAGAACACAATCCATCCGCCAAGGTTGAAAATACCGGCTAAAGCCGGCGAAACGACCGGCTGAAGCCTGTGTTACCCGGCGCAGCATTAACCATTAACCACTAACCACTAACCTCCATCCCCGGCGCAGCACTAATCACTAATCACTAATCACTAACTGACCATTAACCACTCGCCCCCCCCCCTATCGTGGGGAGTTCACGCGGAAACCGGCACCGCCTGCGCCAGTGGGATGATCCTCAAGCCCATGGCCTGCACCTGGGCGATGAACTTGACCAGGGCGTCCAGTTTCTGGCGATTGTGGCAATGGGTGATGATCACCACCGGCTCGCTGCGGCCTTTGAAGCGTCCCAATTCGTTGATCTTGGCGGCCAGGGTGGCATCGGAATTATCCGGCACATCCAGAAAGATGTCACGCTTGATCACTGGATAGCCCAGATGTTGAGCCAAAGCGGGAACCACACTGGCAGCGGTGGTAACGCTGTCCACAAAGAACAATCCTCTGCTGTTCAGATGGTTAAGCACGGTTGTCATGGCGGTGCGGTCGGCGGTAATGGCGGAACCCATGTGGTTGTTGGCTGCGATCGCCATCGGCAGTTGTTCATAAAAAGAATCCAGCAGAGCGGCAATCTCTTCCTGTGTGCTGGAGACTTTCACATGGTTTTTGCCCGGATTGGCATTGGCCGAATTGGCCTGCATGGGGATGTGGATGATCACTTCATGGCCGTGTTGGGCGGCGATCTTTCCGCTTTTTTCGGTGAAATCCAGATCCGGAAGCACTGCAAATACAAGCTCGGAAGGCAGCGCCGCGAAATCCTCCAGCAGTTTGCCCCCGCTATTGCCAAAATCGTCGATGATGATCACCAGGGGCGGAATATCCTTTGAATCGGTCCAGGTATAGCGATAAGCCACAAGGGCAAGGCTGTCCGATCCCACCGGTTCTGCCGGAGCCAGCTCAAGCTCTTCAGGCGGAATCTCTTCCAGATGTTTTTCCGAATAGACCACATCCTCTTTCGCCGGGAGGGGGGAATGGTCCTTGCGGCAACTTGCCAGAGGGATAAGTAATAACAACAAGAGTAAGATAAGGCTGTGTTTCATTGGTTCCGGTTCCACTCGATGGTGTCACCCACTTGGATGCCAAGCTTTTGCACCACTCCAGCATTTACCTCGAGGGTGTATTTGTTCAGACCGTTCACATCGATCAGGTGTTCGCTGAAGGGGGTGGTTTTTTCCTCGATCTGAAAGATAACTCCATCAGCATCAATAAACAGCATATCCAGGGAGAGGTAGGTATCCTTCATCCAAAAGGGATAGGGCTGGGCGCCGTCGAAGATGAACAGCATGCCCTGGTTCTGCTGCAGATTCTCGCGAAACATCAGTCCCCGCGCAGTGCTGGCCTCGGTTTCGGCGATCTCGATCTCAAATGTTCCCCTGTGTGCACCCTGCGGGCTGGTGATGGTCAGTTCTCCGTCTTTGCGAAAAGTGGGCTGTTTTGTTTCAGGAGGCTCAGGATCCGCTTTTTTACAGGCGCTCAGGGACAGCAGGGCCAGGCAGAGCAGTGCCAGCAGATAGTATTTGTTACGCATCACAGAGCTCACTTCAGCAGGAGCATTTTGCGGGTCTGCAGTTGATTTCCATTGCTGAGCCGGTAGAGATAGATCCCGCTGCCAACTGACTGTCCCGCATTGTCTTTGCCATCCCAGACGCGGCTATGCGATCCCACAGGCAACAGCTCGTCCACCAGGCTGCGGATCAATTGCCCTCGGGCGTTATAGACGCTCAGTATCGTCCTGGCGGAAGCATCGCTGAGGGAGAACGAGATCCGGGTGCTGGGATTGAAGGGATTGGGATGGTTCTGGGCAAGGCTGAAGACGGGTTGGGGTGCGTCGGCATCGTCCGCAGCGCTGCCGGAACTGATGACGAGGGTGCCGGCAATGCCATTGAGGCGGTAATCGCAGGTGATGGAGGGTTGGTCTGAACCAAGCCAGACGATCAATCCTGCGCAGGGATCTGCCCCCCTGATCCAGGAGATGCGGTTCTGGTCATAATTGACGGAATGGATACTGCCCAAGGGAGTTACGCCATAGTTGTAGATGTCCACCCCGGACAGGGGAAGGAACTGCAGGCTATAGCAATTGACATCGTTGGCCGGGGAGATCTGAAACACATGGGACTGGCCGTAGCCTTCATGGCTGAGGGTTACCGGAGGGAAATCCGCCTCTTCCCCACTCTGGGCTTCGAAGCGGAACGAGGGATCGAGCAGATACTTAAAGACCAGATAGGCATCCAGTTCGCTCACCTGATCGTCCAAATCCACATCGCAGGCTTCAATGCGGCCTTCGTCCCAGGGCAGCGGATCGATCTCAGGAAGGGCATCCAGGCCGTTGGCATAGTCCAGAATGGCTTTGGCGTCCCCTTTGGTGATCCTGCGGTTGCCATCCGCATCGCCATAAAACACCGTGGCGGCGTCAATGCCGCTGATCACGAGGTCGTCGATATAGATGCCGTCTTGGGTAACGCTATAATCCGTGCGGATGCGGAACCGCACATAGACGCTCTGCCCCGCATAGCTCTCCAGGGAATAAGTATAGGTCTCCCAATCCGCCTGGGAGCCGGTGAAGCTGGCGATCTGGGTCCAGGTGGCGGCATTGGTGGAGGCCTCCAGATAGACGAAGTCATAGCCTGCCTCCAGGGCATAACGGGCACGGAAAGTGATCATCGGATCCGCTATATTTTGCAGAGAGACAGGATTGGTCAGGCGAACCGATTTATTGATGTTGTTGGCATAATTTCCTGCCGGGGAGTCGGTTAAGACGCTTTCCCCCAGATAGGTGGTGATGCCCCAGGGGCTGGTGGCGGTCCAATTGGCGATGGAATCGAAAGTATCGCTGAACACGGAAACCGGTTCGGCAAAGATGAACACCTGCCGGTTCTCCCCTTGCGTGAGCAGGAAACTCACAGTTTGGGTTGGCGACTGGCCGGAAGTGAAGCTGATCTGGTAATTCCCTTCCAGAACGCCGTCGAACACAAAGCAACCGTTGGCATCGGTGATCCCGGTGGTGGCAGGGATGGTATTCAGGGTCACCTGCGCGCCGGAAATCCCCAAGCCATCCACCGAGCGCAATTGTCCGCTGAAAGTAATTGCCTGGGCGGTTTCCAGCACGAAATTGTGGGTGGTGGAACCCAGATCGGGCACTATGATCTGTGCGGTTTGGGGCAGATATCCCTGGGCTTCGGCGGTGATGGACCAGGTTCCGGGCAAGAGCAAACGGTGATAATCGCCCACAACGGGATCGGAATGCATCACCTTGGCATTGCCGGCCACAGTGATGGTGGCGGCCAAAGGCGCTCCGGCGGAATTGGTGACCAAGCCATGCACCCCCCGGTGGACGAATTCCATATAGGACAGCATGGATTCCTGATTTTGCGCCCAAAAGGTGGGCAGTTGGGAAGCGGGGGGCCACATGTTGTTTCCGATCTCGGCAGTGATGTCCATGCAATCGGTGTAGCCATAGTTCCAGTCCTGCATCGAACCGGTGATCACATACCAGGCGGCGCCATTGGTGATGCCCTGGGGGAATTCGGTGCTGTTATACATGGGCGGATTGTGGATGGAATAGGTGAGCGCCGCAGCCTGCAGCAAAGCGTCATCCGGAGCCAGCACATAGGTGTAGTCCCAGGGATAGTTCATCACCAGCGCCCCGCCGTGGAAATTGGCGGAAAGGATGAAGTTGTGGGCATTGCCGAAATCCATGATCGCCGTGGTTTCCGGCTGCCAGTTGTGGCCATCGGGATGCTGGTTGCCGGTGGGCATGGGAAAATTGCGGTTCAGGTCCACCCCGGCGGCATTGTAGCGCTGTCCCAAGACATAACCGTCCGGATTCATCATCGGACAGATCCAGATCTCGGTGCCGTTGACCAGATTGGTGATGCGCGTGTTGGTTCCATATTCGCTGGCCAGCAGCTGGATCAGGCGGATACACATGTCGTAACCCACCACCTCGTTGCCGTGGATCGAGGAGATATATTTGAACTTGGGTTCCCCTTCCGGGACATTCACATTGTCCGAGATCTTCAGGAAGTAGAGGGGGCGGTTCTGGATGCTGGTTCCCACCTGCACCAGCGCGCAGATGTCGGGATATTGGGCTGCCGTCTGGATCATGAACTGGTGGTATTGATCCAGGGTGTAATATTCGTTTTGGGGCGGATCCAGAGACTTGATTTGGCTCAGCTTCCTGGCGTATTCCTTGGCCTCGTCCGGTAAGGCGATGGCGTCAAATCCTTGGGCCAGCAGCATCTGAAACTCACCATCATCCCGCACATAGACCACAATGGTTCCGCTGCTGCGGGTGACCGTGTGCACGCTCACTCCCAGTTCGTTCAGTCTTTTCACATCCGCGTCGATCTCCCAGGATGCGATGCGCACCGGATAGGCCAGGGCGGCCGCAACTGAGAGCAGCAGAATGATCAGGGCTATATATCGCTTCATTACTTCCTCAAATCTTCAGATCAGTCAGAGTCCGGCATGGATCTCAAACCTCTGTTTTGCCATTGATGCATGTTTTATGCCGATTGGGCTGAAAAAACGCCAGGCTGACAACGACACATGACCAACATTGCTTAATGCTGCTTCATTCCTGACCTGACATGGTTCACAAGCGATCATTGCGCTGCGCCTGGCTGGGTCAGGAAATCCAAGCTGGCTTATCTGTCAACTGAATTCGACTTTTCCCTTGTCAAAAAACCGCTTTTAAATATCTGGCACACAAACGAGGTGGAATAGTGAAAATAGCATTGATCATCATGATAACGATAATCCCGGTTGCTGTATTGACTGCCGGAAGCTGGCAGTGGGCGCAGGGATTCGGCTCCCAGGGCATGGAACGCTCCTGGGACCTGGCTGTGGACTATGGGCAGAGCGATATCTTCGTGGGCGGAGAATTCACTGATTCGCTCTACATCAACGGAGTCAGCTATCCCAGCCAGGGCCTGTCGGACGGTTATCTGATCAAATTTAACGACAGCGGGCAGCTCCAGTGGGTGAAGACCTTCGGCTCCATTGAGGAGGATGTGTGCCTGTCCATTGATGTGGACGATGCTGGAAATTGTTATTTCACCGGGTTTTATATTGGCACGCTGAGCATGGACGGAATGCAGGTCTCCGGTGAGGGGATGTGGGATGTATTCTATGGCAAGGTCGATCCGGATGGCCAATTGCTGTGGCTGAAGAGCTTTGGAGGAGTTCTGAACGATATCGGTTATGGCATCGCCGTCACCCCTTCCGGAGAGGTCTATATCACAGGCTGGTTTGCCGATACGATAGATTTTGGCGATGGCGTCAGCATCACCAGTTATGGCGGCAGCGACATCTATCTGGCCAAATTCGACACCAATGGCAATCCGCTCTGGGCGCGCCATGCCGGCAGCGTTGGAGTGGAATATGGTTACAAGGTGGATGTCAGCATATCGGGACAGGTGTATGTGACCGGTTCCGCCAGCCCGGGCAGCAGTTTCGACGGCGTGATCACCGATGCCGCGGGTATGTTCGTCGCCAGTTATGATCCCACCGGCTCGATCCAGTGGGTGCTGCCTTCCTACAACACCGGCGCCCTCAATATCTGTGCCGACCAGTATAATCTCACCAACCAGCAACATGCTGTGATCGGCAGGATCACCGGCACCGGAATGATCGGGGATACGGTTCTGACCAGCGTCAACGGTTCTGACGACATCTATATCGCCTGGTTCAGTAGTGGCGGAGCGTGGACACAGGTTCAGCATTATGGCGGTCCCGGCTCGGATAAAGGCAGGGCGGGCGATATCCGCAATGAGCAGGTTTTCCTTTCCTCCTTTCAGGACACGGTGGATTTTGGCGGAACCCCTCTGAGCTCAGCCGGAGATTGGGATGTGGCCATCACCAACATCAGTTCCCATCTGCCGATCAGCTTTGGCAGCGTCAATTCCGATGTGGGTTCGGACATCAAGCTGCTGAGCGGGGGAAGGTTTGTGGTAACCGGATGGTTCAGCGGGCAGATGCGCCTGGGCAACCAGCTTCTGGATAGCGGAGACCCCACCAATGTGGATACTTTCGTTGCAGTCTATGACCGTCTGGCCAGCTCCACTGATGATTTGGCAAACATTCCGGAACCGACACTCTACTGCTACCCCAATCCCGGGGTATCCAGCTTCACTTTTGAAAGCAAACATACCGGCCGGATCGGCATCTACAACCTGCGCGGACAACTGGTGCGCAGCCTTGAACCCCTGCACAGCAAGGCTGAGTTCAATATCTTCCATTGGGATGCCCTGGACCAGCAGGGCAGGCCTTGCCCGGCCGGCATCTACATCGTGCAAACCCCCGTTTCCAGCTCCAGGATCCTGCTGCTCAAGCCATGAACACTTTCTGGCGCCCCTTTCTCATTGTAGCGCTGTCGGTTATACTGCTGGCGCTATTGGCCAACCTGATCCCGGCCTGCGACAACAAGGTGATCCCACTCAAGAAACTCGACCTGTTCAAAAGCCTGAAAAGCTCCTTCCAGCCTTCCGCGAAGGACTCTCTGGAAATACTGGTCAAGGAATTGCACATGGAAAGCGACCTGAACTCGCTTCAGAGCTTTGCGGACAAACTGAAGGAGCTGCGGCAAACGGGCAAAGGACAGCTTCGGATCGCCTATTATGGCGATTCCATCATCGAGGGCGATCTGATGTCCGGCAAGCTGCGCGAGGAATTGCAGGCCAATTATGGCGGCAGCGGGGTCGGCCTGGTGCCCATCACCTCCATCGTCAACGAATTCCGCAAGACGATCCGGCACAGCTTTTCCCACAACTGGGAGACCCTGTCCTTTATGAGCCGCAGCCCGAACATACCCTTGGGCATGATGGGCTATACCTTCATTCCCCGCAACTACTATGTGGCCGAGACCATCATCGAAGCCGAACCGCTTTCCGACACCCTGCTGGTGGCGGATTCAACGGAAACGGACTCCACGCAGGTCGCGGCCGCCGAATCCCGCCGGGAAGCGCGGCGCTATTATGTGGACAGCCCGTCCTGGGTGGAGTATTCCGCGGTCAGGACTCCGGGCGGGGCTTCCGAATTCGATCAGATCCGCCTGTTCTATTCCAGGGCTGGCTCTGCCTCCCAAGTGAATGTTTCCTACGACGGCGGCAGCTTCATCCGCAGAAGCCTCAATCCCGGCGAAGGGATCCAGGTGCTGGATCTGAGCCCGCCAGCTCCCGTGAAGCGGATCAGGCTGGAATTCGATTCCCAGGATCCCATCCACCTCTACGGCGTTTCCTTCGACCAGCCCCAGGGCGTTTATGTGGACAACCTTTCCGTCCGCGGCTATTCAGGGATGTATTTCAACCGCATTCCCGCGGAAGTCCTCTCCGCTTTCCAACGGCATCTGAATTATGACCTGATCATCCTGCAATACGGAGAAAACGTCTCCAGCCCCAACACCCGCGACTATGGCTTCTACCGGGATGGCATGATCAGGACGGTGAATCACATCAAATCCGCCATTCATGATGTTCCCATCCTCATTCTCAGCGCCCATGACCGCAGCGTGAAAGTGAACGGAAGCTACCAAACCTCAGCGGACATCCCCATCCTGGTTTCCGCCCAGGGCGAGGTCGCCCGAGAGACCGGAAGCGCCTTCTGGAATGTGTTTGAAGCCATGGGCGGGCTCAATTCGATGCAGGCTTTCGTGGCAGCCCGACCGCCTTTGGCCAGCTCGGACTATACCCATTTCAACCTTGCCGGCGCTAACAAGATCGCCCTGATGCTCTATGAGGTGATCACCACCGGCAAATCCAGTTCCTTATGATCCAGAAGATCATTATCATCCTGCTCTCCATTGCCTTGAGCTGTTTTGCCTATGCCGATTCCCTGCCCATCGATCTGGATACCGAGATCGAACAGGTGCCGGAATTTCCGATCGAGGTCGATGCCCTGGAGGAATTCATCCAGAGCTATTACACCCTGCTGGAAAGCGATGAATATCTGAAAAGCTTCAAATTCCTCCAGACCGAGCGCAACACCATCCAAAACGCTGCCGGAGGGCTGAACTCCTTCTTCTACAAGCTGCTGGAGCTGCGCAGCGGATTGCGCGACCAGGTTACCATCTTTCAGATCGGCGATTCCCACATCAAGCCCGGTTTCTTTTCCACCACCGCCCGCAGTGCCTTGCTCAAGTATTTCGGGGTGAATTACACCGGCTCCTCCCCCACCCTGCAATACCAGTTCCTGGCGGTCAATGGCGGTTCCTTCCAGAATCTGCTGGCCAATGATGCCATCTTCAACCGCTGCCGGGAATTGGCTCCCGACCTGGTGGTGATCTCCCTGGGCACCAACGACGCCCAGGGGAATTACAACGCCGCCCGTTTCCGCAAGGAATTGCAGGCCTTTATGGGCAAATTGGAACTCTTTCAGGGGCAGGCGGACATCCTGTTCACTCTGCCGCCGGATACCAATAAGCGCGGCAAACACAATGCCGATGTGGCGAAGGTGAGTGAGGAGATCATGGACTATGCCCGGGACAAGGGTTATGCGTGGTGGAACCTGGCGGAAGTGATGGGTGGCAAAAGCTCCATCGGCAAATGGCGGGCGCAGGATTTTGCCTCCAAAGACCTGATCCACTTCAGCCCCAAGGGCTACATGCTGCAGGGACATCTCTTCTACCATGCTTTGATGAAGGGTTACAAGAACTTCACGGAAGGCGGCGGATGAGATGAATCTGCAGATGATCCTGTCCACCCTTTCCTACGATCCCAGGCAGCCGCTGATCTTCAACAGCAGTTTCTTCCTGTTCTATTTCATCCTCATCATGCTGTTCTATCCGCTGCTGGTGGGCAAGGTGCGGGTCCGAACCTGGTATCTGCTCTTGATCTCGCTCTATTTCTACTACAAGACCAGCGGCGAATTCGTTCTGCTCCTGCTTGCCACCGCCGGAGTCAATTTCTTCCTGGGCGCCCGGATCTTCAGCTCACGCAGCAAAGGCGTCAAACGGCTCTGGATGCTGCTGAGCCTGGTGTGGAACCTGGGTTCGCTGGGCTATTTCAAATACACCAATTTCATCATCCAAACCCTCAACCAACTCAGCGGTGGCAGCCTGCCCTTCCTGGATATCTTCCTGCCGGTGGGGATCTCCTTTTTCACCTTCCAAACCATGAGCTACACCCTGGACATCTATTTCGGAAAGCTGAAGCCGATCCGAAGCTTTGCGGATTTTTCTTTCTTCGTCTCCTTCTTTCCGCAATTGGTGGCAGGGCCCATCGTGCGTGCCACCTGGTTCATCCCCCAGATCCGCAAACATCTGGAATTAAACAAAGATGCCATCGCCAAAGCCCTCGTCCTCATCTTTGCCGGCCTGATCAAGAAAGGCGTGATCGCCGACTATATCAGCATCAACTTCGTGGACCGGGTATTCGATAATCCGGGACTTTTTTCCGGAGTGGAGAACCTGATCGCTGTCTATGGCTATGGATTGCAGATCTATTGCGATTTCAGCGGCTATTCGGACATCGCCATCGGCTTGGCCACCCTGATGGGCTTCGAACTGCCGGTCAATTTCAATGTGCCCTACCGGGCTGCCTCCATCACCGAATTCTGGCATCGCTGGCATATCTCGCTTTCCACCTGGCTGCGGGACTACCTCTACATCCCCCTGGGCGGCAACCGCAAGGGAACTGTGCGCCAATACATCAACCTGATGCTCACCATGCTGTTGGGTGGGCTGTGGCATGGCGCTTCCTGGAATTTCGTATTCTGGGGTGGATTGCATGGCGTTGCCCTGGCTTGGGACAAGCTGCGGCAGACCTATCTGGTGCCCCGGATCAGGATGGATTCCGGCTTGGGCAAGCTGCTCAGCCCCCTGGGCAGACTGCTGGGAATCCTGATCACCTTCAATTTCGTCTCCTTCAGCTGGATCTTCTTCCGGGCCAGAACCTTCGAAAACTCCTGGCTCATCCTCAACCGCATCTTCACCCAGTTCCGTGCCCCGCTCTTCTGGCAATGGGTTTCCGGCTATCAGGTGGTGGCGATCCTGATCGCTTTTGGCTATCTGATCCACTGGCTGCCCGACCGGGCTGACCGCGGCTTCGCCCTTGCCTTGCGCAAAGCCCCGCTGGTGGTGCAATCCCTGCTGCTGGCCGCCGTGATCTGGGTGCTGTTCCAGGCCCGTTCCGCCGATATCCAGCCCTTCATCTATTTCCAATTCTGATCGAACAATACCGTTCTGCCTGCCCCTTTATCGGAGAGGCTGGGAGATATTCTGAAAATCCAGTTTAACTACCTCGCCTACCGCTCATTTATCTCATGTCTCATTGTGAAAACCCTCTCTTTTCTCCTTTCCTCTTTGTTAAAACGTCTTCTTTTTACTCATTTATCTCATGTCTCATTGTGAAACTATCTTTTCTCTCTTCTCTCTTCTCTTTTCTCTTTGTTAAAACGTCTTCTTTTTACTCATTTATCTCATGTCTCATTGTGAAATCATCTTTTCTCTCTTCTCTTTTCTCTTTGTAAAAAAAGTCCTTGACCGATTTTCCCGTATAATTTTATTTGCTTTGAGGTTTATAAATGAACGCTCGCTATGTCTCAGGCTGTCCCGGTATCACACCGCCGGTTTCGAATCCCCGGATTGGGGCAGTCAGGCAAAGCATTGATTTTCGGGCTGACAACAACCAATTTTATCATCCTATGATCAAATCGCACATTTCAACCCACCACAATAATCTCATTAGGGAGGATGTATGAAAACCGCAAAGTCTTTCATTCTGGTATCGTTATTAATAATAATGAGCCTTAGTCTCAAAGCACAGACGCCCGTGTGGCAGTGGGCAGTAAGTGCAGGGGGGACAGCCAGTGATTATGGCGAATCCATAGCCGTCGACAGTCAGGGCAACACGTATGTGACTGGTATGTTCAGGGAAACAGCCACATTCGGATCCACCTCATTGACCAGTAGTGGGGATTCAGATATATTCGTTGCCAAGCTGAGCCCCGCCGGTAACTGGCTCTGGGCCGTGAAAGCTGGTGGGACGAGTAACGATCGCAGTTACGCTGTAGCCATAGATGGCAGCGGGAATACGTATGTGGCCGGCTCTTTTGGAGGTACGGCAACCTTCGGCACAACCGCCTTGACCAGCAGCGGAGAATACGATGTGTTTGTAGCAAAGCTGGATGCATCGGGAAATTGGCTTTGGGCCAGGCGCGCGGGTGGGGCCAGCTGGGACAGAGCGTATGGTCTGGTCACCGACGGTTATGGGAACTGCTACTTAACCGGCTACATCTATGGAACCGCGACCTTTGGCACCATCACTCTGACCAGCAGCGGATCAAGCGACACCTTTATTGCAAAACTTGGTGCCTCGGGCAATTGGCTCTGGGCTGTCCTGGGAGGAGGAAGCAGCAACGATTGGGGCGAAGGTATCTCAATTGACAGCAACGGAAACCTCTATGTTGCAGGACTTTTCCGTGCAACAGTAACCTTCGGCTCAACCACCTTGACCAGCGGCGGAGAATACGATGTGTTTGTAGCAAAGGCCGGGCCGTCAGGCAATTGGTTATGGGCGAAAAAGGCAGGCGGAACAGGCTCCAACGGAGGCTATTCTATCTCCACCGATAGCGCAGGAAACTCCTTTATCACAGGATATTTCAGGAGTACAGCGACATTCGGATCCACCACATTGACCAGTAGTGGGGATACAGATATATTCGTTGCCAAGCTGGACACCATTGGGAACTGGCTCTGGGCAGATAGAATGGGGGGGACAGGATCTGACTTGGGTTATGGCATCACAGTGGATGCGACAGGCAATGCCTGGCTGACCGGGACTTTTCAAGGCACAGCCAGCTTCGGACCTCATACTCTCACAGCAATCGGATCTAATGACATCTTTGCCGCCAAGCTGGACACCGCAAGCAACTGGCTTTGGGCAGATAACATGGGAGGGACAGAATCTGACGTAGGTTATGGCATCACTGTGGATGCGGTGGGAAATGCCTGGCTTACCGGGAGTTTTCAAGGCACAGCCAGCTTCGGTCCCCATACTCTCACAGCGATCGGAGCTGATGATATCTTTGCCGCCAAGCTGGCACCGCCACCTCTGAATGCTGATTTCAGCGCGGACGTCTTATCCGGTCCTGAACCTCTCATGGTTCAGTTTACAGACCAATCTACACCAGGCCAATATCCGATAATTAACTGGTTTTGGACCTTTGGCGACGGTAGTACTTCAACTCTTCAAAATCCACTTTACACTTACCTCATTCCCGGAATATACACGGTCACCCTGACCGTCATGGATCAGAATTATCAGACCTCAACCAAGGTGCGTACAGATTATATCTCCGTGCTCGAACGGGTGGAGACCCTCGCACTCAACTCCCCTGAGAGCCTCAGTTTCGGCTCCGTCTATTTGGAGGAGCAATCGCCCTATCAGAGCGTTGTCTTTACCAATACCGGCAATGTGGATCTCACGGTCAGCGATGTGCATTTCCTCGCTGATTCCCTTCATTTCGAATTTATCGATCCCTTCCGAGATCTGTTGCTTGCCCCGGGAGAAACCGACTCCATCATGGTGCGTTTCGCGCCCCAGGCGGTGGGGGCTTTGTCCGATACCCTATATATCATGAACAACTCCGCCAATCTGCCTGTGATCTCCATCCATCTTACCGGAACCGGCGAATACGTTCCCCCCGCCCCTCCGGGCAATGTAACCATCGTGATGGATGGCGACAACGCCGTGATCAGTTGGGATCCCGTAACTCAGAATATGCATAACCAGCCAATCGTCCCCGACGGCTATCTGGTCTTTTACAACGGCTCGTCCGATCCCGAGACCGGCTTGTATTATTTTCTGGTGGTAACGGAAAATCTCAGCTACACCCATATGCGGGTGGGGGAATTCGCCCAACACATGTTCTACCATGTGATCGCCTACAAGTATTATGGCCGGGGTGAGCCGGACCTCTCTGTTTTGAAGCCGGGGATGGCGAAGGAAGAGGCGCTCAGGCTGCTGCGATAGGATAGAACATCTTTTGATAGATCGAGGACGGCCATGGTGAGGTGAGCGCCAATACGTACAGGCGGACGCCCGTTCCGCCTTTTTCGGCGCTTCAGGCGAGCGCCGGTACGTGGCGTTACGCTATGGGGGCTTGTGGCATGGATGTCGGAAGTTGTTAAAAATTCACATGATGCTTGTCATTAGAGTCCCGTAGGAACGGCATTTCAGATAGGAACGCGTAATTATGAACAGATAGTTGAGTCCCGTAGGGATGGCATATTTGACGATGAATGCGTTCATTTTTGGTTGGATAGATCATCTGATATGTCGTCCTGTTGGGACTCAGATTCCATTTTTGGGTACTATTTGCTATCTAATATGTTGTCCCGCTGGGACTCTCAACACGATTGTGTCCCGGCATCTCTTCTCTTTTCTCTTTGTTAAGCTTCCCCTGAGCGGACACTGCTGAAGCGGCCGGCCGGCCGCTGTTCCAGGCCGTTCCGCCGATATCCAGCCCTTCATCTATTTTCAATTCTGATCAATAGACTTCGTCTCTTCATGACTTTTTCCTGCTCTGAGAATCCGTATCGGATCACTGTCGAACCTCTGGAGAATCTTTGGCCATATTCCTTCCTCTCCTATATGGTTTTCCCTGTCCGAATCTTCATCGCTCCCGTTACCAATACGGAATCATTACGGAGTCATTACGGATTAACTCCGTAATGACTCCGTATTGATTCCGTAATGCTAATAGGGGCGGTGTCTGGGCCGATCCCGATGGGAAAGTGCCTGGATCATGCATCTGCAAAGGGATCCAGCTATCTTGATCGGCTGGGGAGGCAGTGGACAAGATACCGGGATCGGATGATTTGCGGGAAAGGGGAGCGTGATTTCTGAGCTAAACTGACATGAAAGAGGTTTCACATCCGATCATGAAAAGTCCGGGCTGTTTGAACTTCGCTGAAAATGAGTTTCCGCTACCGAGCATGAAAACACGCTGTTTGAAGTCCAGGCAGCCACATAATCTGATGTCCAAGTATAACTTGCGAAGGCTGCCTGAACTCCAAAGCAGCTTTGCTATTCATGTAAATGCTACTTTTCCAGTTAGATGGATTAATATGCAGATCAGGGGCAATGCGCGGCCAGCAATTGCGGAGAAAGCTGTTTCATACAGTTGAAATGCCCCAGGGGACAGCGCTGGGAGCCATGCAGCGAACAAGGCTGGCAGTCCAGATCCAGGGACAGGACGGTGGCTTGGTCATTCATGGGGGCAAAGCCCAGGCGGGGATGCGTGGCCCCAAAGATCGCGATCTGGGGGATTCCCAAGCCCGCTGCCAAATGCATGGGGCCGCTGTCTCCGCTGATGATCAGATCGCAGCCGCTCATCACCTGGGCCAATTCGATGAAACCGAAGTTTCCGCAAAGGTTCGCCACTTCGGAGGGATACCCCGCCGCAATGCTCTCCGCCAGAGCGCTTTCCTCATTTGAGCCTAAAAGCCAGACCTGATAACGGTCTTTGACCATGGCGATGAAATCTCGCCACTGCCCGGCAGGATAGATCTTGGTGGGATGGGCGGCTCCGGGAAAGATGCCCAGCAGCTTTTTACTGATGTCCCTGTCTGGCAGTGAGAGCTTGGTTGCCTGCGGAGGCAGCCTCAGGATCGGTTTGCGCAGGGGATGCTGCTCACCATACACCTCCGGTTTCCACTTACCCAGGGCAGAATAATAGAGCCGAACGGTGGATTCGATACTGCTGGTTCGGTCGCCTCTGCTGATGCGTTTTCTAAGGGAATGCTGCTTGTTATAGGAAAGTTTTACAGGCGCTTGAATAATGTATTTTAAGAGGATGCTTGAGATTTTGCCATGCAAGTCTATGATAATATCGTAATAGCGGCGCATCATCCTGATATGCCAGAGCAGGGATTTATCGTATTCGATGATCTGGATATCGTCCCCCAGCAGGCTGACCAGATCACGATAGACCGCCTTGCACAGGTAGTGGATCTCCGCCTGGGGATGGCGTTCCCGCAATTCCGCCACGATGGGTTGGGTGAGCAGAATATCCCCCATCGAGGAGAGACGGATGAGCAGGATCTTCATTTCAGCTTGCGGATGATCTCCGGGACGGCGGCAATGGCATCTGCAATCCTGCCCAAGTCCTTGCCCCCGGCCATGGCGGAATCGGCTCTGCCTCCTCCTTTGCCGCCCAGCAGGGCTGCCACTTCATTCACGATCTTTCCCGCATGGTAGTGTGGCAACAAATCCGAGCCAACAGTGCACAGGATGGAGACCTTGTCCGCAGCAATAGCGAACAGCACGGAGATCAGGTCCCGGGCTTTATTCCGCAGCAGATCCCCC
>CAZVXK010000029.1:3628-23603 GCA_964631665.1 uncultured Candidatus Cloacimonadota bacterium | reverse complement strand
AGGTGATCCCCCTCTTGCAACAATTTCTGGATCAGCGCACCCCGCTGCAGGGGATATCATGAGACCGATTCTGTTTCTCACCCAACCCATTCCCGCTCCGGCTATTGCCCGGCTGGAAGAGGTGTTCGAACTAAATCAGAACACATCAGACACCATCCTCAGCAAGGCGGAATTGATCGCCGGAATAGGGAACGCCGATGCGTTGCTCTGCCTGCTTACCGACAGCATCGACAGGGAGGTGATCGATGCGGCGCCCCGGCTGAGGTGCATATCCAACTATGCCGTGGGCTACAACAACATCGATGTTGAACATGCCACCCAAAAAGGCATCGTGGTCTGCAACACTCCGGGGGTCCTGACCGAAACCACGGCCGACCTCACCTGGGCCTTGTTGATGAGCTGCGCGCGGCGGATCGTGGAAAGCGACCGCTTCCTGCGCCAGGGCCGGTTCACCGGTTGGAAACCCCTGCTGCTGCTGGGCAATGACATCCATGGCAAGACCCTGGGCATCATCGGAATGGGCAGGATCGGACGGGCGGTTGCCCGGCGCGCCAGTGGCTTTGACATGCGCATCCTCTATTATGATCCCTCGGTGGACAAGGATTCCCTGCCGGCTGAATATGAAGCAGTGGAATTGGACAACCTGCTGAAAAACTCCGATTTCATCAGCATCCACGTGCCCCTGCTGCCTGCCACACACCATCTGATCGGCGCCCGGGAGTTTGCCCTGATGAAGAGCAATGCTGTCCTGATCAATACCGCCCGTGGCCCGATCGTAGACGAATCTGCCCTGATCCAGGCTTTACGGGAAGGGCGCATCGCTGCCGCCGGATTGGATGTCTATGAGCAGGAACCGCAAGTACCGCAAGAGCTTATCGAGCTGGAGAATGCGGTGTTGCTGCCTCATATCGGCTCCGCCAGTGTGGAAACCCGCACCAGAATGGGCCTGCTGGCCGCTGAAAACGCCATTGCCGTGATCCAAGGACGGACTCCGCCCGCCCGGGTCAATTGACCTGGGCCTATGAACTGAACATTATCAAACACAGAGCCGACCGGTCATTAGAACCGGCAGCTCCGCTCATTCATCAGTAGTGATCCATTCCAATAACGGGAAAAGGCTTTATACTACTTCCCTGCGGCGATGCTCACCATCTTGCCCGGGATCACGATGATCTTCTTCACCGTCCAGCCTTCCAGGCTGCGCTTCACGTTCTCCACCTGCAGGGCGCTGGCTTTCAGGCTTTCTTCATCCAGGGAGGGTGGTACCGACAGTTTGCCGCGCACCTTGCCATTGACCTGGACCACATAAGTAACCTGATCTTTAACCAGATAGCGCTCGTCATAGTCCGGCAGACCGCTCTCATGGACAAGCTGGCTGAAGCCCATCAACTGCCACAATTCTTCAGATATATGCGGCGCAAAGGGATACAACAACCGGGGGATGATGGCACAGGCCTTGGCATAGACCGCCAGCTCATCAGTGTTCAGCGCTGATGTATCTTTCACTGCCACGCAGTGGTTCAGATGTTCCATGATGGCGGCGATGGCAGTGTTATATTGCATGCGCTGCCGGCAGTCCTCCAGCCACTTTTTCACAGTGGCATGGGTGCTGTAGAGCAGCTCCTTCAGTTCGGGGGCAAGCCTGGCCGGATTGGCGTCGACCTTCAAACCGTGCTGGATGGCTTCCAGATTGGTTTCGATCAGGCGCCACACCCGGTTCAGGAACCGAAAGGCACCCATGATGCCATCGTCGCTCCATTCCGAATCCTTGTCCGGAGGCGAGGCGAAAAGCAGGAACACGCGCAGGGTGTCGGCTCCGAAACGATCTATGATATAGGTGGGATCAACCACATTGCCTTTGGATTTGCTCATTTTGGCGCCGTCCTTGAGCACCATGCCCTGGGTGAGCAGACGGGCGAAAGGTTCGTCGCAGTCCAGCCAGCCCAGGTCGCGCATGAACTTTCCGATGAAACGGGCATAGAGCAGATGCATCACCGCGTGTTCGATTCCGCCGATGTATTGATCCACCGGCAGCCAGTAATTGGCTTTGGCCGGGGAGAAGGGTTCCCGGTCATTGTGCGGATCGGCATAGCGGGCATAATACCAGGCGCTGTCCACAAAGGTATCCATGGTATCGGTTTCACGGCGGGCAGCTTCACCGCAGCGAGGACAGGGCACCTGGATCCACTCCGGCACCGAAAGCAGCGGATTGCTGGTAGTTTTGCCCACTTGCACGTTGTCCGGCAACAGCACCGGCAACTGCTCATCCGGAACCAGAACCACGCCACACCGGGGACAGTGGATCACCGGGATCGGATTGCCCCAATAGCGTTGGCGGGAAATGCCCCAATCCCTCAACCTGTAGGTGCAGGTAACCTTGCCCCAGCCTTGGGAGGCGATCAATTCCGAAATGGCGCCTTTGGCCGATTCGCTGTCCCTGCCGTCGAAGGGGGCGGAATTCACCATGATGCCGGGCTCGACATAAGCTTCGGACATTGTATCCAGATCCAGCGAGTGATCCGGCTTCTGGATCACGATCCGGATGGGGATGCCATATTTCTTGGCAAATTCGAAATCACGCTGGTCATGCCCCGGAACTGCCATCACCGCCCCGGTGCCATAATCCATCAGCACATAATTGGTGATCCAGATCTGCACCTTGTCGCCATTGAGGGGATTGACGCAATAGCGTCCGGAAAAGATCCCTTCCTTGGTGGTTTCAGCCGCGCTGCGCAGGATCTTGTCCTCATTGATCACCTTGTGGCAAAACTCATGCAACCGCTGGTTTTCCGGTTCTTCCTGCAACCACTGCTGCACCAAAGGATGCTCCGGCGGCAAGGCCATGAAGGTAACCCCGTAAACTGTGTCCGGGCGCGTGGTGAACACGCTGATCGGATTTCCGCCCTGCTCCAGCGGAAAATCGATCTGAGTGCCCTCGCTCTTGCCGATCCAGTTCTTCTGCATCGTGATCACGCGCTCGGGCCACTCCACCACACCGCTGAAATCCAGAAGTTCCTCGGCATATTCCGTGATCCGGAAATACCACTGTTCCAGCTCCTTCTGGGTAACCTCATTCTGGCAGCGCCAACAGGATCCATCCTCCACCTGCTCGTTGGCAAGCACGGTCTGGCACTGCTCACACCAGTTCTGCCAGGATTTCTTGCGATAGACCAATCCTTTCTCATACAATTTCTTGAAGAGATATTGGCCCCACTTGTAATAATCCGGGCGGCAGGTGCTCACCTCCCGCTCCCAGTCCAAACCGAAACCCATGGAATCGAACTGGACCCGCATGGCAGCGATATTCTCCTCCGTGGTCAGGCGGGGATGGGAATTGTGCTGGATGGCAAAATTCTCCGCCGGCATGCCGAAGGAATCGTAGCCCATCGGATTCATCACAGCAAAGCCTTCCATCATCTTCAAACGGGTGATGGCATCACTGATGGAATAATTGGAGGCATGTCCGCAATGGAGGACGCCGGATGGATAGGGAAACATCGCCAGGACATAGTATTTGGGCTTGTCCGAGAACTCGGTGGGGTTGAAGATCCTGCGTTCACGCCAGACTTGCTGCCATTTGCGCTCGATGCTCGAAAAAGGGTAGTCCATTATATTCTCCATCCGGCCGGGGACAATTGATTCCCCATACCGCTTATACTTGGTTTTGAACTGCTATTTTCAGACCAGCCTATCTGTCAAGCGCAAAGCTGTTTCCCCCGTCCTCGCCTCTGCTCCAGACAGATGCCATGCTCTTCCCTTGATCATGTTTTTCACCCTTGGCTCCCGTTAGCAATACGGAATCATTACGGAGTCATTACGGATTAACTCCGTAATGACTCCGTAATGATTCCGTATTGCTAATGAGGGCGATGGTCTGAAAACACCTGCCTTCCAGTTGGTAAGTTCGCTGGAAAAGTGCTCGACAAGGTCAGAGGAAAGAGAGGTTCCAAAGTATCTTTCCTGGCGGAGTATGCATGCCAATCCTGGCAGCGATAACAGAAGGTTGTGGACCTATCCGGGCAGGAGCCCGGATCATCCTTTCCGGTTCGGAGGCCGGAATTCCTCTGCCAGGATGCTGAATTGAGTAGACTTGCCAGGCTTGCTGTTCAGCAGATGCGGAACCAATTCAGCCGCAATGGATTCGGAAGGGCTGTGCTCCGCTATGACGACTCCTCCGGGTTGGAGCAGACCCCGCTCCAGGATGGTGTGCAGGCAAGGATTGACCAGATTTTTGTTATAGGGCGGATCGAGGAAGATCAAATCCCAGCGCTCCCCCGTATCCCGCAAAAAATCCTCTACCCGGCGGCGATAGACATGGCAGGAGGTGGAGCATTTGAGCAAATCGATGTTTTTCAGCAAAATCCCGATGGCTGCGGAGGCAAATTCCACAAAATCCACCCAGCTGGCTCCGCGGGAAAGGGCTTCCAATCCGAAGGAACCGGTTCCGGCAAAAAGATCCAGCACCCGTTTATCCTGATAGTCCTGCCAGGTGCTGAAGATCAGCTCACGGTTGAAGGAGGTGGTGGGACGGGTGCTGGCACCGCTCACCGTGAACAGGTTCCTGCCCTTGTAGATGCCGGTAATGATGCGCATAACTGCTAATTCTGTTGATCTTTGCGCTGCCTCTGGGAGTGGAATTTGAGGGGAATGAGCATCTGCACCGGTTTGCGTTCAAATCGCGGGCAATCGACTACGGTCACCATTGCCGACTGTTTGCAGCGGTGCTCACACTGCAGGCAGAGCTTGTTGTATTTTTGAGTGGGCTTGCGCTTCATCAGGAGGAGATTTTGTTGCTTTGCATCTCCAGAAAAATGGATACCAGATCGCTAAGCTTCACGCTGCTGAGCGGATCGTCCTTGTCGAACCTGCCCAACACGGCCAGCAGCAGGTCTTTCACGGTGAAATCATCAAAGCTCTGCCGGGTTTCGATCAGATTCAACTGGGCTTGCTGCTCGATCTCTTGCAGCATTTTGGTGAGCAGATCCGCATTATCCTCCGGTTCCAGGACGAAATCCTCCTCATCCTCGATGAAGACCTCTGCTGCCAACATCCCTTCCCTAAGTTTCTCCGAGGCACGTGCCATGTTTTCGAAGCCATTGTGGTTCAATATCTTCAGATAAGCCAGTTCCTCGGGAGTGAAGAGCTGCTCGATGCGCGGGTCATAGCGGTTGGAGGGATCGGACAAAATACGCAGATGCAAAGCTTCGATGCGCTCCCGGATCTCCGGAGAGGCATCGGTCTGGCTGATCAATTCATAGGCAGCCAGAGCATCGAAGAACTGACTCTGCT
The DNA here is from genome assembly GCA_964631665.1 of uncultured Candidatus Cloacimonadota bacterium. Taxonomy (GTDB): domain Bacteria; phylum Cloacimonadota; class Cloacimonadia; order Cloacimonadales; family Cloacimonadaceae; genus Syntrophosphaera. The sequence continues at coordinate 18,314 of CAZVXK010000029.1, read as the reverse complement.
CTTCAAACAGCTTTGCCAACGTGAGGGTCGGCGTCCAACTGCGTCCGTTTGGCTTCATTAAATTATCTCCCGTAACTGATATTATTGTTCCAATATCTGATCAGGCCGATTTATGTCAATGAAAACCTTTGCTTTCATCCCAGTGGCGTTAGTTTTTTTCTGTTTTGGCAAGCGGATATTTGTCCACAAAGTGGCCAGACCTGAATTTGCATGCAGGTAAAAGTTTGCGGTCTGTCTGCCCAGACCGGGTCTGAACTATCTTCCAAGTGAAGCGGGAGGATATATTTCATGCTTGACAAGAAAAGAAGAACTATAAAGAAGGATTCAAAAGGAGACAATATGAAGCAGAGATTGATCTTTCTAGCGTTATTCTGTGTGGTTTTGACCACACTGGCCGGCGTGGTCGTGACCGTGGGTACAGGAACCGGCTATAATGGCCCCTATTCGCCGCCCAGTCCCTATTCCAATGCTGATCAGGTTGAGCACGAGCAATATCTGATCCTGGCTTCCGAACTTACCTCCGCCGGTGGAGGATACGGAGCCATTTCTTCGATCGCCTTTAACGTCCATTCCGTGAATGGATGCGACGCTTTGAACCGCTACCGGATCAAACTGGCACACACAACTTTGACCGGGCTGACGGACTATGTGGAAACCGGTCTGACCGAGGTGTTCTATTCCAATCCCTATCAACCGGTGGCAGGATGGAACATCCATAATTTTTCAGCACCTTATGTCTGGGATGGGGTTTCCAACCTGCTGGTGGACATCAGTTACCGGATCATGAACACCACCACGGCCAATGCCAGTGTCTATCACACGGATACCTCCCCTGATATCCGTTGCCTGTATCTGCTCTCAGGTTCCAGCGCTCAATCCTATGTGCGGCCAAACATCCGGCTGGAGATGAGCGACGGCTACATCCAGGTGGGAGAGGGAACCGAATCCCGGCCGGTACCGGTTAGCACCGGCGATTCCTATGGATATTCGCAAACCATCTATTGGCAGAGCGAGATCGAGGTCCCCGGGCAGCAGATCACCCGCATCGCCTACCAGTGGGATGGAGCGGCTGCCTGTCCCAATGCCGCTGACTGGACGATATACATGGGTCACACCACGCAAACCTATTTTGCCAATAACGGCGATTGGGTGCCCCTGGCTCAACTGACACAGGTCTTCAGCGGGAATGTGGCTCTCGCTGCAGTGCCCGGTTGGGTGGAGATCATTCTGGACACCCCTTTTACCTATAATAATGTGGACAACTTGGTGATCGCGGTGGATGAGAACACTCCCGGCAGCGATTTTCCCACGGGCGATTTTTATTGCACGCTGACCTCTGTCATGCAGAAAAGGAGTATCCACTTCTACCACTATGAGATCAATCCTGATCCTGCCAACCCTCCCACTTCAGTTGGCAATTATCTGGCCTATCCCAATGTGCGCCTCAAATTCCAGGCCCCGGTGGTGGGTCCGCCCCTGCCGCCGGTTCCGGTCTATCCGGAAGACTCTGCCACAGGTTTGCCCCGGGCCGGATTCAGCATCAGTTGGGCTCCCGATGCGGGTGGCGGTTTGCCGGACAGCTACACCCTCTATCTGGCCTCCTCTCCGGGTGTGATCTATGACCAATACAGCTTCTCCAATCTCACTGCCAACAGCTTCAATCCTGTCACCCAGGGAGGCATGAACTTTGAGTATCTGCAGACCTGGTATTGGGCCGTGCGGGCGGTGAATACCTCCGGCAATACGGTGTTCAGCCCTCCCCGCAGTTTCCAGATCGAAGCCGATCCGGCCTTGGTGATCCCGCATCTGGAGAGCTTCGACAGCAGCGAATTGCCCCCCGGATGGACACAAACCTATTCAGCCACGATGACCGGTGAAATTTGGTGGCCATCCAATTCCAACTATGCCGGCGGCACACCCTATGAAATGCAGGCCGCCGATGTGGACGAGACGGGTGTAACTCGTTTCATATCCAATGCCATCATCACCACAGGCATCCCCGCCTTCCTGGTCAGCTTCAAACACTACTTCGAGGATTACGATGCCGGTCTGACTGCCAAACTGCAATATAGCCACGATCTGAGCACCTGGTATGATAGCAGTTGGATTTTTACCAGCGGCTCTGGCGATGTCTTTGGAGAGGCAAGCGTGCTGCTATATGGGCTTGGCGCACCCTACACCTATGTGGCTTGGGTGCTGGAGGGCGATCATTATATGATGAATGGCTGGTATCTGGACGATATCGAGTTCAGCCTGCCCTATGCCCATGATGTGGCTGTGGTCAGCATTGGTAATGTGCCAGAGGTGGCAACCACGGATGCGGTCTTTGCTAGCGCCCGGATCGCCAATTATGGCACCACCACCCAGAGCTTCAATGTCCTGTTGCAAACCGGAACCAGGTTCACAGATACCCAGCCGGTGGCCAATCTTGCCCCCGGCGCCTTTGTGGACGTCTATTTCAATCCCTTCCTGCCCATCGTGAACCAGGTGAACCAGATCGTGGTTACCACCCTGCTCGCCGGAGACCAGAACAGCTCCAACGACCAGCTGAGCCAGGATTTCCTCTGCCTGAATCTGGACACCACCGCCCTGGTCTATGTGGATTACAGCCTAACCGCCCAACAGGACGGTGCCGCCACTTTTACGCTTTCCCGACCCAGCCTGATCACTCCCATACTGGCAGGACCGCTAAGCGTTCCCTATATCAATGGAGCGGATTGGATCAATGGCACCTGGTATGCCCTGGAAAAGGATTGGGGGCATTGACCAACGACAACCTCTGGAAGATCAATCCCTTGACCGGGAATCTGACCCTGGTGGGCGAAACAGGTGTAGCCGGGTTGTATGGCATCACCCAGGCTGGCAACAACAGCACGGTCTATGCCTGTAGTGGCAGCAACCTTTATACCCTCAATCTGCAAACCGGAGCCGCTACTTTGGTGGGACCCTTCAACACAGGACTGGATTATATGGTGTGCCTGGCCTTCGATCGGGACAACAATATCCTTTATGGCATCAGCGGTTGGGAACCCTCGCTCTATACCATAAACACTTCATCCGGCGCTGCCACCCTGATCGGAAACCTGGGACTGGAATCATTTGATCCTTTGGATTGCGCTTTCGACCAGTCCAATGGCTACCTTTTCCTTTCCGCCTGGCATAATGAAGGATGCCTCTTCTGGGTGGATACTGCCACCGGGGAAACCTGGAAAGTGGGAGATTTTCCCGCCGGAACGCTTGTAAGCGGATTCGCCATACCCTTTGGTGCCCCGGAGCCGCCTGTGGTGAGCATTTCCAGTGGTGGAATCCTCTCCTGGGAACCGGTGTACCGGGCGGAGTCCTACAAGATCTATGCCAGCCCCGATCCCTTCGGTGCATTCGGTTATCTGGCAACCACAACCAACAGCAATTGGAGCGATCCCGGATTTCCCCAGCAGAAGAGGTTCTATCAGGGGAAGGCCTACCGGGCTGAGTGAAGTGATCTGCCTGTGATGCAAAGGTATATGCCTGCTCAGCCTGCTCCCGGGAAGGGCAGTTCCTGCTTCATCTAAAGGGAAGTGCAATATACAGAATAATGGGTCTAGAAAGATAATGCGAGAAACCTTCTGTCCCTGACTGGGGCGGAAGGTTTCTCCCATCAGGGTTCAGATACTCAACCGGTGGCGGATTTTCTCCAGGGTCTTGGCACCGATGCCCTTCACCTTCACGATGTCTTCGATGCTCTGGAAGGGGCCGTTCTGCGTGCGATAGTCAATGATGGCCTGGGCTTTGACCGGTCCGATCCCGGGCAGGGTACACAGCTCGTCAAGGCCGGCTGTGTTGATATTGACCAGGGCGGTCAGGTCGCTTTTACGGGTGGTGGTCTTGGTGCCGGAATCAGCTGCCTTTGCGGTAGAAGCGGGAGTGGCTTCTGATGGTGTTTCAGATTCTCCGAAGAGCAGGAGCATGGGTTTCATCTTCTCATAGGTCTTCGGCCCGATGCCCTTGATCTGCAGCAGCTCGTTCACGTTCTCGAATTGCTTCTGCTCACGGTAGGCAATGATGTCCAGAGCCCGTTTCTCACCGATGCCGGGCAACAGGATCAGTTCCTCTTTGGGGGCGGTGCGGATATCGATCTGCACCGGGACATCGGTTTTAACGGCTGCGGCAAGTTCCTGCACACCAAGCGCCTGCCTCTGCGCCTGCGGTGCTGTCCAGCCGAACTGGTGCAAGGCAAAGCCCAACACGAAGGCTCCGAGGACAAAGAGCAGGGCTTTCTGCTCCGCTCCCGTCAACAGATTGCGCAGAGGATTCCACATCCTGTTTTCCCCCTATTTTTTCAGCTCTTCCACCCAGAAATCCAGCAGTTCCGGCAGATCGGGATTGTAGCCGGATTCCTCGAAGGTGATCCTGCCAGATTTGTCCAGCACGCAGATGTGTGGAATGCCGGTGAAGCCGTAAGCCTTGGGAAGATCGTTGTCGCCATACAGCAGGGTCATGGCATAGCCGGAGTCCTGCATATAGCGGGCAGCCTGAAGGGGGTCATTTTCCCAGATGTTGACCGAAAAGACCAGAACATCCCTGGCACTTTCACCTTTCATCCATTGATCCAACAGGGGCATGGTCTTGCGGCAGGGATTGCACCAGGTTGCCCAGAAATCCAGGATCACGATGCTGCCCTTCAGGTCTTCCAGTTTCACCAGATTACCCTCCTGATCGGGCAGTTCCCAACCCGGGGCAGGCTTGTCCCGGCGTTTGGCCAAAGCAGCCGCTTTGCGGTTTTGGCGGTTCTGTTCCCAAGCCTGCCAAGCGTGCTCAATCATCAGCGTCCATTCCGGTAAAGCCTTCAGGGGTTCAAACCTGTCATTGGTTTCAACTTCTTTGATCCGCAACACTTCCTTGTCCAGGGCTTCCGCCAGCAGGCTCAGTGCAGTGCCATATTGCCCCAGTTTTACATTCATGTCGATGCGGGGGCTGAGCGTGTCATCCCTTTGCTTCAGTTCCGGATAGGTCTCGAAATAACCCCGCATTCTTTCCCACTGCTGCGCCTGCCCCAAGACATATAGAAAAGTGTTCTGATAGTGGGTGAGGCTGTCCGCCCGGGCCACTTTGCCTTGTGAGATTGCATGGGAAAGCATTTTGGGGTAAAGGACTTCGAAGGAACGCACCCGTTGGGACTGGCCGATGAATTCCAGCACCGAGCTGAAATTGGCTTCCATGGCAGCGGGATCCTGGAGACGGATGATATGATCCTCCGCCCGGGTATAGTCCCCTTGGCGCCGATAGTGGTGGAACAGGGCCAGTAGCAGATAATCGTCATTGCGGAAATGTTCCAGACCCTGGTTCAGAAGGGCGATGTCGCCTTGCTGCCGGGCGAGCAGATCCTGCTGCAGTTCGAGCGCCAGATCATCATTCTGCAACATTTGGGAATAGGTGGCGCTGAAGATGCGATAGCCCCAATAGAAGTCCGGAGCCTTGGCGATCAGCTCCCTTGCCTCGTTGAGCTGGAGCTGCGGATCATCGCTGTTGCGAAGCCAGAGATAGTGGAACAGGGGCGAATCCGGTTCCTGCTGATGGTGTGTGGCAAAATACTCCTGGCAGGCTGCCCGGTCGAGCCGCATCCAGTAATTCTGCAGGCTGCGCCACTCACCCACCTCCGTCATCCGGGGAAGATATTCCCGGACCAGCTCCAAGGCCTGCTCTTCGGTTTCAGTCTGCTGCATCCGGAATTCAAATTCCTGCCCCAGCGTGCTAGCATAGGTCACTACAGCCAGCAAGCCAAACAGCAGCAGCATGTAAAAGATGTTTCTCAAGCTTTTGCTCCTATGATTTTCAATATATATCTATACTACCGGCACAGCATTTCCCGTCAAGTTTTTTCCCATTACCATAGCAGTGAAAGGCTTCGCGCAGCGCTCTTCTCTCTTTCTCTTTCTCTTTTCCCTTTTCCCTTTCCTCTTTCCCTTTCACCCCTACCTGATCACCATCACCCTGCGCACAGCAGTGAACTTCCCCGCTTCCAGGCGGCAGTAATAAATACCATTGGCAACCTGTTTTCCATTGGAATCGGTGCCATCCCAGTCGAGATAATGGTTTCCCGCGTGGCTCATCCCGGAAAGGAGCATTCGCACCAGTTGACCCCTGAGGTTATACACCGCTATCCGCACTGGTGAGGCTTGCTTCAGACTGAAACTCAGGGTGGCACGGTGGCGCAACGGATTGGGACGGATGCCATCAAAGGCATTCACCGCCACCACCTGTTCATCGGAAACCGCCACCATTGACAGAATAAAGTTCAGGGAGGTGGTCTGATTCGCATACACCTGCACATTGTCCTGCACAGCGTCATAATAGCCCTGCGCAGAACAGGTTACGCTGTAAGCGCCGGCGTTGAGCTGCAGGGCATAGGCGCCGTTGGAATTGGATGTGGTACTGAGCCCACCGGCAGTAATGGTGGCATTTGCGATGGGGGCATTCTGGGCATTGCGAACCAAACCTGCCAGGGTTCCGATCAGGCTGGTTTTGACCAATTCGTTGGAGAAGACCGGGAAGGAATAGACCTCATTGGTGTAGGCTGCTTTGACCGCCCATTTGTAGACACCGCCGGAGAGTTCGTACCAGCCGGTGTCCAGAAGCTCGGTTGGTGTGATCGCTGTGGGAGTGAGCAATGCCCAAAGGGTTTCAGATTCCTCCTGCCCGGCTTGCAGACGCCACACCTTATAACCGGTCAATTCCCGGTATACATTATCTGAAAAGGCAGTGCCAAGCAAAACTGAACTGTATCCGATGGGACTGATCACAGGAGCGGAGACCGGCTCCGGAGGATTCAAACCGGCATAGCCCTGGATGTTCCAATTGAAATCGCAATAGGAATTCACAGCCAGCAGAGTGGTCCACGCCCCCTGCCAGAAGATCATATTGCCAAAACCATTCACAGCGGGGCCAGGATCCACTCCGGCATAGGCGGGATTGGTTCCAGTAACATCACATAGAAAGCCGAACCAGAGTTCCTCGGTGGCGGTGATCAGCACAGGATCGTTCAGCAGCACGGTGTTCCAGCTATTCAGCACCGGAATGATGGGCTGGTCAACCACCATCGTGGCAGGCTGGGTTGCAGTTCCCCCTGTCCAAACCCGCACCGAGAAATTCCCGCCGGTGGCAGGCCAGATGCGCAACGCCTGCAAACTGCCCCCGGCATAGTCCGTCAAGGCGGAGGGAGGAAAACGGATCGCCACATCGAAGCTGAGCGAGCCCGCGGTCCCAAAGGAAGTGAAGTTTTCGCCGTTGTCGTAGTGCAGCCAACCTTCCTCGGCCGTAACCGGAGCCTCCCAGGTCAGCAGCACCTGGTCACCTGCGGGAGCTTCCTCGGCAACCAGGTTCAGAGGTACATAGGCGATCTCATTGAGAACGATATCGCCCATGTCATAATCCTGCGAACCCACCGCCACCTCTCCGGCTGCGGTCTGATAATCTTCCGCACTCACGCTGTAGGCGTAGGTCTGCCCCGAATACACACCAGCCAGGCTAAAATATCCACCAGTTCCAGTTGTAGCTGTATAAACTGCATAGCCGGAAAGGCGGATCTGAGCGCCGCTGATCCCTTGGGTGGGGACATCGCTGCCCACCACTCTCCCAGTGAGATTCACCAGGGACAGCAGCGGCAAAGCGAAATCTTGGCTGGCAGCCTGATTGGCTGTGATCGTAACAGTGTGCGTAACGGTTCCATAGCCCAGCTTGGAAGCGGTGATGGTGTGGGTTCCCTCCGCCAGATAGGGAAAGCTGTAATGACCGGCGGCTGTGGTCTCGCAGCTTTGGGTGGTGGTGTTCACCATAACCAGGGCACCAGACAAAGGCGATCCATCGGAACTCACAGTGCCGGAAAGGGAGCCCATTCCGCTTACCGTTACGAAGAATGTAGTCTTGGGAAACTGTCCGGAAACCCCGGTGGCAGGCGGAAACTCCGGATCGATGGGATAGTTGTGGTTGTAGGTGTTCAGGGAACGGCTGCTACCCACCGTTTGGGCATAGAAATAGTTCATTGGCATGTAGTAGTTCTGATCCCAGGGCCGGAACACCATCATCACCAGATTGCTTCCCGAATAGAAGAAGGGAGTGCTCAAGTTGATGGTGACGGTGCCAATGCCGGCAGGATAGGATACATTGCCGCTAAAGACCTGGGTGAGCTGGCTGGAGGGGATCCAACCGCCGGAAAGATCAGTGGCCAGGGTCTCACCGAGCCAGATTTGGGTAGGCTTGTCCGGCAGATTGTCATAGAAATTGTTGTAGAAGCGGATCGCCGTGATCTGCCCGCCGATGTTCATCTCATTGGCCAGATAGATGGTCTCGAACAGGCTGGTGCGGTAATACATATTCACCGGGATCAATGCCTGCTGCTCGCCGGCTCCGATGGTGACCTCCACCGCCATTAGCGGAATGGCTGCCCCGATGGCGATGATCGCCCCGATCAGCATAATGTATGCCTTGTTCATCATAACTCCTTCCCTTGGTTCAAAGGGCTGTTCAGAGTGAAATCGATTATCAAAACCACACTGGCAAAGCTTTTCTATCTGTCAAGCTTGAATTCAGGGCAGCAAAATGTTCTTCCACCGGGTGCGAAGAGCAGGCCTGAAGACAGTAACTTTATGCCAGAAAGGAGGATATACTTTGAGACAGCGAAAAACCTTGACATCTGAGTAATAGCAGTTATCATTGCGGAAAAATTCATCCCTGTTCCGGGAGGAAGATCATGTCCAAGATGAAAGCTCTGATGCTTATCTTTGCCGCGGTGGCCACCGGTTTTACCCTTCATGCACAATCCGCAGATTGGTTGTGGGCCCTCAATCCCGGCGGTTCTGTGCATGAATTCGGACAAGGTGTGGCCACGGACGCGGCCGGCAATACCTACGTTACAGGAGGATTCAGCCAGAGCATCAGCTTTGGTGCCACCACCCTGATCAGCGCCGGAAACTATGATGTCTTTGTAGCCAAACTCGATCCGGACCAGAACTGGCTTTGGGCGGTAAAGGCCGGCGGAACCGGCGACGACGGTGGAGATGGCATTGGAGTGGACTCTTCCGGAAACGTTTATGTGTGCGGCTCATACCATGATCAGGCCTTCTTCGGATCCATTCAGCTCACCGGGCTGGGCATTTACGATGCCTTCGTGGCAAAACTGGACACCGATGGAAACTGGATGTGGGCATCCTCTGCGGTTAGCCCCGGCTATGACATTGCCCGGGCGATAGCTGTGAACGACACCGGTAACTGTTATGTGTCAGGCTGTTTCCAAGAACTGGCCGTTTTTGGCAGCCTCAGCCTGGTCTCCGCCGGGGAAACTGATGCCTTCGTGGGCAAACTGGACCCCAACGGAAACTGGCTGTGGGTGTCCCGAGCCGGCGGAACGGAGAACGATCAGTCCTATGGCCTTGATCTGGATGCCTCGGGGAATGTCCTTGTCTGTGGCAACTTCCGCCAGACCGCGGATTTCGGAACCTTTGAACTGACCAGCCTGGGCGGCTACGATATCTTCGCCGCCAAGCTGGACGGTTCCGGAAACTGGCTCTGGGCGGTGCGGGCCGGCGGACCGGACACCTCCGATTTCATTCCCGACATCGCACGCGGGATCGCTGCTGATGCCGCCGGCAACGTCTTGTTCACCGGCACCTTTCTGGGTTTCGGTAATTTCGGCCCCACCAACCTGGTCAGCGGTGGGAACCTGAATGCGGACCTCTATGTGGCCAAGCTGGACAACGCCGGCAACTGGCTCTGGGCGAGCCAGGGAACAGGAACCAGCACCGATGTGGGCTACTGCATCGCCACAGACCAATTCGGCAACGCCTGGCTGAGCGGATGCTTCTATGAGACCCTGAGCTTCTTCGGGGTTGGTTCCATCACCAGCTCTGGCTCCACGGACATTTTCCTCGCCGGGATCGACGCCGCCGGGGAGTGGTTCTGCGCCCGCCGGGCCGGAGGAGTGCACATCGACTGCGGAAGTGGCATCTGTTGCACTGCCGCAGGCAACCTGCTGCTGATCGGACACTTCATGGCGACCGCCGACTTTGGCGACTTCTCCCTCACCAGCTTCACCGGCCAGGATGTGTTCGTGGCCAAATTCGGCAGCCAGACGCCCGTCAGCGATGAACATAACGGAACCGCTGCTCCTTTCGCCAATCTGAAAGCAGGTCCCAATCCTCTGCGGAACGAGGCGACCTTCGAGATCGAGCTCCGGGACGGTCTATCGAATTGCGAACTGAGCATCTTCGACCTGCGGGGTAGAAAGATTGCCACCCTCCATCAGGGCAGCCTTGCCAGGGGCAGGCACACGCTGTGCTGGAACTGCAGCCCCGGGTTGCCTGCGGGCGTCTATCTTTACCGCCTGTCCATCCGCGAGCGGTCTCTGAACGGAAGGCTGATCAAGCTTTAGCACCGGCCCGGATCAGGCTTGGGGACTGGGTCTCCTTCCCAAATCCTCTCCATATCACCCTGAAAGATACACCATCGTTCTTTCTGCAGGGCATGGAAGACCGAACCAGGAACAGGTGGAGAGCTACAGGGACTCCAAGCCTTTTTTCCACCCTTCGCTCCCGTTAGCAATACGGAATCATTACGGAGTCATTACGGATTAACTCCGTAATGACTCCGTAATGATTCCGTATTGCTAACGGGAGCGATGTCTGGAATTTCCTGGTTTGAGTTCTGGAGATTATGGGAGATTATGCAGATTTTCCTTCTAATGATATGCTCAGGACCCCGCTCCCCAAAATCCAGCCCAAGCATCGTTCTACTTCTCTCAAGCCCCTGAATCCTAGGTATATCTTGCGGCCATTGCCGCTGAATTTGTCAGTGGTTTCATTTACATCAATAGGAAGGTATTGATCAGAGAGATTGATCAGAATGGATTCGATTGATGGGGTGGGGCTGTCAGAATCTGAAAACACCACATAACCATATCCCTGCTCGCCTATCCGCAGATTGGCGCCCCGAAAATTCTTGACAGAAAGGAAGTGGGAATAATTAATGATAAAATGTATGAAATTCAGGACAAAACGCAGTGAAAATCTGGATCACCTATAGCAAAGCCATCTTCGCCATGTTGTTCTGGGCGGTTACCTTCGTCTGGATCAAGGTGGCGTTCAGCCACGATTACCGGCCTTTCGAGATCGTGTTTCTGAGGCTGGTCCTGGCGTCAGCTCTGCTGTTTGGTGTGATGGCGTTGTGGCGCCGCTGGGAGGTGGTCGTCCGCCGCGATATGCTGCATCTGATGTTGGTGGCGTTTTTCGAGCCCTTTCTCTATTTTGTGGGGGAAGCCAATGGCATGCAGCATGTATCCTCAACCCTGGGTTCGCTGATCATTTCCACCATCCCGCTGGTTTCCGCCATCGGAGCCTGGCTGCTGCTCAAAGAAAGGCTCTATCCGTTGCTGATCGTGGGCTTGATCGTTTCCTTTGCCGGAGTGGCGGTGATGAGCCTGGGCTCGGATGACCTGAAGGCCACCCTGAAAGGCATCCTCTTCCTGCTGCTGGCGGTTTTTGCCGGCATGGGCTATGGCATCTCGGTGCGTCGGCTTACGCTGAAGTATTCCGCCCTCACCATCGTGGCCTGGCAGAGCCTGTTCGGCATGCTCTATTTCCTGCCGCTGTTCATTGGCTTGCAGTGGGGCCATTTCACCACGATGCAGCATTCTGCACAGGGCCTTTTCACTATTGCCGCCATGTCCATCTTTGCCTCGGTGGGGGCGTTTATGCTTTATACTGGCGTGATCCGGGACCTGGGGGTGATCAAATCCAACATCTTCACAAACCTGATCCCGGTCTTCACCGTGGCCCTGGCCTATCTGATCCTGGGGGATGTCCTCACCCTGAGGGCGTCAGGAGGAGTGCTGCTGACCATCCTGGGTTTGCTGATCTCCCAATACCCCGATCTGAGAAAGCTTTACCGCCAGAAACAGTGGAAAAATCCGGTTTGAACTGGAATACATCATGCATGATATTGTTGACAGCAAAATGATAAAACTGTGGAGGTTTTGAATGCGCCTTCAGACCAGGACACTGCTCCTGATCATATTATTGATCCTCTCTGCCGCCCTGCTGGGAGCCCAGAATGTTGTGTTCAGCATCACTCCGGCTGCCTTGAGACCGGGCGAAAAGGGTGTGATCAAAGCCATGCTGAGCATCCCGGAGGAGATGAAACAGTCCCGGGAGGATGACGATTACTTCTATCTGAGCGCCGAACACTCCAGCCTGAGTTTTGGCAAGACCCAGTATCCACCACCCACCAAGACCTCTGAAGACGGCATCCCGGAATATCACAAAAGCGTAACGCTCAGCCTCCCTTTCACAGTCAAAACCACTGCCAGGCCCGGCCGGATCACGATTGACACGGAAATGGCCTATGGGCTGTGCACTTATGCCGGGTTCTGCTATCCGCCGGAGTTCCCGGTGGGAAAGGTGAATCTGGAGATTTTACCGGCGGAAACTGTTGCCGCTGGAGAAACCACCGAATCCGGGGAAGAAGTGGTCACCGCCCTTGAGGATAGCGTTTCTGATGTAGTTGATCAGGCAACATCCGAGCTGCCGGAACCCCCTCAGGGTGCGAAATCGGACACCTCGGCGCTGAACATCCTATTCTATATGCTGCTGGCGGTTCTGGGCGGCTTCGTGCTCAATTTCACGCCCTGCGTGCTGCCCATCCTGCCCATCCGTGCCATGAGCATGATCAACCAGGCGCAAAAGGACGTGACGAAGGTCTTTATCCACACATTAGTCTATGCTTTAGGCGTACTGATCTCCTTCGGCTCAATCGCAATGGTATTTGTGATCGCCCGGCTGTCCGGAATCAACCTCACCTATGGCTTCCTGAGCCAGAGCCTCACCTACAATCTGATCATGCTCAGCATACTCTTCCTGTTCGGAATGTCGCTATTGGGCGTGTTTGTGATGAATCCCCCCGGGCAGAACACCGCCGCCAAAGCTTCTGCCAAAAAGGGCTATGCCGGTTCTTTCTTCTGGGGCATCTTTGCTTTCCTGATGGGCTTTGCCTGTATGGGGCCTTTCATGGGTCCGGCTCTGGAAGTGGCGGTGAGGTTGTCGTCTCCGCTGCTGGTGCTGTTTTTCCTTCTGATCGGAGCCGGCTTTGCGTTGCCTTTCATCATCATCAGCCTGATCCCGCCCGCTTTGAAGCTGATCCCCAAACCCGGGGAATGGATGAATATCTTCAAGGAACTGATGGGCTTCCTGCTGCTGCTGTTGGTCTATAAATATCTGACCAACCTCTGGGGACTCACCAAAAGCGGGGTCTATCTGCTGGATGTTTCCCACTATCTGGTGTTCCTGGGCTTCGCCGCCTGGCTCTATGGCAGGTTTGTGAGGATGGAATACAGCAAGTGGGTGCAGTTCATCTTCACCCTGATCACCCTTGCCGTGATCGCCAGCGCTGCCTACAGCTATCTGCCGCTCAAGGAAAAACACCAGCCTGCTCCGGTGCTGGCCGTCAGCGGTGATCTGCAGCCTGCCGACCATGAAGGCTGGTATGTGTTCTCCCCGGAGCTCTTCCACCGGCTGCAAGCGGAAGGGAAGACGGTATTTTTGGACATCGGTGCCGCCTGGTGCACAAACTGCAAGGTAAATGAGCGCAAGGTGTTGCATCAAGAGGATATCATGCAGGAATTTGCAGAACTGGGGGTAGTACTTCTGAAGGGTGATTTCACAAGGAAGGATCCCGTTCTGCTGGACTGGATCCAGAAGGGCGGGAGTATCGGCGTACCCTTCAATGTGCTCTATATCCCTGGCCAGGAGCCCATCAAGCTGCCGGAACTGTTCAGCAAGGAAGACCTGCGCAAGGCTCTGCGCCAGATTCCGCCCCAGGAGGAAAATTGAGATACTTTGGCTGTATGATACTGGCGGCCCTGCTGCTGCTGAGCATTGGCTGCGACCGCTTCCAACATAACTTCCAGCCGCCGGAAGTGGTGGATTTCGAAGCTGTGCTGTTCACCCCTCTGGCAGCGGCTTTCGATGCTTCCAGCGCCGCCGACCTGGCTCCCGTAATGGCTTTTTATGCCGAGGATTACATGCATTTCGGCATCAGCAAAAGCGACCGCCAGCTCTGGCTGGAGGGGATCTATGCCCTTGCCGGCGATCCCCAGGTGCAAGTGAGCCTCCTCAGCGCCCAAGCCCAGGGTGACACCGCCGCCGTGGTGAACTGGAGACTGCAGATCAGCAGTTCCGGCGGCAGGGAAGTTCTGGCAGACAGTACCTTCACCGGTGAACGCCTGGCCCTGCGCAACGGCAACTGGCTGCTGAAGGGAAACCAACTTACCTGCGTGGTGCCCACTCCCAAGCAGCGCATCATCATCGAGTATTTCAGCTTCCTGGGTTGTCCCAACTGCCCGGTGGTGGAAGCCAAACTGCATGAACTGCAGCTGCAGTATCCCGACCAGCTCAGCTATCTGGAACACCATACCTCCGGGCCACTGGTGGTGCCGGGTGACAACACTTTCGCCTATTATGGCTATTCCAGCGTTCCGGCTTCGGTATTCCAGGGCGAGGTCAAACTGGTGGGTAGCACTACAGACATCCTGGACCAGTATTCTCCCCTGGTGCAAACCCTCAGCCAGGTGGATGCCCCCCTTCGGTATAGCGATCTGGCCTATAGCGTGGATGGGCAAACCATCACCGGCTCCGTCCGTTTGGAAGCGCTGAACGACCAGTTC
>CAZVXK010000029.1:0-3528 GCA_964631665.1 uncultured Candidatus Cloacimonadota bacterium | reverse complement strand
CATCCAGAGCGGGACAGAGGTTCCGCTCAGCAAAGGCAAATAATCAAGTAAATAAAGAACATACAGGAGAAACCGATCATGAAGACCTGGATCATCCTAATGCTCCTCACCCTGCTGGCAGGGATGGCTTTCGCCGATCCCATGCCGGATTTCCGTCTGCCGGATATGACCGGCAAGAATGTGAGCCTGTCCGAGCTTTTAGGCAAAGGCCCCATCCTGCTGGATTTCTGGGCCGACTATTGCACCCCCTGCAAGACCGCCATGCCCTATCTGAACGAACTGGCGCTCAAGTATGACAGCCTGACCGTTGTGCTGGTCTCCATCGACGCACCCAAGACCCAGAGCAAAGCCAAGAACTACCTGAAAAGCAAGGATTACAACTTTATCACCCTGTTCGATTGCGACAAAACCCTCGCCAAAAAGCTGAACGTTACCAACCCGCCCCACACCTTCATCATGGACAAGGAAGGCGAGATAGTCTATTCTCATCTGGGCTTCGAACCCGGCGTTGAGGAGCAGTATGAACACCACATCCGGGTGCTGCTGGGCTTGGAAACCGAAGCGGAATAAGTCCATGTCCAGAAATCTGTTAATAGTATTATTTCTACTAATGATCGCAAGGCTTTCCGCCCAGAACGTGCTGTTGGTCAATGGCCTGAACGAGGCACAATTCATCTACCGCACCGTGCCCGATTCCCTGAATGCCTACTTCCGGGATTCCTTTGCCTTCAACCTTGCCTACAAGAACTTTGGCTTTGGCATGAAGTTCATCGCCGAACTCCCCAAATACAGCACCAGCCAGAGCGAACTGCTGGGCGAGCTGGATGCCAACCGCCTGGAGCTGGGCTGGAAAGAACTCTATGCCAATTACACCAAGGATGCCTGGTTGATCCATGCCGGCACCATCGAGGAAACTTTCTGCAGCGGGATCGCCTTCCGCAGCTTCGAGGATATTGAGTTCGACCAGGACAACCGCTTGCAGGGCTTCCGGTTCCGCTATGACGAACGGCTGCGCGTCAAGGCACTTTACGGAGCCATCGAAAGCCCCCTTGCCGCCGGGAAATATGACCTGGCCTATGGTTTTGACCTGGGCTATCCGGTGCTGAATTTCCTCACTTTGAACACCTCTGCCATCACCATGCGCAACCTCACCGCCTTCAACACCTATAGCCAGAATGACGTCCTCAACGCCAGTATGAAGCTTTACCTGGGCAGCTTTGAAGCCAGCGCTGAATATGCCACACGAGAGCTTTACCGGCGTGGCATGGGGCTGCCGGCGATCTCCGGTTCCGCCATTTATGGCACTGCATCCTACAGCCTCGATCAGGTGCAGTTCGGCGGCGCTTACAAACGCTATGACCAGTTCCAATACCGCCTGCAGGATCTTCCCCTGGCCAACCATCACAGCGAAACCCTGGCCGACGACCAGAGCTCCGGTTTTGACGAAGAGGGTGTCCAGGGCTGGGTAACCTATACACTTTGGGATGATTATCTGCTGACCGCCGATTATGCCGAAGCCTGGAACCAGGATTGGGACAAGAAGATGAACGACCTCTACCTGGCCGTGGACTGGACCCGGGACAAACTGTTGGGCAGCCTATCCTATTCCCAGGTGGAAAAAGTGGACGACGGCGCCAGCCACTGGCAGAAGGAAACCTATCCTGCCGCCAGCCTGGGTTTTCCCGCCTGGGGGAAAAGCCTGATCCTCTCCGGTGAATTCAAGGTGGTCCAGAAGCAGCAATACGACGTCAGTTCCAGCCACTATGAACCAAAGCTGCAGGCCGACCTCAGCCTGGGCAAACTGTCCCTCTCGGTGGGAGCCCAAAGCTGGTGGAAGGATTTTTCCTCCCTGCTGGACAGCCGTTATTGGGCCAATCTGGAAGCCAAATATCCTATTTTGGCAGGCACCGAACTGGTGTTGTTCGCCGGCAAGGAAGCCGGCGGAAAGGTCTGCCGCAATGGAGTTTGCCGCTATGTGGCGCCCTTCGCGGGCGTCAAGGCGGAACTCAGTACAAGATTTTAACCAAGGAGTCAAACTCATGAAACACATAATCTTCACCCTATTCCTCCTGTTGGCCCTGGCCTCCCTGCCCGCGGAACCAACCTGCCATCCTCTGACTACCATCGCCGAAGCCTGTGTGATGCAAGACCATGCCGCCAGCATCACCGGCCTGCAATATCTGCTGAATATCGAAAACACCACCACCCGCGGCGAATTGATCGTGACCAGGCTCTACCACAATTCCGGCGATCTGAGCAGCCCCAGCGTGGAAAACCGCTTTGCCCATCATATGGCGACCCAACTGCCCACGGTGGTCTTCAACGGAGCCCTGCGTTTTCTGGGCCCCGCTCCGGAGATTACTTACAGTGAAACGGTCGATGTTCTGAAATACAAGCAGGCGCCGGTGAAGATGGAGATCACCAATTTTAACACCGGTAGCGGCGCGGCCAGCGTGGCCATCACCAGGCTCGATCCTGATCTGGAAGCTGCCACTTACCAGATCGTCTGGTTCCTCGTGGAAAACGAGGTGGGCACCGCTACGGAAGTTACGCGCCTGATCGACTATCAAATCATCACCCTGCCCACGGTGGGTAGCCAGATGACCTACACCAACAATTTCACGATCAATCCAGCCTGGAATGCCGCCAACCTGTGGTTGATCGCCTCCCTGGAAAAAAACGGCAGCCACATCATGCAAAGCGCCTCCACTTTGCCCCTGCCAGTGTATGACATCCGCTGCACCTTTGACTGGGACGCTGCCGCTCTGGTGGGCGAACCGAGTTCAGTCTTCAATTCCGAAATGCTGTGGTTCTTCAACACCGGTGCTGCGGAATCCTTTGAAATGCAACTGGTGGTGGATGACGCTCCGGCGGACTGGTTTTTCAACTATTGCGACGAAGAAGGCAACTGCTATCCCGGTTCCATGCCCCTGCCCCTGATCCTGACCGAGGGGGAGGCCAAAAACTTCCACCTCAACCTGTGGATCGGCTCCACCGGCATCGCCCGTTTCCACTATCTGGTCACCTCCCCGAACCTGGGCAGCTTCACCGTGCCCTTTGCTTGCCGTTCCAGCGATTATGTCTCCGCTTCCGATCCAGTGCTGGTGAGCCCGCTGCGGCTGGATGCCAACTATCCCAATCCCTTCCGGGGCTCCACCACCTTTGCCATCGAATCTGACAAGGCAAATCTTGCCACCGGGATCGAGATCTTCAACCTGAGGGGGCAGAAGGTGGACGAAATCCCAATTCAAAACCTGCTGCAGGGCAGCAACCAAATCGCCTGGCAGGCCCCGGCGGAGCTTCCCTCCGGCATCTATTTCTTCCGCCTCAAGGATCGTCCCGCCAGCCTCAGGAAAATGATTTACAGCAAATAGCGGAACATGGTGTAACACCTATCCGGGCATGACCTGGATCATCTAAAACGGCCGTTTTTACAGCCCGGCTTCCCCAGATCGGGATCAAGCGCCGCTGGTTTGGCTCCCATTACCAATACGGAATCATTACGGAGTCATTACGGAGTTAATCCGT
>CAZVXK010000028.1:19842-23635 GCA_964631665.1 uncultured Candidatus Cloacimonadota bacterium | reverse complement strand
ATGCCGTCCCGCTGGGACTCGCCTTCGTTTGGTGTCCGTTGCTATCTAAAATGCCGTCCCGCTGGGACTCACCTTCGTTTGGTACCCTATGCTATCCAAAATGCCGTCCTGATGGGACTCGGATCGAAGGTTGGATTGCGTATGCTATTAAAATGCCGTCCCGTGACTCGGATCGGAGGTTATTCATATTCGTACCCAAAAGAGGCGATGGCTTAGATCAATGACGCCAAATAAACAGTAACACGCAGTGCCGGATCGCCAATCTTAGCTCGGTTCTGAGCTCGGGTGGGAAACTATGATCAGCCAGGGTATAGATACTACAAAGAAAGGAACAGGATCAGAAGATCAGGCTGATCTCGCGTTTGGCGTTGGCCAGTGAATCCGAGGCGTGGACTGCGTTTTCGGTAACCCCATCGGCATAGAGCGCCCGGATGGTGCCGGGCTTGCGTTTTTCCGGTTCCACTTCCCCGATCAGCTCCCGCAGCTCCTCCACGGCGTTCTTCTTTTCCAGAAGCAGGGCAAAGGTAACCCCGGAGCACATGAAATCCACCAGACGCTCATAGAAGCCCTTGTCCTTGTGCATGATATAGAAAAATTCCGCCTTTTCCCGCGTGAACTGGAACACCTTGATATTCATGATGGTGAAGCCATAGTCCTCGATGATGGAGATGATATGCCCCACATGCTGGTGGGCAACGGCGTTGGGTTTGATCAGCAACAGGGTCTGCTGATTCATTTCCCCGTATAGACAGTCTCGATAAAATCCAGCGCGGCCACTTTGATGGCGATATCGCGGTTCAGCACACTGCTCATTTTGATCTTGTGCTTCAGGATATCGGTCCAGATCTCATGCACCTCGTTGGCCTTGAATTCCAGGCCGGTGTACTGCTTGAGCATATCCTGATAGAATTCGTCGCGGTCGGAATCCACCCGTCCGATCACCAGTTTGTGGCTGTCTCCGCAAACATCGTAATCCTTGTAACGGATATCCACCACGGCATATCCGAGTTTGAGCAGATTCTCAAAATTGATCTGCAGGTCTTCTGAATGTAGCATTCTATCGCTCCACGGTTTATTTTCTCGACAAAAACAAGGCATCCTCATTTTTGGTATCCAAGCTTTGGCGGAAAAGCTATCAGTCAAGCTAAATGTTTCAGGCGGCTGGGCTGATAAGCCGGTAGGGATTAGCCAAGTTGATTTTAAACAGTGAGTTAGACGAATTGCATGTGATGTTTACAGGAAAAAGTTACATAAGGGACTGCAGAGGCTTGCCTGCGCGCGAGCCTGATCGTAATCTTGGGAAAGACGGCAGGAAGAAATGTCTCAGGATTGTGATAATGGTTTCAGTATGAAAACTATCCCAGGACCACCGTCAGCTGATATTATGGCTGTATTCAACTCCCTGATCTCGCATTCGCGCAGCTCCTTTCCACCTTTCCACCCTTCCACCTTTTCACCTAAAAAAGAGGCCTGATGTCCATCTTCAAACTCCAAACCGATTACCAACCCAGCGGCGACCAACCGGAAGCGATCGCCGAACTGGTCAATGGCATCCGCGCCAACAAGCGCCATCAGGTACTTTTGGGCGTTACCGGCAGCGGCAAGACTTTCACCATCGCCAATGTGATCGCCCAATTCGACCGTCCGGTGTTGGTTCTTTCCCACAACAAGACCCTGGCCGCGCAGCTCTATGGCGAGCTGAAACAGTTGTTTCCGGACAACGCCGTGGAATATTTCATTTCCTATTATGACTATTACCAGCCGGAAGCCTACATCCCCGGCAAGGACATCTATATCGAGAAGGATTCCGATATCAACGAGCAGATCGAAAAGCTGCGCCTGCGCGCCACCATGAGCCTGATGGAACGCCGGGATGTGATCATCGTGGCATCGGTTTCCTGCATCTATGGCTTGGGCGTTCCGGAGGAATACCGGGAAGCGCTGATCCGGGTCCAGACCGGAATGAAGATGGACCGCGACGAACTGCTCCAGAAGCTGGTGCAGGCCCATTACAGCCGCAACGACATTGCCTTCGAGCGTGGCGCCTTCCGGGTGCGGGGCGATATCGTGGACATCTATCCCGCCTATCTGGAGCACTGCCTGCGGGTGGAATTCTTTGGGGACGAGATCACCCGCCTGGAAAAGCTGCATCCCATCTCCTACCAGAGTTTGGGCGAAGTGGAGTCCTATCCCATCTACCCCGCCATCCATTTCATCATGAACGAGGACAAATTGCTGGGAGCGCTTCGTTCCATCGAACAGGAGATGAATGAACGGGTCCAGTATTATCTGCAGAACCAACGCTATGTGGAGGCCGATCGGCTCAAGCAACGCACCATGTTCGATCTGGAGATGCTGCGCGAGCTGGGCTATTGCTCCGGCATCGAAAACTATACCCGCCACCTGACCGGAACCGCACCCGGGCAACCGCCAAACTGCCTGCTGGACTACTTTCCGGAGGATTTCATCTTCATCATCGACGAATCCCACGTCACCATTCCGCAGGTGCATGGCATGTCCGGCGGGGATTACACCCGCAAGAAAAACCTGGTGGATTACGGTTTCCGCCTGCCTTCCGCCTTCGACAACCGCCCCCTGCGCTTTGACGAGTTCGAAAGCTATCTGCGCAATGTGATCTTCGTTTCTGCCACCCCGGCGGATTATGAACTGGACCTCACCCAGGGCGAGATCGTGGAACAGGTGATCCGACCCACCGGGCTGCTCGATCCCGAGGTGGAGATCAAACCGGTCAAACATCAGGTGGATGACCTGATCACCCAGATCCGTGAACGCGTGGCCAAAAACCAGAAGGTATTGGTGATGACCCTCACTAAACGCATGAGCGAAGACCTTGCCACCTATCTGCTGAATGCCGGCATCAAGTGTAAATATCTGCACAGCGATATCGATTCCATCCAGCGCGCCCAGATCATCCGAAGCCTGCGCCTGGGCGAGTTTGACGTGATCGTGGGCGTGAACCTGCTCCGCGAAGGGCTGGACCTGCCGGAAGTTTCACTGGTGGCGATTTTGGACGCCGACAAAACCGGTTTCCTGCGTTCCACCCGTTCTTTGATCCAGATCTCGGGACGCGCTGCCCGCAATATCGATGGGAAAGTGGTGCTCTATGCGGACGAGATCACCGATGCCATCCAGAGGACATTGAACGAGACCAACCGGCGGCGCCAGAAGCAATTGGAATTCAACCGCCTGCACAATATCACTCCCCAATCCATCAGCAAGACGATCGACCAGATCATGCTATCCACTGCCATCGCCGAAGGCTATGCCTCCATCGACCAGGAGGAGGAGGACAAAAAGCCTGCCAAACAGGAATTCTTCGAGTATCTGGAGATCGACAACCGCGAGAAACTGATCGAACTGCTCAAGAAAGAGATGCAAAGAGCCGCTGCCAAGCTGGATTTCGAACGAGCCGCCGAACTGAGGGACCGCATTGCAGAGATGCTGCAGACGGTTTCCTGAGAGGTTTGATCACCTTCTTGTTTGGAGTCCAGCCAGCCGCCGGTTTGGAGATCAGCAGCTTGTTTGGAGTTCAGCCGCTGGTTTGGAGTTCAAATGGCCCACGTAACTTGTGCATTGACATCAGATTACAAGGCCATTTGGACTTCAAACTTGGCAGCTCCCTCGTAGCCTGAAGCCTTGTCTGGACAGGACAAGCCGGGCTCATCAGCCTGAAAAGGCTTGTGTCCCGCTTCAGTACCGGGCTTGCTCCCTACGGGGCAACGAGAGCGAAAAGATCAATCCAGCAGTTGTTTGACCGCCAGTACCACCGGCA
>CAZVXK010000028.1:11446-19742 GCA_964631665.1 uncultured Candidatus Cloacimonadota bacterium | reverse complement strand
GTTGTCCCCATCGGCTTTGTTGACCACAATCAGGTCTGCCAGTTCCATGATGCCTTTTTTAATGCCCTGCAGCTCGTCTCCAGCTCCCGGGATCTGCATCAGCAGGAAAAAATCGACCATGGAGCGCACGGTGGTTTCAGACTGGCCCACGCCCACGGTTTCGATCAGGATGATGTCGTATCCCGCTGCCTCACAGAGGATAAGCGATTCACGGGTCTTGCGGGCAACCCCTCCCAGGGCACCGCTGCTGGGGGAGGGGCGGATGAAACTGCCGGACTGGCGGCTGAGCTGTTCCATGCGGGTCTTGTCTCCTAAAATGCTGCCCCGGGAAAGGCTGCTGCTGGGATCGATGGCCAGCACTGCCACTTGATGGCCTTGTCCGATCAGCCAGAGGCCGAAATTCTCGATGAAGGTGCTCTTGCCGGCTCCGGGCACGCCGGTGATGCCAATGCGGATGGACTTTCCGGAGTGTGGCAGTAGCTGGCGGATAAGTTCCTGCCCGGCTTCAAAGTGTTGCTCGGAATTGCTTTCGATGAGGGTGATAGCTTTGGAGAGCAGGGTGCGGTCTCCAGCCAGGACACCCTTGACCAAAGTGGCTGTGTCGTAGCGCTTTCTGGGCTTAGCGCCGGAAGAGGCTGTGATGTTTGAGGCAGGGCTTGCGGCTTCCCTCACTCTGGAGGCGAATTCCCGGCCGGCATTGTCCGGCGTCCATTCCGGTTTTCGTTTATTGGTCATCAATCCTCAGTGGGCAAATAGCTTTTCCATGATCAGGGTGGCGGCTTCCGGCAGATGGGTTCCGGGCCCGAAAATGGCGGCGGCACCATGATTGAGCAGATATTCGTAATCCTGGGGTGGGATCACACCCCCCACCACGATCAGGATGTCCTGCCTGCCCAGTTTGGCCAATTCCTCCACCAATTGGGGGAGTAGGGTCTTGTGTCCGGCGGCCAGAGAGCTCATGCCAATGATGTGGACATCGTTCTCCACCGCTTGGCGGGCGGTTTCGTCCGGAGTCTGGAACAGGGGTCCCACATCCACATCGAAACCCATGTCCGCATAAGCCGTGGCGACCACCTTGGCGCCGCGGTCATGGCCATCCTGGCCCAGCTTGGCGATCAGGATGCGAGGGCGGCGTCCCTCCTGGGCGGCGAATTTATCCGTGAGGGCTCTCACTTGTTCGATCTCATCCATATTTTGATACTCACTGCTGTAGATGTTGGTGATCAGTTTTATGCTTGCCTGGTGGCGGCCGAAGGCCTTTTCCATGGCGTCCGAGATCTCACCCAGGGAGGCACGCGCCCGGGCTGCTTCCACAGCCAGTTCCAGCAGGTTTCCTTCACCGCTGACGGCGCAATTGGTGAGGGCTGCCAGGCATTGTTCCACCCTATCTGGGTCGCGTTCGGAACGCAGTTTCTGGAGGCGGGCGATCTGGGCTTCACGCACGGCGGTGTTGTCCACTTCCAGGAATTCCATGGGCTCTTCCTTGTCCAGGCGGTATTTGTTCACCCCTACGATGACATCAGCCCCGGAATCGATATGGGCCTGACGGCGGGCGGAAGCTTCCTCGATGCGCATCTTGGGCAGGCCGGTCTCGATCGCCTTCGCCATTCCCCCCAGTTTCTCCACTTCCATGATATGCCCCCAGGAACGCTTCAACAATGCATCTGTGAGGGATTCCACATAATAGGAGCCCGCCCAGGGATCGATCACCTTGGTGATGTAAGTCTCATGCTGGAGGAAGAGTTGCGTGTTGCGGGCGATGCGGGCGCTGAAATCGGTGGGCAGGGCGATCGCCTCGTCCAGGGAATTGGTGTGCAGGGATTGGGTGTGTCCCAAGGTGGCAGCCAGGGCTTCAATACAGGTGCGGGTGATGTTGTTGTAAGGATCCTGCTCGGTCAGGCTCCAGCCCGAAGTTTGCGAATGGGTGCGCAGGGCAAGGCTTTTGGGATTTTTGGGATGGAAGGAATTGATGATCTTCGCCCACAACACTCTGGCGGCGCGGAGTTTGGCTACTTCCATGAAGTAGTTCATCCCCTCCGCCCAGAAGAAGGACAGCCGGGGAGCGATCACGTCGATGCCCAATCCTGCTTTGACCGCGGTGCGCACATATTCCCAGCCATCGGCCAGGGTGTAGGCCATTTCCAGATCAGCGGTGGCACCGGCTTCGTGCATGTGGTAGCCGGAGATGCTGATGCTGTTGAATTTGGGCATGTGTTTGGAGGTATATTTGAAGATGTCGGCGATGATGCGCATGGAGGGTTCCGGTGGGTAGATATAGGTGTTGCGCACCATGTATTCCTTCAGGATATCGTTCTGGATGGTGCCGTTGAGCTGTTCCGGCTTCACGCCCTGCTCCTCGGCGGCAACGATATAGAAAGCCATGACGGGGATCACGGCTCCGTTCATGGTCATGGAAACGCTCATCTGATCCAGCGGAATACCGGCAAAGAGGATCTTCATGTCCAGAATGCTATCCACTGCCACGCCGGCTTTCCCCACATCGCCCACCACCCTGTGATGGTCGGAATCATAACCGCGGTGGGTGGCCAGGTCGAAGGCAACGGAAAGCCCTTTCTGGCCCATAGCGAGATTGCGGCGATAGAAGGCGTTGGTCTCCTCGGCAGTGGAAAATCCGGCATATTGGCGGATGGTCCAAGGCCTTTGGATGAACATGGAGGGATAGGGTCCCCGCAGGAAGGGTGGCAGGCCAGACAGCCAGTCCAGATGTTGCATTCCCGCCAGATCGGCTGATGTGTAGAGTGCTTTCACTTCGATCTGCTCATTGGTCTTCCAGAGGGGTTTGGCGGTGAGGTTGGGTTTGGTTCCTGTCCTGAAATCAGGCTTGATCTTGGTGATGTCCGCTTTCATGACAGCACCTCCCGCGCAAGTTCAGACAGGGTGTCGAAGATATTGGCCCTCAGGTGGATGAAGACCTTCACACCGGCTTTTTTATGGCTTTCCACCTGATCTGCCGGATAGCCGGCAAGCATGATCAGAGGGGGATGGGGAAGGGATTTCAGGGCAGAGCAGAGTGCCGGAACCAGTTCGGGATAACTGTCATCGGTGGAGCAGATACACACAGCCTGGGGCTGGAATTGCTTCACTGCCGTAATTGCCTCTTCCACCGTGGGATAACCGGATGGGTTAACCACTTGAAAGCCACCAACCTGCAGAAAACCGAGGCTGAAATCCGCCCGCGCCTTATGCTGGGCCAGGGGTCCCATATTTAACAGCAGGATGTCCTTTCTGCCTTGATGGGATAGTATTTTCGAACGCAGGAGTTCCAGGTCTTTAACGGCAGTGAGGGGTTCCTTGGTTGATAACGGAGTTTTTTGCAGACCCAGAGCCGTGGAAATCTGCTCGATATCGGCGTTGTGGATCCAAGCATCGGCGATCATGTCCACCAGGAAATCGTTGTCCGGATTGTCTTTCAGATAGCCCAGGCTGGAATCCAGATCGGCCGTGCTCAGCTTCCGGAGCTCTTGCAGGCGTTCCCCGGCTTCCTGCAGCCAGGCATCGTCTGGCGTTTGGACTGCAGGGATGGCTTCCTCCGGATTGGCATACATGTTCACTCCCACTACTATATCCCTGCGTTTGTGGATGTTGTCTATCCGCAGACGGGCAGTGGAAACAATCTCCGAGGCCAGTTTTCCGCTGTCCAGCCAGGCCAGGATGCCCCCCTCGCTTTCGATGGTTTGAAGCAGTTGCCAGGTCTGTTCCGCTATCTGGGCGGTGAGTTTTTCGATGTAGTAGCAGCCGCCGGCGGGGTCCTGGACTTTGGTGAAATGGGCTTCTTCCGCCAGAATGATCTGTTGGTTGCGGGCGATGCGTTTGCTGAAAGTGCTTTGTTGCCTGACCAGATGGTCGAAGGTTCCAAGTTCCAGACTGTCCACACCTCCGATCACGCCGGCAAAGCCTTCTGTGGCGCTGCGCAGGATGTTCACATAGATGTCATAGGTGGTTTTATTGAAGCCGGCGCTGACGCCATGGATAAAGAGTTTTTGGGCTTTTTCGCTGCCCTGGTGGGCTTTGATGATTTCCGCCCAGATCATCCTGGCAGCCCGCACTTTGGCGATCTCCAGGAAGAAATTCGCCCCCAGGCTGATGCGGAGGATAAAACGCGGAGCTATCTGTTCAATGGACAGTCCCTTGTCCAGTAATGCACTGATGGTGTTAAGTCCGGAGGCAAAGGCAAAGGCGAGTTCCTGAACCGCTGAGGCCCCAGCGTTTTCATAGGGGACGCCATCCATCAGCAGAGTCCTGATCCTTGGGGCTTTAAAGTCTGCCCAGGTGGTCAGCTGCGCGGCAAGCTGAAGATTGCGGTCGCGATCGGAGCCCCCTGAACCTGTGAATTGGATCGCCACCGGGTCAAAAGCGGCACAACCTGCCAATTTGCGAATTGACTTACCGCTGACCTTGGCGTAGGCATTCAGAAGGGACAAGTGCAGGATCACGGTCTCTTCTCCGAACAGGTAAATGGGTACAGCTTCGAGCTCGATTCCCTTCAGCAGGGCTTTCATATCCAGCAAATGGGAAAGGGGGATTCCGCTGCCGGAGCGGGGAAACCTGCCGGCCCGGGAATCAGGATGCAGAGAGAGATTCAGACAGTTCAGACCCCGGTTCAATTCATCCAGCAATTCCTGATTCAGGGTTTCCAGGGAGGGATTGTCCTGTTTTTGCGCCACAATCCAGCCTCCGGGTCCCCAACCTTCGGTTTCGGTTCCCCGCGGGTATGGGGCCTGGCCTGGCAGGGCATCCAGATGGGGTAGCCCGGCGATGTCCTCCTTGCGGTAAATGGGTTGGAGCGTAATGCCTTCATAGGTTTTGGTGAACATCACCTTGTTAAAATCCGCTCCCTTCAGGCTTTCCTCCACCAGACGCTTCCACTCTTCATAGCTGTGGGGAGGGAATTCTTGCAGCAGATCGAGTTCTTGGTTGTCTTCCACTTGCTTTTCTCCTTGATCTATATATCTTTATGTATTTGTCAGCAGTGCCTGCACCGGCTTCATGCCATAGGGCGAGCCTTGCTCGATGGCGTCCAGGATGGCGCCCCCACCCGTGAAGAAGTAATAACCCGGATCGTTGACCGCTTTGGCAAACACGCCCGGGAGCAGGTCCTTGAAATCTTGGATGGTGTCGCCGCCGCCAAAGAGCTTGGCAGCGGAGGAATTGGTATCGATGAGCTGATACATAGCCCTGGTGCCAGCGGTGAAGAGGGTGGTATAGCCCATGACAGCATTGACAAAAATGGTGGCAGCTCCGTCGAATACAGCTTTGACGGCCTCCTCCTGAAAAGATTCCGGTGCCACATCCAGCACATACTTGAGTTGGGTTCCAGGTTTGAGATCACTGATCCGGTGCCTTCTCCAGCTACCATCGGAAACGCTTTCAAAGCTGTCCGATTCGATGACATAGGGCAGTTCGACGATGCGGTCTCGATATTCTCCCGCCTCTTGGATGAACCTGGCGGCAAGCTCCATATCCTCAGGGCTGACACCCTTGATGCTGATGCCATATTTCACAGCCAGATAGGCATTGTAGATCACTCCGCCCAGCAGGAGATGGTCGCTGATCTTGATCAAGGATGAGAGCGGCCCGATCTTGGTGTCGAACTTTGCCCCCGCCACGATGGAAAGCAGGGGGCGCTGGGGTTCGAATACCTTCTGTAGGTTTTCGATCTCTTTCACCATCAGGAGTCCGGCATAGGAGGGCAGGAATTTGGTGACTCCAACCGTGCTGGCATGGGCTTGCCAGGAGCCAAAAGCATCGTTGACAAAGACATCGGCATAGCCGGCCAGCTTCCGGGCAAAAATCTCGGCAGAATCATCCTTCGCCTCTTCTCCCTTGAACCATCGGGTATTGGGCAGATAGATAAAATCTACCTTGCCCGCCCGCAAAGCAGCCACCGCTGTAGTGACCGGTTCCAAGTCAATAATGCCCTGTGTGCCAATGGCTTGGCAGTCTGGAATCAGGCCTGAGAGCTGCAGCTTTTCCTTCAGATAATCCACGATCGGAGCGACGCTGTCACCTTTGTCAATGGTGATCTCGCCGGTCTTCTTATCGAAGGGGCGCCCCACATGGGTCATCAGGACCGGCAGTCCACCTTTCTTATAAATGTGCAGCAAGGTGGGAATGGTGGCGTCAATGCGCATCGGGCCCTTGATCCGGCCTTTCTTCACCACATTGTGGTCCATCCGTACGAGCACGACCTTGCCATCAAGGTCGGCGGACAAGAAAGTGTTTAATGAGCTCATGTTATCACTCCTATTCCATGTTTATAAAAAGTATATTGTTTCGATACCATGCTGGACAGTGTCGCGAACAGCGATGATCAATCACTGTCAAATCCAGTATTTTTTCTTATTTTGGCGGCTTATCGGTTTACGTCAAGTATTTTCTTCAATTCCTTGATTTTCGATAGTCCCAGGGAGGCACCGGATGCCTTTCCGCCCACAATCCAACTCGTTTTGAACGGGCTTCGCTTTCCAGGGCTGCCAGGACCAGGGAGCTATCAAACCTCTTGTAATGCCATGCCAATCCTGCTTTGAGCAGTTCCTGATTCAGATTCCTGCCAACCAGTATGTAAACCGTGCCCAAATATCTGCCATATTGATCCTTGGCGGTATAGAACACCCTTACCTTCCAGTTGAAGACCAGATTGGCTGTGAACTGCCTGGCGGCCTTGCCATAAGGCTGTTCCAGCGGGATCTACCTGGTAAGAATGGTGGCTGGCAAGACCGTCAGCCTGTCCAAAGCCGTGCTCAGCAAATAACAAACTCACAGAGGTTTATCAAGGACCGCCGGTGTTCTCTGGCGGTCCTTTGTATTTGATCGCTATCCAATCTTCGTTGTGTTTTATTAGTTGGTCTTTGATCTGATCACAATTATCCTTTATATTACAGGTCGATTGAAGCCCAATTTGGAATATACATAGCCAAGGAGAAAGAATGAGTCTTCAAACATCTTTTGCGTTGATCACGGATATCGGCAGCACCACCACCAAGGCGGTTCTGATCAAGATTGAGAATGGTGTTCCCCGGCTGGTGGGACTAACCCACGCCGCCACCACGGTAGAAGCGCCTCACAATGACGTTCGGTTTGGCATCAAGAGATCCATCCTGGAGTTGGAAAAACAGACCGGTGTTTCTCTGCTGATTGATAAAACGGAGCCCACCCGGCTGGAATTCAATTCCGGAGTCTCCTATCTCACCACCAGCAGCGCCGGCGGGGGTTTGCAGATATTGGTGATCGGGCTCACGCTGTTCGATTCTGCCAGCAGCGCCAAAAGGGCGGCTTATGGCGCGGGAGGGGTGATTCTGGACACCTTTGCCGTCGACGACAAACGCCAGGCGATGGAACAGATGCTGGCTATGCGAAATCTCCATCCGGATATGATCCTGCTCTGTGGGGGAACGGATGGCGGCGCTATTTCGGGGGTGCTCCGGATGGCGGAGATCGTGCGCATCGCCAATCCCGCCCCCAAATTCGATTCCACCGAAAAACTTCCCGCCCTCTATGCCGGGAACCAGGATGCGGCGGAGCTGATCAAACAAATGATCTCCGACTCCTTTGACCTCTATATCCTGCCCAACCTGCGCCCGAATATGAAAACCGAGAATCTTGCCCCCACCCAGGACAAGATCCAGCAGCTGTTCATGGAGAATGTGATGGAACACGCTCCGGGCTATGCCATGGTGAAACCGGCCGTGGCCAGGGAAATCATTCCCACGCCCATGGGGGTGCAGCGGTCGCTGGCCTTGGCGGCGAAAGACGAAACCCGGAATATCATCGCCTTTGATATCGGTGGCGCCACCACGGATGTATTCTCCTATATCAACACCCATTCCCACCGTACCGTAAGCGCAAATCTGGGTATGAGTTACAGTGCTTTAAACGTACTGAAGGAAGGCGGATTGGAAAAGGTGCAGCGCTGGCTGCCGGTCCAGATCAGCGAAACCCGCCTGCGCAACTATATCGGCAATAAATGCCTTAATCCCACCTCCAATCCCACCACCACAACCGAATTCCGGATCGAGCACGCCCTGGCCAGGGAAGCGCTGGCGATGTCCCTCAATCAGCATCAGCAGATGCATTACAACACTGCCAAGCTGGGCTATCTGGACAGGATCAAAAACGGAATGAGCGATAAATATGAGATCATCTTCGAATATGAGCACCAGGAGCGGAAGTATCAATTCACCCCCAGCGACATCGATGTTCTGATCGGTGCCGGAGGCGTCTTTGCCCATGCTCAGGATCCGCTGCAAAGCGCCATGATTTTGATCGATGCCGTCCG
>CAZVXK010000028.1:0-11346 GCA_964631665.1 uncultured Candidatus Cloacimonadota bacterium | reverse complement strand
CCGGCGGGGAAGAAGCAGCTTACCCTCACCCTGGAGCATCATGCTTTTTTGGGTGAAAAAGGACATCCGGATACTCTCGAGACCGAATTGCCCGTGATCATCGACACCCGCGAAGAGCCTTGTAATCACATGGAACAGGTGGGGAAACTGCTTTCCCTCTATGGTGTTGAGGATGAGCAAGCCGCGGAAACCCATGTGGCTTCCGAGCCTCTGGAACTGAAAGCAGGCACCTGGACCAGGCAGATCGAGTTGCCCTACAATGGAGAAATTAAAGTTGCGGTGGGGGATACGGTGCAGCCGGATGATGTGGTGGCCATCAATCATTACAATCCGCCCCGTCTGTTTGTGGTGGATGGATTCAGCCGCTATAAACTCACTCCACAGCAGATCAGAGCCAGCCTGAAGGTGCAGAGTGGAGATAGTCTCGATTTTGATCAGGTTTATGCGGAGATCCCACCCTCGATCGAAGTCCCCGGGCTTTCACGCCGATCACGTCATTTCCAGTCTCCAGTCCGCGGGAGGATCGAATTTGTGGATCAGAACACCGGGATCATGGTGCTGGCTGAGATCCAGGATTATTCCTCCAAACCGGTTACGGTGAACATCGCCGAAAAACTGGGGGTCAAGCCCAAACACATCGAACGCTATCTCACCAAAGGCTTGGGTGATTTCATCTATCGCAATGATGTGCTCGCCAAGCGTCTGGAGCGTTCGGTCGAAGGGGGCCTGCCTTCTTTTGTGAGAGCTCCCAACACCGGCCGCATCACTTCCATAGACAAAACCGCCGGCACCGTTACCATTGCCTACAAATTCACTCCCTTGGAATTCCATTCCCA
The DNA here is from genome assembly GCA_964631665.1 of uncultured Candidatus Cloacimonadota bacterium. Lineage (GTDB taxonomy): Bacteria > Cloacimonadota > Cloacimonadia > Cloacimonadales > Cloacimonadaceae > Syntrophosphaera. The sequence continues at coordinate 10,510 of CAZVXK010000028.1, read as the reverse complement.
TGTCCCCGGGCAAGTGGTGAAGGTGGTGGATCAGAAGAGCCTGGAGCTCAGCTATCAGGCCAGCCATCTGGAAGGGAAAATCGGCTTTGGCCGGCGTTGCCACGGGAGCTTCCGGATCCTGAATCTGGAGGACCTGGCAAATGTTTCCAATATCGAAACCACCATCGTGGCGCTCAACTGGCCGCCCACCCATCAGGAACTCAAGCTATTGGCAGATAACGGGGTGAAAGGAGTGGTGGTCTATCAGATCGAACTGACCGAGCTGATCCGCTTCCTCGATTTCGAACCGGGGGTGATCAACACCGGTAACGAACTGCTCCCGCTTTCCATCCTCATCCTCTCCGGCTTTGGCTACCGGGCTTTCCCGGTTGAGCTGGTGAATACCCTGAAGCGTTATCAGAGCTGTTTTCTGGATACCCACACCCGCATCCGGGCCGGGGTGGTGAGACCCTTTATCGCATTTTAGCCGCCTGATTTCTCTGGATCGTGTTCTCTGAATCCGCGTTCTCCGCAGATTTTCAAGTATCACCCAACTCTGCAAATGGGTATCACCTGACATAATGGCTGTAAGAGTTTATGGATATTTGAGATAGATAGGACTGGTTATAGACTGTGTCATGGTGGTCTTTAGACGTATTTTGGACGTTTCTGTATCAGGGTTTTGCATATTGGGATTCTTTTAGGCTAATTCCAGCTCATCAATTGTTAATATACTAATGAGTAGTATGACAAGTTTAAGGCCACGGGTTCGCTCTTTGATTGCATCGTCCCCAAACTTTGGAACTAAAACATCAGTGGCTACTTGGTGCTGAACAAATGCCTCAAAGACAGCATAGGCCACAGACTTGCCGATCCCATCCACTATTGCAGGGTAGTTAATGCTTTAGCACTAACAATCAATCTTCAGGCTAAGATTGATCAAATCATTGGAAGTGTTATCCATTAGAGAAGCCCGGGATGCCCCGGGCTATTTCAAGAGGTCGTTGGGTCTTATTTCATTAGCATCGCCTTACGAATCGAGGTTCTGCCTCCTGAATTCAACTTGAAGAAGTATATACCGGAGCTCACGTTACGATTGTTTGTATCTTTGCCGTCCCATTCCGCATTATAGGTTCACGGCGCGCTTATTTGTGCCCGTAATTTACGCACCAGCTGTCCGCGGATATTATACACAAAAATCTCTTTTGTAGGTTCCTGGATATCATAATCCGTTTTGATTTTAATCTTTAGCCTGTCACGCATCGGATTGGGACAAGCGTTGATTATATCAATAAGTGGTTTCTGGACGGCATCAGATATTGGTACCTGTCCGTTGGGAAGAAGTTGCAGGCATTTCGCCATCTTATCCGGAGGCAGGGAATAATACCAGGATCCGCCACCTGAACTGTCCCAATCAAACTCACCAAAGGTTTGAGTGGCACAGAAGAAATGGAATTGATTTTCTGTAGTATCGGCGTAAACCTTGTAATACTCGTATTCTTTACACAGGTTGTTCAGATAATCCTGAACGAATTTCCAGTTCTGGCTATCTTGATTCCATTCCTCTTCGCTGTTGTGAAAAGGATATTTGTCCATCATGAAAAGCTTAGGTTTGCAGATATCAATGAACGCATTCTCGTTCCGGTAGCGGGTTGAGTCTGGTTTGGCGATGTCTTTGTTATGGCTGTCGGTTGCGGTGAACACCTTAATGCCCTGATCGGCAAGATGATTCTTAACCAATTTATATGCTTCAAAGTTCCCAGCCTTTGCCTCATCCTGGGTATAGTGATGGCTAAGATTGGTTTGAGCATTAAAAGTTCTTAGCAATGCCAGCTTTCCGGGATTATTAGTATAGTTATCAAAGATGTCATCATGAAACTCAATATAGTCAAGCAAGAGATTTCCATTGCCAAACCAATACATGAGCGGATTCAGGTTTACCAGTTGCAAATACCAACCATTGCCCTTGATGGCATCGTCGTCACTGCTATCAGGATTCGAACCATAGAATGAGGAGAATGGGATGGTTAGGGTGAGTATCCTTCTATGCGTAGTTGGGTCAAGTTCAGGCAAGGCAAGATAATCTTCTTTGGTGATCACTGTTTCATAATGCAACGCTCCGCTCCCTATCCTATGACGCAGTATTAATGAACCATTTGCCACATGGCTGGTAAGTTGGAATCTGGCAAGCGCTGCATCTGCATCTAATGTGTCCAAACCGGTGCAGTTGAACACATACGATACATTCAGGTTGTTCAGGGCGGGAATGTCCATGCCGTTTGTATAGTTGCCCAAAAACCTGAATTCAGGACCGATGTACGGGCATATTCCCCAGGCGTCTGCCCAGCGGAACTGCAGATCGCTGTAGGCAAATCCGCTGTCAGGAGCATTTACCGACCAGGAATAATCCCTGCTATATAAATTATTATACTTTACTTCTCCAATTCTATCTTCTGAAGATTTGTAGAAATAATTATCATCCAGTCTATCCTCTGGTTTTACCGTATCTGCCGATGCATACTCCGCCTCAAACCGGAAGTAAACCCCACTCGAGAGCGCGTTCACTCCGTACCATTCGCCAGGCGGCTGGTTGTAGAAGATATAATCGTCCAGGATCACGTCCAGGCTGTCATCCCGGATCAGGTTCATCATGTCCGTTACAAGTGAGTTATCTGGGTCGTAAACTGCACCAGCGATCGCCGCGTTGTATCCGGCAGTCCTGACCAGATCACCCAGGGCATTATTGAAATCTCGGTGCTCGATGCGCATCTTGCTGTGGCAACCGATCAGATAATCATCCGAGAATTCCGCAGCCAGGGCACCGATCAACAGGATCAGTGCGATAAAGACAATGGAGGTTTTCATTCTTTCTCCTATTTAATGGTGCATTTATGGGTTTTGAGTTTGATTCCATTCTCATACAGGGCAATGATATAGATTCCCTTGGAAAGCTCAAGATTATCCAGCCGACACTCTCCGTTTTTGAGTTCTGCGGAGTTGAGTGTCTGTCGCTTTAGCAACTGCCCTCTTAGATTAAAGATCTGGGCTTCCAGGTTGGGATGACGATCGTAGCCAATACCTGCGAATCTCAATTTAAGCGAGACCCCTTGCTTAGCCGGGTTGGGTATGGCTCTGAAATCCCAATTTTCAGCGGCGGGAGAGGGCAGGAGCTCGTCCCCGATGGCAACTGTGGTATCTGCCAACTGTGCGTTCCCGGCATAAATATAGACCCTGCCGGGATTTGAGGGAATAGCTTGACCATATGGTTCTGCCGCCGCGACATCGTCGTAACCGTCGCCGTTAAAGTCCCCGCAGGCCAGGCCGATACCGAACTGGTAGCCAATATAGCGAACGGGACCAAAGTAGTAATCCGCCGTGCCGTTCATATTGGCGCCGCCCAGCCAGATGCAGGCTCTGCCGTCCCACCAGCCCCAATCGGTATAGGCTCCGATCACATCCTCAAAGCCGTCGCCGTTCAGATCGCCGTGGACGAGGCTTTCATCTGAAGGACCTCCGCAATAAGCCATCGGCATCAAATTAAAATCATACTGAGTTGTAATTGTGTCACTCCCAAGCCAGGCATGCATTTCGGCAATCCTAAGCCCTACGAAATCATCGTAGCCGTCGTTGTTGAGGTCTCCCAGTTCCTTACCGAAGTATCCTGCATATAGAGGTAGATTGAGCGCCAGGGTCAGAGTGTCAGCCGGGAAGAGCGGATCGCCGCCGTAATATAGGATGGCATCATGCGTGTTTTGGACATAAGGATGCTCATAAGTGTAAAGGTAATCATCATACCCATCCGCGTTGATATCGCCCAGACCGTCAAGACGGCTGGAGCATTCAGGATAGGTATCGGCAAAGTGGATCTCGTTGAATGAGCCGCCCAGAACGATGCGCAGCATGCCTGTCGGTTGGTTTACTGATAGCTGTTCCGGTACGGTGAGATAGTAGAAGTCGTCGTATCCGTCGCCGTTGATGTCGCCAAGCGGGCCGACATAAAAGGTATCGAGATGGCTCTCGTCCAATTCCTGATAATATCCCGGCTGGGTGGAGGGATTGACGCCGCCGAAATATACGGTAACCGCGTGGGGGACATATTGGGAGATACCGAGGTCGTCAAATCCGTCTCCGTTAACATCGCCAAAGTTATAGAAATTGAAAGTATAAAACTCCCAATGATAAGTTCCTTCCACCACCCAGTCCGGGACATTGTCGAAACCCGGTCCCCCATAATAGACCAGCAGCCTGCCGAAATTGTAGTCGTAGGGAGTCACCGCCTGCACGCTGTCCGGCAGCCAGCCGGCTTGCAGCACGGCAAGATCGTCCCAACCGTCCCCGTTGAAATCCAATGCCGCCAGTTTGGTACCAAAGCGGTCATACCAGGCTTCCTGGCTGATCGTCATGATCATCTGCATCTGGTTCTGCGCAACCAAGGGCACTGCCAGCAGCAACAAGAGCAGCAAAGGCGTTACTCTGAGTAAAGTTCTTTTCATTTTTCCTCCTATTTCATCAGCATCACCTTGCGGGTGCTAGATATCCCCTCTGCTTCCAACCGGATGAAGTAAATTCCGGAGCTCACACTACGGTTGTTTGCGTCCTTTCCGTTCCACAATGCCTGGTGGCTGCCTTTGGGCAATCTTCCGGAAAAGAGAGTTCTTACTTTTTGTCCCCGTATATTATACACACTCAACTTTAGGTTTGTGGTTTGGGGCAGGTAGTAGTTAATCGTGGTCGAAGGATTGAAGGGATTGGGGTAGTTTGAGGTTATCAAGGCTTTGGTGGAGATGATGCTGTTGACCGCTTTATTCTCCAGCAGACTATACAGTAAAGCCCAATGCACATCGTGCCTTTGCGAAAATACTGCTTGAGATGGATAACGATATTGGGTATATCTGGTTGTAATAGGCTTCTTGGACTCATTAAAGGTGGATAGCTGAAGGACTATCTCCAGGTCCATTACAGCCCTCAGGGAATCAATCTCGCTGACAGGATTATCAATACGAAGCTGGATCAGATCTATCGCACTCTGATAATCCTCCCCGGCGATGTACGACTTGCTAAGATAATCCTTCAGTAATGCACATAAATAAGGATTATCGATCTCATACTGAATCAGCTTTGCCGAAAAGTAATTCACAGCTTGCCAAACTTGATCTGATAATTGAATGGAAAGTCGGTAAACAGCGTCCGCAGCATTGGAATAGAGCATTTCTTCGGATTCAAGCTGATCATCAAGTATTGCTTTGTAGAGTAACAATGCCTGGTTATACTCACCCTGAGCTTCAAGAAGCTGAGCCTGACAGAATCTTTCCTGATCATCGGGAGGTGCGGGCATATTGGGTTCGGGATCATACGCACTCACATATACATAATCTTGATACTCGGGACGGTTCACTCTCACTTGCATTTGCTGAAACCAATTCCGGTCAGCCTTGATCGTGAAATTACAAGGTGAGGGAAAGTTATAATAATGCCGGTCAAAGCAGAAATCTGAAGAAAGCGTATCCGGGTAATCAGGATTCAGATCGTAAAAATCGTTGTGTCCGTCTAAAAGCTGAAGGGTGGACATATAGGGGGCGGTGTCGCTGAATATAACGTTATGAAAATCATTTTGCAGGACATTGTTGGCTGAAAAACTGAGATCATGATTGGATCCAGCATGATTTACCAAACCATTATCGTTATGAGTGAGGTAATTTGCCTCCAACCTCTGGTTCGAGCACCTGCTTTCAATTCCAGTTGCATTGTAACCAAAGGAACAGTTATGTATCGATCTATTCAAACCAAGCTTGAAAACAGAGTACTCGGTTAGTATCCCCATCTCACAATGATTGAACACGCAATTGGCGATCTCCGGAATCGCAGCCACCAGCTTGATACCGACACCATCGTAAATAAAACTGCAGGTGTCGATGATTCCGTCATAGCCATCGCTGATCAGATGTATCCCAGTATCGCAATTGCTGAAGGAGCAATTACTGATAGTATCCCGAATACTGCTGTTGGCTGTTTTCAAAATGCCATATTTAAGCTGCTGAAACAGCAATTGGTTTAAAATGACCGGATTTTTCATTTGACCCAGAACCAGACCGAAGGAATTAGTTGCTGACGCTCCAAAAAACCCCATATTCGCAGCGGTGCCAACAAGCTGGGTGGTATAACCGTTATCGTCGTTACAGAGCGCCAATCCATAACACTGCGGCTGAACCTCAAAACGACAGTTGACTACCTTAAGATTGGAGTTTTGCACTTGGTTGTACCTGGCGTTGTAGAACGAACTGTCATAAAGGATTACGCTGTCCGCAAGGCATACATTGAGTCCTTTCCACAAGACCGACGGGGATTTAGATCTCAGTTCACTGTTACGAACAAACAGACATCCACCCGAGACATCCAATAATCCTTCTTTACCCCATTTGCAGACCGAATCGGAAAAACGCAGTCTTCCACCCGGATCAACACTGATAACAACACTGTCTCCCATTGCCACCTCACCTTTGATATGCAATACTGCCCCGGAAGCTACATGAATAGTGGACCCCGGCTTGATCAGGGTGTACATGTTTTCAGCAAGTTCCACTCTGGCTCCAGTTTGGATAGTCACATTTCCTTCCACAACCAACATGTTATCCACGTAAGTGATCGTGGTTACTTCTTCCGGTAAAGTCCAGCACGTTCGCATCAGTCTCCCATCCCCGGGATCAATGTTGACTTTAATGGTGTCGTTTACCGTTTTGCATAGTGTACTGTCCGCCGGATCAAAGAGAGCAAGCTGTCGTCCTCCGGGTGTGATGGCACCGGCCGATGGAAAGAACAGCACCGTCTGGGACGGGGCGTCTATGAAATAGCTATTGTATAGGGGTGGGATCAAGTATTTTGGGGTGGGATACTTGCTTGGATCACAGGGATTGTAGTAATTCGTCCTTCGATTAACCAACATAAAGCTGGGGTATCCTGTAGCAACATCGTATGCTCCGCATTGAACATAACCTGAATAACGGTTTCCAGATTCCTCTTCCACGTAAACGCTGGAAAACTTATCCCCGATCGAATGCTGGTTGTCAGGTTCTGTTCCAATTGTATATGATGATTCCCAAAATAGATCTTTGATCAATCTGCCATATAATGCAATCTTGCGGTTGGCTTCTTTAACCGCATAGTATTGAGGGGTGACTTCCCAGTCCGTGTCATAGTAACCATGATTGACCAATCCGTAGATATACTTTCCATTGCTATGGCTATCCTGCAGTTTTTGGTCGGAATCAAACCTGAAGGATAAGATTCCATCGGCTTGATAACACAAGGGAAGAAGTTGCAGGCATTTCGCCATCTTATCCGGAGGCAGGGAATAATACCAGGATCCGCCACCTGAACTGTCCCAATCAAACTCACCAAAGGTTTGAGTGGCACAGAAGAAATGGAATTGATTTTCTGTAGTATCGGCGTAAACCTTGTAATACTCGTATTCTTTACACAGGTTGTTCAGATAATCCTGAACGAATTTCCAGTTCTGGCTATCTTGATTCCATTCCTCTTCGCTGTTGTGAAAAGGATATTTGTCCATCATGAAAAGCTTAGGTTTGCAGATATCAATGAACGCATTCTCGTTCCGGTAGCGGGTTGAGTCTGGTTTGGCGATGTCTTTGTTATGGCTGTCGGTTGCGGTGAACACCTTAATGCCCTGATCGGCAAGATGATTCTTAACCAATTTATATGCTTCAAAGTTCCCAGCCTTTGCCTCATCCTGGGTATAGTGATGGCTAAGATTGGTTTGAGCATTAAAAGTTCTTAGCAATGCCAGCTTTCCGGGATTATTAGTATAGTTATCAAAGATGTCATCATGAAACTCAATATAGTCAAGCAAGAGATTTCCATTGCCAAACCAATACATGAGCGGATTCAGGTTTACCAGTTGCAAATACCAACCATTGCCCTTGATGGCATCGTCGTCACTGCTATCAGGATTCGAACCATAGAATGAGGAGAATGGGATGGTTAGGGTGAGTATCCTTCTATGCGTAGTTGGGTCAAGTTCAGGCAAGGCAAGATAATCTTCTTTGGTGATCACTGTTTCATAATGCAACGCTCCGCTCCCTATCCTATGACGCAGTATTAATGAACCATTTGCCACATGGCTGGTAAGTTGGAATCTGGCAAGCGCTGCATCTGCATCTAATGTGTCCAAACCGGTGCAGTTGAACACATACGATACATTCAGGTTGTTCAGGGCGGGAATGTCCATGCCGTTTGTATAGTTGCCCAAAAACCTGAATTCAGGACCGATGTACGGGCATATTCCCCAGGCGTCTGCCCAGCGGAACTGCAGATCGCTGTAGGCAAATCCGCTGTCAGGAGCATTTACCGACCAGGAATAATCCCTGCTATATAAATTATTATACTTTACTTCTCCAATTCTATCTTCTGAAGATTTGTAGAAATAATTATCATCCAGTCTATCCTCTGGTTTTACCGTATCTGCCGATGCATACTCCGCCTCAAACCGGAAGTAAACCCCACTCGAGAGCGCGTTCACTCCGTACCATTCGCCAGGCGGCTGGTTGTAGAAGATATAATCGTCCAGGATCACGTCCAGGCTGTCATCCCGGATCAGGTTCATCATGTCCGTTACAAGTGAGTTATCTGGGTCGTAAACTGCACCAGCGATCGCCGCGTTGTATCCGGCAGTCCTGACCAGATCACCCAGGGCATTATTGAAATCTCGGTGCTCGATGCGCATCTTGCTGTGGCAACCGATCAGATAATCATCCGAGAATTCCGCAGCCAGGGCACCGATCAACAGGATCAGTGCGATAAAGACAATGGAGGTTTTCATTCTTTCTCCTATTTAATGGTGCATTTATGGGTTTTGAGTTTGATTCCATTCTCATACAGGGCAATGATATAGATTCCCTTGGAAAGCTCAAGATTATCCAGCCGACACTCTCCGTTTTTGAGTTCTGCGGAGTTGAGTGTCTGTCGCTTTAGCAACTGCCCTCTTAGATTAAAGATCTGGGCTTCCAGGTTGGGATGACGATCGTAGCCAATACCTGCGAATCTCAATTTAAGCGAGACCCCTTGCTTAGCCGGGTTGGGTATGGCTCTGAAATCCCAATTTTCAGCGGCGGGAGAGGGCAGGAGCTCGTCCCCGATGGCAACTGTGGTATCTGCCAACTGTGCGTTCCCGGCATAAATATAGACCCTGCCGGGATTTGAGGGAATAGCTTGACCATATGGTTCTGCCGCCGCGACATCGTCGTAACCGTCGCCGTTAAAGTCCCCGCAGGCCAGGCCGATACCGAACTGGTAGCCAATATAGCGAACGGGACCAAAGTAGTAATCCGCCGTGCCGTTCATATTGGCGCCGCCCAGCCAGATGCAGGCTCTGCCGTCCCACCAGCCCCAATCGGTATAGGCTCCGATCACATCCTCAAAGCCGTCGCCGTTCAGATCGCCGTGGACGAGGCTTTCATCTGAAGGACCTCCGCAATAAGCCATCGGCATCAAATTAAAATCATACTGAGTTGTAATTGTGTCACTCCCAAGCCAGGCATGCATTTCGGCAATCCTAAGCCCTACGAAATCATCGTAGCCGTCGTTGTTGAGGTCTCCCAGTTCCTTACCGAAGTATCCTGCATATAGAGGTAGATTGAGCGCCAGGGTCAGAGTGTCAGCCGGGAAGAGCGGATCGCCGCCGTAATATAGGATGGCATCATGCGTGTTTTGGACATAAGGATGCTCATAAGTGTAAAGGTAATCATCATACCCATCCGCGTTGATATCGCCCAGACCGTCAAGACGGCTGGAGCATTCAGGATAGGTATCGGCAAAGTGGATCTCGTTGAATGAGCCGCCCAGAACGATGCGCAGCATGCCTGTCGGTTGGTTTACTGATAGCTGTTCCGGTACGGTGAGATAGTAGAAGTCGTCGTATCCGTCGCCGTTGATGTCGCCAAGCGGGCCGACATAAAAGGTATCGAGATGGCTCTCGTCCAATTCCTGATAATATCCCGGCTGGGTGGAGGGATTGACGCCGCCGAAATATACGGTAACCGCGTGGGGGACATATTGGGAGATACCGAGGTCGTCAAATCCGTCTCCGTTAACATCGCCAAAGTTATAGAAATTGAAAGTATAAAACTCCCAATGATAAGTTCCTTCCACCACCCAGTCCGGGACATTGTCGAAACCCGGTCCCCCATAATAGACCAGCAGCCTGCCGAAATTGTAGTCGTAGGGAGTCACCGCCTGCACGCTGTCCGGCAGCCAGCCGGCTTGCAGCACGGCAAGATCGTCCCAACCGTCCCCGTTGAAATCCAATGCCGCCAGTTTGGTACCAAAGCGGTCATACCAGGCTTCCTGGCTGATCGTCATGATCATCTGCATCTGGTTCTGCGCAACCAAGGGCACTGCCAGCAGCAACAAGAGCAGCAAAGGCGTTACTCTGAGTAAAGTTCTTTTCATTTTTCCTCCTATTTCTGTTGAGTCCCAAATGTTGGTGTAAAATCCAACTCTTTGTTTCTCCGGTTGTTTG
>CAZVXK010000027.1:0-23733 GCA_964631665.1 uncultured Candidatus Cloacimonadota bacterium | reverse complement strand
ATTCCCTCTCCAAAAACAACTTAGCCAGGCCAAATTGCCTCTCCAAGACCCTTCGTCTGACCATCAGCCCTGCCATCGCTCCCGTTAGCATTACGGAATCATTACGGAGTCATTACGGATTAACTCCGTAATGACTCCGTAATGATTCCGTATTGCTAATGAGGGCGATGAGTGTAAAACAACAGGGGGCAAACGGGATTCAGAGGCTAAGTGATATCAGGGCAGGAGATTATGAATTGGGTCAGAACTGAGCGGATATTTACCTGAACAGCCAGATCAGCAGCGGGATATAGAATAGGGCGATCAGGATGGAGATGGAGACCATGGTGGCGGCAAATTCGCGGTCCATGTTTTCCAGATTGGCAAAGATCAGAGTGTTGAAGCCCACCGGCAGGGCGGAACAGACCACCACCACGGTGCGCGTGATGCCCTGCAGACCAAACAGCAGCGACAGTCCCCATCCGATCAGCAGTCCGATGCCCATGCGGATAAACACGCCCAGGAAGGCGTTGCCCAGATTGTTCAGTTTCGGCTCGAAGTACAAGCCCAGGGAGATCATCACCAGCGGGGCGGTGGGTTGCCCCACCAGGTTCAGGAAATTTGTCCCCACTTCGGGCAGCGGAATGCGCAACAGCTTCATCCCAAAGGCGATCAGCATACCCCACAAGGGCATCAGCCGCAGGAACTTGGTCCAGTCGATCCGGTCGGTGTGGGCGTTGTCGCCATACTTGATCGCCTGATAATAGATGAAAGTGAAGATCAGAAAGGTGTTTCCGATGTCGAAAAGCGTCGCCCGGGCCAGTCCTTCATCCCCGAAGGCGGCAAAAAAGAAGGGCAGGGCAAAGGCGGAATTCATGATCAGGGTGCCCACCAGGAAGCTGCCAAAGCGGGGAGCGGGCATTCTGAGACGCTTCCCGGCCAGGGAGGAGATCAGATAGATGCTGAAGACAACGATCGCCGCACTGAGAGGGATGAACGCCATGTCCAGGCTCAGCCGCACCCGGGAAACCGCCAAAATCGCCAGCGCCGGCAAGCAGACAGTGAGCACGAAACGCAGCAGGATCGGGGCGTCGTTCTTGGACAGCAGTTTCAGTTGCTTGAATCCGATGCCCAGCAGGAAGGCCAGCAGCAGGGGGATAATCTTTTCTACAAAGGGGTCCATGGAGTGTGGAAGTGAAACGCTCAGGGGGTCTTTGAGGCTCCGGGTGGGGTGTGGAAACTACGGTAGAGCAAGTCCAGTTTCACCTGCAGGGTGCGGTTATGGTTCTTTTCCGCTTCGGTATCCGCCGGATCGAACATCACCCACACGCTGTCCTGCGCCAAAGCCTGCTGCAATTGCCATTTATGGCGGAATTTTCTCTCTTCCAGACGCTGCAGGGTTTCCAGTTGTGCAGGGCTGAAACGTTTGTCCAGGCCTTTCCGGGTAAGTTTTTCCAGCTTTACCTGCAGGGGATAGACCTCCGTGATTTGGATGATCTTCAGCGCATCGCTGCGGCTGTAGGCATCGTCCAAAAGCAGTTCCCGCAGCAGGGAACGCTCGCTGTCAAAGGTGCGCAAGTTCACAAAAGACAGGTTTTTGCTGTCGATCCCCGCCTTCTCGATCTCGGGCACGGTGATGTTGTCCACGCTGTATTGCAGGTTCAGATGGACCTGCTGTTCAAAAACATTCTGGATGATGAACAAGGCGACAAAGGAAAAGAAGAAGGCCAAAACCGGAGCGGTTACCCAGGCCAGGGAGATCCTGCCCAGGATGTTGTAGCGGATGTTCTTGCCGCCCTTGGCAATGGCAATGCCCATCACCGAACCCACGATCACCTGCGTGGAGGAGACCGGCACCAGCGGGATGGTGGGCAAACCCAATCTCAACAGCAGGTTATACAAACCCTGCGAGGCGAACAGGAAGAGCACGATCGCTTCCGACAACAGCGCCACCAGGGCAGTTACCGGCGAAAGATGGAACAGGTCTTTGCCCACGGTGCGCATCACTTTGTGCGAATAGGTGTAGATTCCCAGTACAATTGATCCCGAGCCCAGAATGTAAAGCTGCTGCACTCCGTCCAGAACGAACAATCCTCCGATGGACAGGTCTTTGAATGGGGTGACCGGAACGAAAACACCCACCACATTGGCGATATTGTTCGCACCCAAAGAATAAGCCCCAAAGGCACCCACTACCACCAGCGAATAGCGGATGAACAGGTCTTGCTCCAGCAGGTGCATTGAGGTACGGTTGATCCAGCCACGGAAGATATAGAAGATCAGAGCGGCGATCACTGCGGAGAGCACGAAGGCGGTAACCCAGGAGGAGGCGATGGTCAGCAGAGAACGGTAATCGGTGATCCGGCCCGCAAAGAAATTCCAGCCGATGATCGCCCCCACGATGGTTTGCGAGGTGGAGACCGGTATGCCCAAGCGCACGATCACAAAGATGGCAGCCGCTGCCGCCAGCGATACCGTGAAAGCTCCTCCCAGCGCATCCACCGAACCCAATCTTCCCAAAGTCCCGGAAGGCCCGCCTCCCTCCAGGATGGCACCCAGGGAGATGAAGATGGCGGCGATCAGGGCAGCTTTCTTGAACCGCAGCATGCGGGTTTCCACTGCCGCGCCGAAGATGTTGCCGGTGTCGTTAGCACCCAGGGACCAGCCCAGAAACAGACCGCTGACCAGATAGACAAAGATCATATTTTAAATGAAGCTACAACTGGCGCTTGATGGTGTAGATCGCCAACCGGTCACATACCGCCTGGGCGAAATCGGAGATCTTTTCGATGTGGATGGCGAAGAAGCGCAACTGGCTTTTCAGCGCCAGATCGATCTCCAGGCTGAAGATTTGCCGGCGGAGCTTTTCACCGATGTGATCGGCTTCCCGTTCAAAGAAATAGACCTTGTGGATATAGTTGTTCACGGCGGCGAAATCACGGAAGAAGGATCGCACGGCGAACACCAGCTGCTCCACAGAAGCTACCGATGCCCTTGTGGTTTGCAGCCACAGGTCGTCCAGCACCTCCGGGATGAAGGGCATCTCGATGGAAAACTGCATCAGGGAATCCTTGATGTTATCCACCACCTCATCGGTGTTTTCCAGGATCGCCAGTACATCGCCCCGGTTTTCCGGAATCAGCGTTCGCTCATATAGATAGCGCTCGATCGCCACCCGCAGGTCGTCCGCCTTCTTTTCGTTTTCCCTGATCTGAGTGAGCCGTTCCTCAAACTGGTTGTGGCGTTCCTTGAGATAGTCCTCGATGCCCAGTTGGAACAGGATGGCGGAATCACTCACGATATCCAGGAAGGTATCGATCTGCGATTCCACGAACTTCGTGGTTTTGAGCAGCAGCGCCATATCTTCTCCCGTTTGTTATGATAAAGGTATAATCTTTTACACTAAAACAATGGCAGGCTTTTTGTCAAGGTCAAAAGCATTTTCTGATGCAGCAGAAACATGGCTTTGCCAATTCAGCCAATATGGATCGGGGATTCTGCTTCGATCTTTTCTGAGGAAACGCTGACGCTCCCTCGAAAATCATTGACAAGATAGAGCCCTGCCGATTCCCTGCCAAAAGGACTTCCCAGCAAAGCAAACCAGGAGTGAGACCATGAGCAAGACCCTCTATCTGATCGATGGTACGGCGCTGTTGTACCGCTCGCACTATGCCTTCATCAAGAATCCGCTGATCAATTCCAAGGGGCAAAACACCAGCGCCATCTATGGCGTGATCAATTCCTTTCTGCACATTCTGGAACTGAAGCAGGCGAAGCATATCCTGATCAGCTTTGACCGCAAGGCACCCACTTTCCGCCACGAGCTCAGCGAAGCCTATAAGGCGAACCGCCCTCCCATGCCGGATGAACTGATCTCGCAGGTGGAACCGGTGCAGGAGTTCTTTCGTCTGATCGGCTTGCCGGAAATCTCGCTGGATGGCTTTGAGGCGGATGATGTGATCGCCACCCTGGCGGAACGCTTCAAGAACGATTATGAGATCGTGCTGGTGACCAGCGACAAGGATTACTCGCAGCTGGTGGATGAAAAGGTGAAGATGTTCGATCCGGCCAAGGATGTCAGCCTTGACCGCCAGGCGATTTTCGCCAAATATGGTGTATATCCGGAGCAGTTTGTGGACTATCTTGCCCTGGTGGGAGATTCCAGCGACAACATCCCCGGCGTCAAGGGTATCGGTGCGGTTGGTGCGGAAGCTTTGCTGAAGCAGTTCGGCAGCCTGGATGCCATCTATGCCGATCTGGAAGCCGTTCCCGAGAAATTGAGAAAGAAGCTGGAGGCCGACCGGGACAATGCATTTCTCTCCCGCCGCTTGGCTGCCATCATCAAGGATGTGCCGATCCCTGTTCCCGATCTGGAGCAGCTTTCCTTCGATCCCGTGCAGTTGCATGCCGCGGGCGAATTCCTGCAGAAATATGAGTTAAACAGTCTCAAACGCCGCATCGAAAACCGCTACAAACCTATCGAGAAGGAAGCAGTGAAACAGCAGGAAGCGGATGCCGGCTTCACCCAGGGGGATATTTTTGCCGAACCTGATAGAATTGAAAGCCAGGCTCAACCACAACAGGGATTCAAAGCCATCCTGGCTGATCAGCATAACCTGGAAGAGCTGCTGAAAACCCTCCGCCAGGCCGACCTGGTGAGCCTGGACACCGAAACCGACGACATCGATTCCCTGCGGGCGGGGCTGGTGGGCATTTCCCTCTGCGTACAGGAATCCGAAGCCTGGTATCTGCCCCTGGCCCATCAGATGCATGACAACCTGCCCTTGGATAACACTCTGCTGCAACTGAAAGCAGTCCTGCATGGCAAAACCATCATCGGCCACAACCTGAAGTTTGACCTCATCGTGCTGGAGCGCCATCATTGGAAAATGGACAATCCCCTCTTCGACACCATGCTGGCCGCCTACATCCTCGATCCCGGAACCAACCAGTATTCACTCGACCAATGCGCCCTCGCCGAATTGCAGCATACCATGATCCCCATTTCCAGCCTGCTGGACAAGAAGAACCACACCAGCTTCGACCTGGTGGAGGTGCGCAAAGCCTGTGAATACTCCGCCGAGGATGCCTGGGCGGCGTTCCGGCTCCATCCCATCTACCGCAAACGCTTGGAAGCCACCGGATTGGATGCGCTGTATCAGAAGATCGAACTGCCCCTGATCCGGGTGTTGCAAAGGATGGAAATGAACGGCGTGAGCATCGAAACCTCCATGTTGCGCGAGATCTCGGGGGCGATCAACCTCGAACTGAAACGCCTCACCGAAGCCATCTATGCCTATGCCGGTTATCAATTTAACCTGAATTCCACCCAGCAACTGGCCAAGCTGCTGTTCGAAGAGAAAAAGCTGCCCGCCCGCAAGCGAACCAAGAGCGGCTATTCCACCGATAACAGCGTGTTGGAAGAGCTTTCCGAGGATCATGAGATCGCCGAACTGCTGATCCAATACCGCCAACTCAGCAAACTGGAATCCACCTATGTGGGCGCCTTACCGAAGCTAATCAATCCAGACACCGGACGCATCCATTCCTCTTTCAATCAAACAGTTACCTCCACCGGCAGGCTGTCTTCCTCCAATCCCAATCTGCAAAACATCCCCATCCGCACCGAGTTGGGGCGCTCCATCCGCAAAGCCTTTGTGGCAAAGGAACCGGACTGGGTGATCCTGGCAGCGGATTATTCCCAGATCGAACTGCGCTTGCTGGCTCTGATGTCCGGCGACCAGGTGTTGGTAGAGGCTTTCCGCCAGGGCCTGGACATTCATCGCCAGACCGCTGCCCTGATCACGGGCAAACCCCTGGACCAGGTGAGTTCCGAAGAGCGCCGGCAGGCCAAGGTGATCAATTTCGGGCTGCTTTATGGCATGGGGCAGAAGAAGTTATCCCGCGAGCTGGGGATCGGGCAGGAGGCTGCCAAGGCAATGATCAGGAGCTATTTCGAACGCTTTCCCTCCATCAATGCCTTCATCAACGAACGCAAGGCCGAAGCGCACCGCCAGCGTTATTGCGAGACCCTGTTCGGCAGAAAACTGTGGCTGAAGAACATCAACAGCGCCAACCAGGGTTTGAAGAGCGAAGCTGAACGCGTGGCGGTGAACATGCCGATCCAGGGCACCGCCGCTGATCTGATCAAACTGGCCATGATCGCCATCCACGAACGGATCAAGGGCGATCCCCGCATCCGCATGATCCTGCAAGTGCATGATGAACTGGTGTTTGAGGTGCGCCGGGACTTCATCCCGGAAGCCACACAGCTCATCCGCTCCGCCATGGAGAATGCCCTGCCGGAACCACACCGCTCCCGTGTGGAGCTCAAGACCGACATCGCCCATGGCCGCAGCTGGTTCGAGGCGCATTGACCTATGGCTTGAATATAGGCTGCTCTGATTCAGGAAAGATGGCAGATGCATTTGATTTTGGACATAGTTATAGTCGTAATATAGGTGATTGAACCTGAGCAGCTTAGTTCCTCTGTTTCAGCGCTAGTTGGCAACAACCACACCCCAACTTCAAATCCGTCAGCCGGGACATCTGGAATCCTCTCCTCTCCCATTAGCATTACGGAATCATTACGGAGTCATTACGGATTAACTCCGTAATGACTCCGTAATGATTCCGTATTGGTAACGGGAGCGACAACGGAAACCAACAGAAATCACTTGACATTTCCGGTTATTGCCATGAAGAGGATATATATAATCATCAATGGCTGTTCCGGCTGGGAAAATAGCCTGCAGCGGGACGGATCAGGGAGGAAAAGATGAAGACAGCAAGGCTGCTGACAGTGTGTCTGGCGCTGGGATTCACGCTCTGTGCCTGGGCGGCAAGTATCGAAGACTTGGAGGAATACTTCCACTATGATTATGAGCCGAATGCCTATGGCTATCAGCTCCTGGCCGATGAGTTCTTCGCTGATTCGGAGGATGTGCGGGATTGGGAAACGGCGATCTATATGTGGCGGGAGTTGGATGCCAGCGTGTGCAACGATTATATCCTGGACCGGATCGAAGCCGAGCCCTGGGAACCCAAATGGCTATATTTGCAGGTGCTTGCCGAAGAATGGCCCGATGCCCAGGTGCTTTTTTCGCGGGGGATCATCCGCCAGTTTCCGAATTCGGAATTGGGCTACACTGCCCTGGTCTTGTCCTATCTGAGGCATTATCCTTTGGAGAACCATTTCCTGGATGATGAAACCGCCCGGAATCTGCTCAAAGAGGATCTGCCGCTGTTTGCCGAGTTTGGCGCCAAATTCTATGAGCAGAACGAGTTCGCCCTGTTGGGCTTGATCTTCTACCAGATCCAGATGCAGGATATCCCTTCTGCCAAGAGGGTGCTGAAGGATGCCTTCGAGAGAGACCTGCCCTGGCTGGAGGAGCTCGAGCTGGCCAGCATCATACCCATGGCGGAATATCAGGAATTGCTGAAATATTACATCGAGCTGTTGGGCACCAAGAAGGAGTTTGCCTGGTATCGGAACAAGATCACCGATCTGGGCGAAAACCTGATGAGCTATTACTATGACGAGGCGCAGGATTATCAAGGCATCAGGGACTATTTTGGAAAGGCGCCCTTTGACTGGGAAAGCCAGTATATCCACTATGGCCTGATCATGAGCTATTTCAAGCTGGGGCAATGGGAGCCGATCCATCCCCTGCTGCTCCAGAACGGAAACAGCCAGGCGGCGATAAATCTGCAGGAATTGTGGCGCTATTTCAATCCAACCGAGGTTGAGGAGGTCTATGTCCCGATCCTGCAGGACAGGCTGGATGATGCCCTCAGCTATTACCTCTATATCAATGCCCTGCCTGTGGATGAAGACCGGCTGGCCCACGCCAGATTGCTCAGCCGGAAATTCCCCGATTCCGAATATGGCTATGGCCTATTGACCGATTACTATTTCTTCCAGCTGGGCACCTCTCCCCTGGAGGATCCGCTGCGTCCCGCTCTGCTGGCGGATTTTGAGCAGGACCGCCCTTTGCTGAGACAATACTATTACCGCTTTTTTGACGCCCGGGGTGCCCAAAAAGCCAATTTTCTGATCAGCCTCAAGTCCCGGGACGAGCAGAGGCTGCTCAAGGCAAGCAAGCTGCTGTTGGACAGCGGATTGGACAGATATGACAGCACCTACATGGATAAGATGATCGCCGACTCAGGCAAGATCCCGCTGCTGCTGCAGACCAAGGAATATGCGATGCATCTGCTTGCCGAACAAGGTTTTCTGGAATCGGAGGAAATCCCGGAATATACTGCTGTCAACTTTTGTCAGGCCCTCTTTTCCGCCGGCTATTTCCCGGCCATGCTTAGTTATGTGGAACAGAATCCCGACTGGCTGGACTACCGCAATCTGCAATACCTGCTGGTCAATGCCTATTACCTGGAAGGGGATTATGACAGCACCATCTCCATGCTGCGCCTGATGGTGGAAAAAGGCACCATTGGCTACACCATGCTGCTTTCCCTGGAAGGGGAACCGATCAGCTATCATGAGGACTGGGCCGATCTGATGGATTATGCCCTGCAGATGCCCGATCCCGATGCCGTGCCCGAGGACTATGATTACATTGAAGGACCTCCTGAGCCAGAACTGGATTGGGATTATCCGGAGGAAGACTACGAGCCGGAAGAGGTATATTACCCTGACGATGTTT
The DNA here is from genome assembly GCA_964631665.1 of uncultured Candidatus Cloacimonadota bacterium. Lineage (GTDB taxonomy): Bacteria > Cloacimonadota > Cloacimonadia > Cloacimonadales > Cloacimonadaceae > Syntrophosphaera. The sequence continues at coordinate 15,088 of CAZVXK010000027.1, read as the reverse complement.
ATCCCGATTCCATGAACATCGGCATGAAAGCAGCGGACTGGACGCTGACCGGGATCGATGGCGAGCAGGTAACCCTGTCCGAACAAAGGGGTTATCTGGTGATCCTGGATTTCTGGGCTTCCTGGTGCGGACCCTGCCGGACTGTGATGGAGATGCTCAGTGGCTGGATGAGTTATTCAATGCCCGAAGGCGTGAAGGTATACTCCATCAATGTGTGGGAAGAGGATGTGGAGGAGGCGGCCAGCTATTTCAGGGAAAGCGGATTCGCCATGCAGATGCTGATCGGGACCGAACAGGTGGTAAAGAGTTACGGTTTCGGAGGCATCCCCTATCTGTGCCTGATCGATCAGGAGGGGATCATTCGTTACGACCATCTGGGCTACAGCGAAAGCTTGCTGGCCGACCTGAATGTGGAGATCGGGCGCCTGCAAAGATGAATCCCTGAAGGCTTTGTCAACCCGGTTCAGTCTTTGCTTTCCTCTCCGGGTAGGGGATACTGCTTCTGCACCTGCCGGATCATGGCTTCCAGCAGCAGTTCGCCGGTGTCGTAAACATCGAATGGTTTGAATCCCAGATATTTATCCCACTGTCCAACAATGTAGTCGTGCGAGACCACCCGGTAGCGGGTATTGGGATCGAGTTCTTTGCCGCCCAGATCGAACTTGCGCCAAGGCATGGGATCGTATTCGGGATAGTTCGGCCCCTTGTAAACCCCTGTGGGCCAGCCTGGTGCCGTGCTTTGGCAGATATCGTGGGGTTTGGCGATGGCATTGCGGTCGTTCAGTTCGGCAAAGGCAAGGATGTCCCTTCCATAGCAGGAAAAGACCACCACGGTGTTGTTGAAGGGCAGCATCTCATGCATGTCCCTTAGTGTTATTGGCCCGGCGGAGAGGGCTTTGCGGATGCCGCCGTTGTTGATGATGGCGATGTCGGGCTGGAAGATCTCATCATATTCAGCCTTCAGGGCCTGCGCCAGCCAGCGGGAAACCGCAGTTTCCTGATATTTTTGCGGAATCCAGTCTTCCGGCAGGGTAGCGATCACCCGGGACATCTCCTCCTCGATAATCTCCATCCGGGCAGCGATATACTCAGCCAAAGGAGTGATGGCCAAGGGGGATTCGATGACCAGAGGAATGAGATTGGTGGAGAGTGATATCACCCGGTCATCCACCACCTCGATATCGCTGCAGCCCAGCAGGTTGAGGTGCGAACCGGAATAGAGCAGATAGATGCCGTTCACCTGATAAGGCTGGTCCAGGGCGATGTGGTCGTGTCCGCCAATGATGATGTCCACCCGGTCATCCAGGCTTTCCGCCAACAGGCTGTCGGCTTTGAAACCATTGTGGGTGAGCAGGATGATGAGGTCAGTGGCGGCATCGAGTTCGTCCAGATGGCGCCCGATGGCCTCCTGATAGGGCAGGATGTCGATCTGGGCTACATTTTCCGCCTTCACCTTCTCCGGCAGTTCGATCAGGGTGAGCCCCATGATGCCAATGCGCAGGCCGTCCTTTTCGATCACGGCGGTGGGAGCCCTGCCCACGCTGGTTCCAGTGCTCTTGTCGATCAAATTCGTGCTGATGAAGGGATACTCTGCCTTTCTGACCAATGCCTGGGTGTTGCTGTAGCTGAAATCGAACTCATGGTTGCCAAAGGTGCAGGCATCCAGGCCCAGACGGTTGAAGACCTCGATCACGGCTCCGCCCACCACGCCATCGGTCACCAGGCTGCTGAAGATGGTGCCGGTCTGCTGGTCTCCGCTGTCCAGATAGATCCAGCGCTGTGCGGAAGCACGCTCACGGGCAAGATGGTGTTCCAGAATCTGGTATCCGCCCTGATAGGTGCCTTCCTGCTTCAACGGCCTTGCTTCGAAAACGCCGTGGGTATCGCCGGTATAGAGTATCCGCAGCGGCAGGGCACTGAGCAGTGAGACAAACGCCAACAGGCTGAACAGGATCAGGTTGCGCCTGGCCATGATCTACTCCTTCAGAAGGTCTTGCACCCGGATCAGGTCTTCCGGGGTGTCGATCCCGATCCCCTGGTAGCTGGTGGGAACCATGCGAATGGGAATGCCGTTTCCCAGCGCCCGGAGCTGCTCCAACTTTTCAACCTGCTCCAAGGAGCTCGGAGGAAGCGAAACAAAGCGCAGCAAGGCTTCCCGGCGGTAGGCATAGACCCCGATATGGCGCCAGTAATGGTCCCAGGGAATCCGATCCCGGTTATGGGGAATGGGGGAACGAGAAAAGTAAAGGGCATTCAGGCAGCCATCCACCACCACTTTTACGGTGTTTGGATCATTAAGCTCCATGGGATCGGCGACGTCGGTCATCAGTGAGGCGATCTGAACTTCGTCGTCTGCAAAGGCAGCGATCAGTTTTTCCAGTGCTACTTTGGTGATCAGCGGTTCATCACCCTGCACATTGACGATGAGCTCTTCCTCCAGCTGCGCCGCCACTTCCGCAATGCGGTCGCTGCCACTGGGATGATCCGCCCGGGTCAGTACTGCCATTCCTCCAAACTTCTTCACTTCGTTTGCTATCAGCTCGGAATCGGTTGCAACGATCACCCGCTCAAACAACCCTGTGCTATGAACCGCCTCCCACACCCATTGGATGAGGGGTTTGCCCTTCAGCAGGGCCAGCGCCTTGCCGGGAAAGCGGGTGCTGCCATAACGGGCTGGTATGATGGCGGCGGCCTTCATGGATTCACCGCCGTCATCATCTGCAGATAAACCTTGTAGGTGGTGGTGTTGCCCCGGCGGATGGGGAGGATGAAGGAACGGTCAAAATAGACATTCTGGCTGCGGGTGACGGTCTCGATGGCGACATTGCGCTGCATGGTGTCCTCCGTGGCCCTGATCTGCGCCACCACATTCTGCAAACGGTATTGGGCGATCTGCCGCAAAGCCAGTTCGTGCGCCAGATTCCAGGCATCCAGCAGAGTTGCCTGCTGCGAGGAGGCAACGCTGTAGAGGGTGTTTTTATCGGTATAGGTGGTCTGAGCACACCAGTCAGGCAGTTGGGCGGGGTTGGAGCTGCGCAGCTCTGTTTTGAGGGTTCCTTCCAGAAAGCCATAAAGCCCCAGGAAATAGCCACTTACCTCATGGCTGTCCAGGAGCTTCAATTCCTCCGCTGCCTTGCGCAGAAAGTCCAGATCGGCACTCACCACCACATTGAAATTCACTTTCTTCCAGTCTATCTCCTCCTGCATGGCCAGGGACAACACCAAAGACTTGTCCACAATGAAGCTGGCATGGTTGCGGGAAAGGGATACGGCGGCAAAATCACGGGCAATATCCTGCGCTCTCTCGCTGTAATGGGAATCGGCATAGGTGATACCCAGGGCATAGCCGCCGGCGGGGATCTGCCACACCCAACCGGGGGCAGTGAAACTGAGCGGCTCGTCAGAAGTGTCGTCCGCCTGCACCTGTTCCACTTGGTTTTTGGCGCAAGCCATGATGAGCAGCAGCGTCCCGAGTAGCAGGAAAAGCCGATTCATATTCCCCCCTCCCGGGCTGATTTCTGTTGTTTGCGCAGCCAGATGACCAAGGCGGCGGTATCGGTGTAGTTCACACCGGGTATGCGCATAGCCTGTCCGATGCTGAGGGGCCGGATGCGGCTGAGCTTTTCCCGTGCCTCCCAGGCAATGGTTTCGATCTGGAAATAGTCGATGTCCTCCGCCAGAGCCAGTGATTCGGAAAGCCGAAAGCGCTCCAGTTCCTCATGGGCACGCCTGTGGTAGCCCTCATATTTGATCTCCAGCTCGCAGCGGCGGGCGACATCGGCGCTCAGCCCCGGTGAGGGCTGATAACCATAGTCCGGAAGGCGGTCAAAGCTGATATCAGGCCTCTTCAGCAGCAGGGCAAATTTCTGCGGTTCCTTCAGATCGGGATGTGAAATCGAGCGCTGCGTCCACAGCTTCTGGAGTTCCCGTTCCTTTTGCGCCAACATCGCCTGGAAGCGTTGCCAACGGACTCCGGAAACCAAGCCCAGTCGATAGCCGAGCGGCAGCAAACGCTCATCGGCATTGTCCTGGCGCAGCAGCAGTCGGTATTCGGCCCGGGAGGTGAACATCCGGTAGGGCTCATTGGTGCCACAGGTCACCAGATCGTCCAAGAGAACTCCGATATAGGCTTCGGAGCGGCTAAGGATCACCGGCTCCCGCTGTTCCAAAGTAAGGGTGGCATTGATGCCGGCCATAATCCCCTGGGCGGCGGCTTCCTCATAGCCGGAGGTGCCGTTGATCTGCCCCGCCAGATACAAGCCCTTGATCTGCTTGCTTTCCAGGCTGGGCTTGATCGCCTCCGGGGGCACATAATCATATTCGATGGCATAGGCATAGCGCATGATGCGGGCTTGCTCCAAACCGGGGATGCTGTGCACGATCCGCTCCTGAACCTCGGCCGGCAGGCTGGTGGAGATGCCATTCACATAGCCCTCATGGGTGTTCAGCCCTTCCGGTTCGATGAATACCTGATGGCTGTCCCTTTGGGGAAATTTAACGATCTTGTCCTCGATGGAGGGGCAATAGCGGGGTCCGATGCCCTGGATCACTCCTCCATAGAGGGCGGAAAGCTGAAGATTCTGTTCGATGATGCGCTGGGTTTCTTTGGTGGTGCGGGTCAGATAACAGGACACCCGGTTCCTGAGCGCCACATCCCGGTAGAAGGAAAAGCCCTGGGGATCGTCATCGCCGGCCTGTTCTTCCAGGGCGCTGAAGTCCAGGCTGCGCAGATCCACCCGGGGCGGAGTGCCGGTTTTAAAGCGCTCCAGCCGCAAACCGCTTTGCAGCAGGCTCCGGGACAGCTCCTCGGCTGCCGGTTCGCCGCTCCTGCCCCCGGAAAGGGAAGCCCTGCCCACATGAATGGCGCCCCGCAGAAAAGTGCCGGTGGCAAGGATGACCACCGGAGCGAAATACTCCCTGCCGATCCTGCTGCGCACGCCCCGGACGGAATTTTGGCTGATGATCAGCTCCGCCACCTCCGCCTCGATCAGTTCCAGATTGTCCTGTTCCTCCAGCTGTTGCCGCATGAGCAGGGAATACTGGTTGCGGTCGTTCTGGGCGCGGGGTGCCCAGACAGCGGGGCCCTTGCTGCGGTTCAGCATGCGGAAATGGATGCCGCTCAGATCCGCCACATAGCCCAAATCGCCACCCAAAGCGTCGATCTCCCTGGCCAGATGCCCCTTTGCCGGTCCGCCCACGGAAGGATTGCAGCTCATCCTGCCCACCGCCTCCAGCTTGAACACGAACGCGGCGGTTCGGGCTCCCCGCCGTGCGGCAGCCAAAGCTGCTTCGATGCCGGCATGGCCCGCGCCCACCACAATGACGTCGTAATCGAAGCCCATGGCGTCTCCGCCGTTCAGCTCAGCCGTTGCGAGAGCCAGCCAAAGAGGGCGTCGAGGCCGGTGTTGTTCAGCGCCGAGACCGGGAATATGGGCTCTTCCTTCAATCCCAGGCCTTTGGCCAGCAGCAGCAGGGTCTTGGCCCGTTTGGTGGTGCCGATCTTGTCCGCCTTGGTGGCAACCACGCAATGGTCGATTCCCCGCAGGCGCAGCAATTCCAGCATCAGGATGTCCTTCTCGTCCGCCGGATGCCGGATGTCCACCAGCACGATGATGCCGCGCAATTGTTCCCGCTGCTCAAAATAGTGGCTGATCATCCGGCGCCACTTCTCCTGTTCCACCAGGCTGGCCTCGGCAAAGCCATAGCCCGGCAGATCGGTGAATTGCAGCCGTCCTTCCGTCCCCTGGTCATCGTCTTTATAGCGGATCAGGAAGAAATTCAGCAGCCGCGTCTTGCCGGGATGGGAACTGGTCTTCGCCAGTTGGTGGTGATTGGTGAGCAGATTGATCAGGGTAGATTTGCCCACATTGCTTCTGCCGCAGAAGGCAAATTCGGGATAGGCGCTGGCGGGGTAGTCCGCCGGGTTGGCAGCGCTTTTCACATAGAAGGATTGCACGATTCTAATCATTGCTAAAGACCACGCTGGAGCGCTCGGATTCCCAGATCTCCACCTCGCAGACGATGGTGGGGCTGTCCCTCAGCTCTTCTGCCATCCGGCGAAAGACATGGCGGGCCAGGTTCTCGGAGGTGGGATTCAAACCTCCCAGCGACGGCACCTCATTCAGATAGGTATGGTCCAGCTCGTCCAGGATCCGTCGCAGCCGGGCTTTGATCTCGCCAAAATCCATGGCCATGCCGATGTCGTCCAGCTCCTCGGTTTTCAGCGCCACGCGCACTTTCCAGTTGTGTCCGTGCAGCTTGCTGCAGGCGCCCTGGTATACCTCCAGGCGGTGGGCGGCGCTGAAACTGTCGGTAACGCTCAATTTATACAAATCCGGTTTCCTCAGAAATATCGTTTGCGGATGAAGATCAGCACCAGCAGGATGGACAAAGCGATCGAAACCCCCATCACCAGAGCGAAGGCATAGTCGTTCTCCTGAAAGGGCAGATGCACGTTCATGCCATAGATGCTGGCGATCAGGGTGGGCAGCGCCAGGATGATGGTGACCGAGGTGAGGAACTTCATCACCACGTTCAAATTGTTCGAAATGATCGAGGCAAAGGCATCCATCATGCCGCTCAGGATGCTGCTGTGGATGTTCGCCATTTCGATGGCCTGCTTGTTTTCGATGATCACATCCTCGATCAGGTCCTCCGCCTCGGGATCCTGGTTCAGCCAGCGCGAGCGTTGCATCCGTTCCAGGATGATCTCGTTCGATTTCAGCGAGGTGGAGAAATAGACCAGCGACTTCTCCATGCGCAGCAAGCGGATGAGTTCCTTGTTCCGCATGGATTGGTGAAGCTCGTTTTCGATCCTGCTGGTGCGGCGGTTGATCTCCTTGAGGAATTTCAGGTAATAGATCGCCGTCCGCAGGGCGATCTGCAGGATGAAACTCTGCAGGGTGATGTTGAAGGGGCGGTGCTTGCAGTCCAGATATTGCGTGAGCACCTCATTCTCATAAAAGGATACGGTGATGATCTTCTCCTGCACCACGATGATGCCCAGGGGCGCCGTGGCAAAGGACAGGCTGGCCGAAAGATGCTCGTAATACAAGGGCACGCGCAAAATGATCAGCATGGCGCCGTCGTCGAACTCCATCCGGCTGCTCTCATCCGCATCCTGGAGGTCGGTGATGAAATCTTCCGGCAGATCATAGCGTTCGAGCAGGTTCTTCACCTGGTCTTCATCCGGAGTTTCCAGATGTATCCAGAACGCCTCGCTATGCGCAATCGCTGGAGCGAAACGCTGTCCGTCGATCTTGAAATACTGGATCATGGCGACCTCCTTTTTTTGATTTTGAAAACCAAGTTTCCCAAGGGCTGGTTTTATGGCAACAGAAATTTTCGCCAGCAGCGAAGATGCAGCAGTAAAGGGAATTGTGGTCGCCGGAAGGGAGGCTGCCGGGATGGCTGGAATGGGATGAGATTCCTGCGTGGTGGACTGGTTCTGATCGGATTTTGGGTTGGATTATGGGTTGCTGGCCTGTGGATCAATCAGGGCTAAATACATTGAGAAATATAAAGCAAATCCCCTATCCCTCCCTTTCCACCCTTAAGTCACAGCCTTAATCAAGTCTTTATCAAGCGTTAATCAAGCGTTAACAATTAACGCTTGATTAACGCTTGATAAAGACTTGATTAAGGCTGTGGGTAAAGAGCGCTATTGAGGGAACGGCGGAGGAATCGCAGAACGGCCTTGACAAATAAGGGCTTGCCGATGGCTTGTCCTCAAGAAGAGTTTGCACAATCTTTGCCGATGTCAAACTGAAAGTGAAGATTTACCAAAGTAAACAGAAAAGAGAGGAAGAAAATGCCCAAGGCATATCTGGCGATCGCGCTGCTGGTCTGTGGTTCAGGATTGTTGGCGTTGACCGGGCACGGTGATTCCGGCCCGGTGGTTTTGGACACCGTAGCGCCGGCGATCACCTTGCTCGCCCCCAATGGCGGGGAGATCTGGTATATCGGCTTCCCCCACGACATTATGTGGGAGGCCACGGACACCAATATGGCCGCGAACCCGATCTCGCTGTGGTATTCGGTGAATGGAGGGGCGTCCTATACCTCCATTGTAACCGGGACTGCCAACGACGGCAGCGAAAGCTGGACGATTCCGGCACCGGAAAGCAACAACGCCAGGGTGAAGATCCAGGCGTTGGACAGCTTTGGCAACCTGGGCACGGATGTTTCAGCAGCGCCCTTCAGCCTGCTCTATCTGCCCCCCATGCCGCCGGACGGAGTGAATGTGGATGTCTCCAACGGCGAAGACGCGGTTCTCACCTGGCTGCCGGTCACCCACACGGTCTATGGCACTCCCATCACGCCGGACGGCTACATCGTTCTTTTTAACGAAACCCCCTATGAGAACGCGCAATTCTATTATTTCCTGGGTGAAACCGCCGGACTCACCTACACCCACCACCGGGTGGCGCTGTTCCGCAGCCAGATGTTCTACCGGGTGCTGGCCTATGTGGATCCGGATGGCAGGATCACCGCTCTGGTGGACAGTCTGAAGGCCAGGCCGGAAAGCAGGATCAGCCTGGCGGAGTTTAAATCCCGCCTGCAGGCTGCCCCCGGAGGTGGAGAATGAAGGCCGCATTCGTTATCCTCTTTGCCCTGAGCATCGCGGCCGGCTTTGCCCAAAGCGCACCGGTGGTGAGCAATGTGACCGCTTCCCAGCGCAGCGACGGCAGCAGGATCGTGGATGTCCACTATGACCTCTTCGATGCCGATGGCGAGCTCTGCAGCGTGTATCTGCGCGTTTCCGCCAATAACGGCAGCAGCTATGACATCGTTCCCTCGCAGGGTTTCGTGAGCGGCGATAGCGGAGAAGGCATTGCCTCCGGCGCCAACAAGCACATCGTCTGGCTGGCAGGGGACGAGGGCTACCGGCTGGACGGCAATATGTATCGCTTCCGGGTTACCGCGGACGACGGCAGTTCTCCTTCCATTCCGGCCGATTTCGTCCTGGTTCAGGGCGGCACCTTCCACAACGGCACTTCCAATATAACCGTATCCAGCTTCTACATCAGCAAATATGAGGTCACCCAGGGGGAATATCAGACCCTGATGGGGGAAAATCCCTCCCAGAATTATGGCATCGGCAGCAACCTACCCGTCTACCGGGTTTCCTGGTTCAATGCCATCGAATTCTGCAACCGCCGCAGCCTGCAGGAAGAGCTGACCCCCTGCTACAGCTATGCCGGATCCGGCACTAATCCCGATAACTGGCCCGCCAACTGGAACCAGTATGACGAAAACCACTATAACATCATCTGCGACTGGAGCGCGCCCGGCTACCGGCTGCCCACGGAAATGGAATGGATGTTCGCCGCCCTGGGTGGAAACTCTTCCCAGAATTTCATCTACAGCGGTTCCAACGATCTGAACCAGGTGGGCTGGTATGTGGAAAATTCCGGAATGCTGACCCATATCGTGGGCACCAAATCCGCCAACGAACTCGGTTTGCACGATATGAGCGGAAACGTGTGGGAATGGGTGTGGGATATCTGGAATACCGATTACATCCCCGGCGACCAAACCGATCCGCATGGCCTCACCAACGGCCTCTGGCGCGTATCCCGCGGCGGCAGCTACAACACCCAGGCCCAGTATTGCACCTCCGCCTTCCACAATTGCGGCGGACATGCCACTTATGTGTATTACAATGTGGGTTTCCGGCTGTGCAGGATCGTGCCCTGAGCCGATGAGCTAAAAGATTCCATTGACAGAAATCAATGCTGTGTCAGCATTGATATATGGAATCGCAAAATCGCAGAAAAACCCGCCAGATCATGCTGGGCACGGTGCCCATCGGGGGAGCTGCGCCCATTTCCGTGCAAAGCATGCTCAGCGTTCCCACCTCCATCATCGAACCGGCTTCGATGCAGATCAGGGCGCTGGAGAACGCCGGTTGCCAGATCATCCGCTTCAGCGTGATGGACGAGCGGGACGTCCGGGTGATCAAACTGCTCAAACAATTTGCCCGGGTTCCCCTGGTGGCGGACATCCATTTCGACCACCGCCTGGCCCTGGCAGCCATCGCCAATGGCATAGACGGGCTGCGCATCAATCCCGGCAACATCGGTTCCCGGCAGAAGGTGGAGGCAGTGGTCAAGGCCGCCGCCGAACGCAGGATTCCCATCCGCATTGGCGTGAACAGCGGTTCCCTGCCCAAAGCCCTGCTCGCCAAACATGGGCTCAGCCCACAGGCCATGGTGGAGGCGGCGCTGTCGCATGTGCGCATTCTGGAAAAGCTGGGGTTCCACGATCTGAAGATCTCCGTGAAGGCCTCGCAGCTTCCGCTGATGCTGGACAGCTACCGCTTGCTGAGCCAAAAGGTGGATTATCCGCTGCATTTGGGCATCACGGAGGCGGGCACCCTGCTGGCCGGAACGGTCAAATCCGCCATCGCCCTGGGAACGCTGCTGCGGGAAGGGATCGGCGACACGCTGCGGGTTTCCCTCACCGCCGATCCGGTTCTGGAAGTGAAGGTGGCGCGGGAAATCCTCAAGACCCTCTGCCTTCGCCCCGGCCTGAACATCGTCTCCTGCCCCACTTGCGGCAGAACCAGGATCGACTTGATCCGGCTGGCCCAGGAAGTGGAAACCGCTCTGCAGCCCTATGAGGATCTACCCCTGACCGTGGCAGTGATGGGCTGTGTGGTCAACGGGCCTGGAGAGGCGCGGGAAGCGGATTTCGGCATTGCCGGCGGCGAGGGGGAAGGCCTGGTCTTTGCCCGCGGCGAAGTGGTGGCCAGGGTTCCGGAACAGCAATTGGTGGAGGAACTGGTGAAGCTGATCCGCAAATCGGTGGAGACTTCCCCTGCCGCAGCGAAAACCGGATAAACCCCGGGCCGGGAAAGTCCCTCCGCCTTCCGATCCATGATCCGGGAACTGTTCAATATCTTTTTCACCTTCTTCAAGATCGGGGCGTTCACCATCGGCGGCGCCTATGCCATGATCCCTTTGATCCAGCGTGAGGTTTGCCAGAAGCGGAGGTGGATCTCGGAGAAGGACTTCCTGAATGGACTGGCCGCGGCGCAATCCTGCCCCGGCCCCATCGCTATCAACCTCAGCGTCTATATCGGCTTCCGGGTGAAAAGGCGCAAGGGCATCGCCATGGCGGTTCTGGGGACGGTTCTGCCTTCCACCATCACCATCATCCTGATCGCCATACTCTTTACACGCTATGCTGACAACCTCCTGGTGCGCAAAGCCTTTCACGCCCTCAGGCCGGCGGTGGTGGCGCTGATCGCGGTTCCTTTGATCAACCTCAGCCGCAACGCCGGGCTGAGCCTGGCCAGCTTCTGGATCCCGCTGCTGGCAATGGTTTTGGTGGCCTGGCAGCAGGTGAGCCCCTTGTATCTGATCCTGGTCACCATCGCCTTTGCCGTGGGCCAGAGCCTGGGGGGGAAGGGGAAACTCAAGTGAGCTATCTGACAATGTTCCTTGTCTTTATGAAGATAGGGCTGTTCAGCTTTGGCGGAGGATATGCCATCCTGGCGATGATCCAGCAGGATGTGGTATCCAAATACCAGTGGCTCACGCCAGCGGAATTTGCGGACATTGTGGCGATCTCGCAGATGACGCCGGGGCCGATCGCCATCAACGCCGCCACCTTCATCGGATACCAGCGGGGCGGATTGCTGGGGGCGCTGCTCTGCACCTTCGGGGTGATCTTTCCCTCCCTGGTGCTGATGTTCATAATCACTCTCAGTTATTTTCGCCTGCGCCGCAAACCTTGGTTCCAGAATATCTTTCAGAAGCTGCGCTGGCTCACTTTGGGCCTGATCGCCGCCGCCATGGTGCTGATCGGCCGGGATGCCTTCACCGATTGGTTCTCGGTAGGGGTGTTCAGCCTCTGTTTTCTGGTCTATTGGCGCTGGCGGGTGAATCCCATCTATCTGATGCTGGGCGCGGGTTTGCTGGGCATCGGGCTGGGCTGAGCCTTCAGTCTTTTTCCTCTGTAATAAAATAAAGAGGCTCCTGCCGTTGGAGGAGCCTCAATGAATCAAGCTGTTGATTTAAAAGAGCTTACTTCTGTTGATCCTGATGGATCAGTTCCATGATATCGGAGAATTTCACCCGGGGCGGCTGAACCAGTTCCGGAGGTTCCGGACACCAACAATAGGCGTCGTAACTGGTTCCCACGGTGAGCACCTTGTTGCCGTTCACCATTTTATAGGTGATCGGCCAAACCGAGAAAAAGAATTCCCCCAGCGGAGTCAGGGGCTGCCAGAAGGTGGAGAGCAGAGTGTAGTTTCTTTGAATTCCATCGAGCTGTCGCATATAAACGCGGGTGTCGGAGGTATCCTCGGCCATCGCCCAGGCATAGACCAGCTGGAAATCGGGGCTTTTGGGCGGATTAAGGCTATCGCCGCCATAGACCCAGGAGGGAGCGAAGTTGTTGTTGGGATTGAAATCCGGGAAATTACCGGTTACCTCATCGGGCAGGATCATATTGCCGGTGTAGCGTTTGCCGGTGTTGTCCAGAATCTCATAGGTGACCAATTGGGTGGTGTTTACGGCAAGTGTGGCGCCAGAATAGATTTTCCCTTCGGTATAGCTGAACACATCGGTGAAGTTGATCTCTTGGCTGTTGATCTTGAGGGTAGCGGTTTTATCCTCTCCCTTCACGCTGAACCAGATATTCACATCAGCCGGCCCCAGTTTGGTGTCCTGATAATCCAGATCGAACCAGATCACATGATCGTAATCCTATTGATAGGATGAAAAATCCTCAAAATCGGGTGTCGTGGGTTTGCTGTCCTTGGAACAGGACAGTGACACCAGCAGCGAAAATCCCAGTATTAGGAACAAGATCATACGCCCATAGTTTTTCATGGTTTACTCCTTTGGAAAGCAGTATTGGAAATCGAATGGTTTGTCCATCTTTCCTTAATACAAAATAATTTTCCGGCTCAGCTTGTCAAGCGGAAATTATTCAGCGGGAAAATCGCCACCCTATTTAAGCTTCATCACCCTCTGCCAGAACGAGGCCTCCCCCACTTCCAGCTTCAGCAGATAGATGCCATTGGCCACTGGAACGCCCTGTTCGTTGCTGCCATCCCAGATAATTTCTCCCGTGCCTCGTAACTGCTTGATCCGTTGTCCTTTCAGGTTATACACTCCGGCGCAGACCTCCCCCGGGCCAGAGCTTTTCAGATTCAGAATTGAGCCAAAGGGATTGGGATAGAGCTGAACTGGAGGCGGTGCTTGCAGGGGATCGTCCACAGCAGTATAAAAGAAAGCGGGATCGATGAGCATCGGGACGCTGTGCACGCCAAACTCATGGATCACCTCCAAACTGCCATTGATCAGCGTGCGGGGCAGAATATCCAGAAAGGTCCAGGTCAGCGTAACATACAGGCTTTGGCCGGCAGTCAATAGATGGGGCAGAGGAACAGTTTCCACGCCCAGAACGGCTTCCCCCAGATAAACGGGAAAGCAGTTGACCGCTTCGATCAGAAGGTCAGCGGGGCTGATGTTGATCAGTTCGACGATCGTTTCACTGTGCACGGCTGCGTAGGTGGTGAAATCGACCACCTCCGGCACCGAAAACAGATATTCCCGGGGCTGGATGTCCACGATCGCGCCTTCGATAACTGTAAGATTGTAGGGGATTTGCGAAGGCAGCAGATACCAGCCGTTGTAGGAACCGCCCCAACCGAAATTGAGGTGGAAAAAGTCGTTGGTGTTATAGCCATCCACCACCACATTATGCCCGGCGTCCCAGGCCGGGGTCACCACCGCCAGATGCACCGGCAGGGCTTCCATCATATTCTGCGCCATACGGTTATACAGCCCGGGAGCGGAATCCGTGAGCAATTCCATCCCCTGAAAGCCGAACCTCTGGATAGCGGCAAAAGCCTGGCTGACGGCAAAGGTTCCGCTGCCCGAGGAAGTATAGACCTGATGCGCCGCCACCCCGCAGGCAAAGACAAGCGCCGCCTTATCCAGGTCCGAGATTTCCTGCCCATAATTGTAATGCTGCATCAGGGTGCCCAGGTAGGAGTTGAGGGTGGGGAAGTCCGGAAAATCATGCTGGGCGGCATCGTCGTCGATCCAATAGTTGCGTCCGGCATAGCTGTGATAATAGTCATCGTCGTCCGAAAAAGCGGTGCCGTTGAGGGTCTGGTGATAATTGACGATCTGGGCCATCGCCACCGCCGGGCAGCCGGCCAGGCTGCGGATACCCGTTACCGGATCGATGGGGCAAAGGTCGCTATAGGGGGCATTCTGGGTCCACAGGGTCTTGAGCCAGCCGCCGGTGGGCGAAGATCCCTCCGGGGGCCATTGTTCAAAGCGATCGTTGGTGGAAAGGGGATGTTCCCAGAGCAGGCGGTTGCGGGAGCGCTGATCCGGGTCCAGATGCTTCAGCCGCAGGGAGATATCTGCTTTAAGCATTTCCTCCAGCGGATTGTAGCCCTCCCCCGAAAAACCAGAGGTGAAGGAATAGGCTATCACCGGCGGCAGCTCATCGTCCGCGCAGACCACCACATAACCTCCAGAGGCCAGGGAAAAGACATGGGCGAGGGGCAGCCCTTCGCTTTCGATGGTTGTCTGGTGGGAAAAGCCGGTTTGAACGCCCCTGCGTTGCAGATGCCACTCAATCACATTTGCCGCCTGAGACAGCCCCACCGGCGCCGCAACCAGGATTCCGAGGATAAGAAACAGGCACAAGCCCAGAATCGGGATCTTCATCTTTCTCTCCCGCAGTTGTTTTGCCTGCTTTGGGATGCAAATATTGTTCCAAGCGCAGGGGAAAGGAACTGGTTTGGATTGCTTCCGGGCTTGGGTGTGTGAGGATAGGATTAAGAGTTTGTGAAAAAATGCGATTGTAAGGAATATCGTCCGTTTCGTTGAGTTCCGTCAGGAACGGTATATTAGATAGATCCATCGCGGTTCCCAAACGCATCCTTAGTCCCAGCGGGACGATATTTTAGATAGAATTAAGATGCCACGCGAAGGTGAGTCCCAGCGGGACGATATTTTCATAAAATGTTGGTTCGAATTAAAGATCATCATCTGCACAATATACCGTCCCTTCGTGACTCTGGCGATATCGAGGCATACGGATGCTATCTAAA
>CAZVXK010000026.1:0-24059 GCA_964631665.1 uncultured Candidatus Cloacimonadota bacterium | reverse complement strand
AGGCCGGCCTCATTGACCACCGGCAGCATGGTGATCTTATGCTCTTCCATCAGGTTGAGGGCGGAAACGGCGAGCTCCTGCGGCAGGCTGCGTTTGGGATCGGGTGTCATGCAATCCGCGGCGGTGTGGTAGAGGAGGCGATCGCCTTTCTGCTGGATCTGGCGGCGAAGGTCGCCATCGGTGATCATGCCCTTCAGACTTCCCTGCTCATCCACCACGGCGGTGCAGCCCAGCTGTTTGGAAGTCATTTCCAGGATCACGTTGCTCATGGTTTCGTGGATCTGGACCAGCGGTAGTTCGTCACCGCCATGCATGAGGTCCTCCACCTTGAGCAGTAGCTTTTTACCGATGTTGCCGCCGGGATGGAAACGGGCAAAATCCACCAGGGAGAAATTTTTATGCTTGAGCAGGGCGATGGAGAGTGCGTCTCCCAAAGCCAGGGCCACGGTGGTGCTGGAGGTGGGGATCAAGCCCAAAGCCTCATATTCGGAGGGAATGCTGCAATCCAACACCGCGTCTGCGGCTTGCGCCAGGGCCGAGGAAACATTTCCGGTGAGGGCGATCAGGGGGATGCCGATGAACTTGATGAAGGGAATGATGGAAAGCAGTTCCTGGGTGTTTCCGCTGTGCGAGACCGCCATCACCACATCGGTGGCCTGCAGCATTCCCAGGTCGCCATGGATACCCTCCGCGGCGTGCAGAAAGATGGAAGTGGTGCCGGTGCTGGCCAGGGTGGCGGAAATCTTGCGGGCGATGATCCCCGCTTTACCGATCCCGGTGAGCACCACCTTGCCGGCGCAATTTGAAAGCAGAGCGAAGGCTTTGGAGAGCTCCGCCTCGTCCAGCTGGCCCGCCACTCTGAGGATGGCCTGGGCTTCCAGCTGCAGCTCGTGAATGATCTCGTCTTTGATGTTCATGGCGGCTTCAGGCGTGGTCGCGGATGCGGCGCACGGCTTCGTCAAAGCTCATGGCACCCAGATCGCCTACGGTGTGGCGGCGCAGGGTGAGGGTGTCGCTCTCGGCTTCCTTTTTGCCCAGGATGCACATGAAGGGGATCTTCTTCAGCTCGGCGTCGCGGATCTTGTAGCTGATCTTTTCGCTGCGGGCGTCGATCTCGCAACGTAGATTCAGCAACTGTAATTTCTCCAACACCTTGTGGGCATAGTCCAGTTGCGCGTCGGTGATCGGCAACAGCATCACCTGCACCGGGCAGAGCCAGAGCGGCAGATTGCCGGCATGGTATTCCAGCAGGGTGGCAAAGAAGCGCTCCACCGAGCCCAGGATGGCGCGATGCACCATGAAGGGGCGGTGTGGGGCGTTGTCGGCGCCGATATAGGTCATGTTGAAACGGGAGGGCAGGTTGAAGTCGAATTGGATGGTGGTGCACTGCCAGGCGCGCCCGATGGCGTCCTTGATCTTGATGTCGATCTTGGGGCCATAGAAAGCGCCGCCGCCGGGTTCCACCTCATAGGGAATGTTCAGCCTTTCCAGGGCCTGGCGCAGGCTTTCGGTGGCGGTGGCCCAATCCGCGGGATCACCCACCGCCGCATCGGGTATGGTGCTGAGGTAGATCAGGAAATCCTGGAAGCCAAAGTGTTTCAGCATATCCAGCGAGAACACGATCAGCTTTTCCACCTCGGAATCCAGTTGCTCGGGGGTGCAGATGATGTGGGCGTCGTCCTGGGTGAAACCGCGCACCCGCATCAAACCGTGCAAAACGCCGGAACGCTCATAGCGGTAGACAGTGCCCAGCTCCGCCAGCCGCAACGGCAGCTCGCGGTAGCTGTGATGGGAGGAATTGTAGATGGAGATATGGAAAGGGCAGTTCATCGGTTTGATGTAATAATCCTGTCCCTCCACATCCATGGGGGAATACATGTTCTCTTTATAGAAACCCAGATGGCCGCTGGTCTCCCAAAGGTTGGCGCGTCCCAGATGGGGAGTATAGACCAGCTTGTAGCCCCGCTTCAGGTGTTCGTCCTTCCAGTAGGCTTCGATCAGATGGCGGATCAGGGCACCATTGGGATGCCAGAGCACCAGGCCAGGGCCCACCTCGTCATTGATGGAAAAGAGGTCGAGGTCTTTGCCCAGCTTGCGGTGGTCCCTCAAGGCAGCCAGGCGCAGGAATTCCAGGTATTCATTGAGTTCCTTGCTGGTGGGGAAACTGATGCCATAGATGCGCTTGAGCATCTTGTTGCGCTCATCGCCACGCCAATAAGCGCCGGAGGTCTTGAGCAGCTTGATGGCCTTGATCTTTCCGGTGTGGATGATGTGGGGGCCGCGGCAGAGATCGATGAAATCGCCCTGCTGGTAGGTGCTGATCACATCAGTATCGGGGATCTCGTCCAGGATCTCCAGTTTGTAATCCTCGCCCATAGCCGCGAAGATCTCCTTTGCCTCGGCTTTGGAGAGTTCCCTGCGCTGGTAAACCAAGTCCTGCTGGCTCAGCTCCCGCATACGCTGCTCGATGAGGGCAAGATCCTCATCGGTAAAGGGTTCGTCGCGGTCGAAGTCATAATAGAAACCCTGGTCGATGGCGGGCCCGATGGTAACCTTCACGGCGGGGAAGAGCTGCTTCACCGCCTGGGCCATCAAATGGGCGGTGCTGTGCCAGTAAACATCCTTTCCGGTATCGGACTTGAAAGTGTGCAACACCAAGCTGGCATCGCGGTCGATGAGGCTGTCGGCATCCACCAGTCTGCCATCGAGTTCGGCGCAGATGGTGGCCTCGGCCAGGCGGGGACTGATCTCCTCCGCCACTTGCAGAGCAGACACGGGTTCAGCATAGTGCTTGACCGAACCATCGGGTAGAGTGATCTTGATCGGCATCATATCTCCATTGAATATCAGAAATTACAGAATTTGAACCAAATGCTGCGCAGGGGCTTTTTGTCAAGGACGGCGTTCGGAACGCAGCATGCGCAGGGAGTTGAACACCACCAGCAGGGTCACGCCCACGTCGGCGATGATGGCTTCCCACAAACCGCTGATCCCGCTGATGCCCAGGCCCATCACCAGGGCTTTGACCGCCAGGGCAAAGACGATGTTCTGCGCCACCACGAATCCGGTCCGGCGGGAGAGCTCAAAGACGGCTGCCAACTGGCGGGGCTGGTCGTTCAGCAATACGATGTCCGCTGCCTCGATGGATGCCTGGTTGCCGATGCTGCCCATGGCGAGGCCCACATCGGCGCGGGCAAGGGTGGGGGCATCGTTCATCCCGTCACCCACATAGGCAACCTTGCCAGTGGTGGCAGCCATGATCTGTTCCAGTTTCTCCAGTTTATGCGAGGGCAGCAGTTCGGCGTGAAATTCATCCAAACCAAGGCTTTGGCTCACCAATCCGGCTTTTGCCTGCCGGTCTCCGGAAAGCATCACCGTCCGTTCGATCCCCTTTGTTTTAAGGGCGCTGATCACTTCCCGGATGCCGGATTTGATCTCGTCGGAGAAGGTGATGCAGCCCAGATAGAAATCATTTTTGACGGCGTGGACGGCACTGAAAGTTCCGGCTGAGATGAAATCCACAAAGCCAAACTCACTCAGGAATGCCTCCGAGCCCACGATATAGCGGTCGCCGTCATACTGGAGCAGGATGCCGCGTCCCGGGTATTCTGAATAGGCGCTCACCAGACGGCTGTCGTAACTGCCCTGATAGGCTTCCTTCACAGCCACGGCAAAGGGATGGGTGGAGGTGTATTCACACAGCCAGACGGCAGCGATCAGTTCCTCCGCCGGCCTTTCCTCCTGGACATAGAGTTTTTCGATCCTCAGCCTTCCGGTGGTGAGGGTGCCGGTCTTATCGAAGACCACGGTTTTCACCCGGCGCAGGATATCCAGATAGTTGCTGCCCTTGAGGATGATGCCGTGGCGGGCGGCGATGCCGATGCTGATGAAATAAGTGAGGGGGATGGAGATCACCAGGGCGCAGGGGCAGGAAACGATCAGAAACACCAGCGAACGCTTCAACCAGACGCTGGCGAGAGAGCCCAGCAGGGTGGGGACCAGGAAGACCAGCAGCGCAGCCAAAACCACCGCCGGAGTGTAATAGCGGGCAAAGCGGGTGATGAATTTCTCCTGGGAGGACTTCCGGGCTGTGGCGTTCTCGATCAAATTCAGGATGCGGCTGATCGTGCTTTCCGCTTCGGTGCTGGTAACCCTGATCTCCAGCAGGCCACTGTTGTTCATGAATCCTGCAAAGACCTTGATTCCCTCAGCCACAGGGAGCGGTTCCGCCTCACCGGTCAGGGTGGAGGTGTCCACAGTGCTTTCCCCCTTTTGCACAACACCATCCAAAGGGATACGCTCGCCGGCATAGACCAGAACCACATCCTCCGGATGCACCTGGGCCAGCTTGACCTCCCTGATGCCCTCAGCCGTTTGCAGATGGGCAATTTCCGGCTTGAGGGCCAGCATGCTTTTTACAGAGCGCCGGGAATGCTCCAGCGCCCGGTTTTCCAGAAAGAGGCCAATCTCGTAGAGCACCATCACCGCGCCCGCTTCCAGATATTCTCCCAGATAGAGGGCGCCCAGGGTGGCAACGCTCATCAGGAAATGCTCGGCAAAGAGCTGCTTCGTCCACAAGGCCCGGGCAGCGGAAAGCAGCACCCGATGGCCCACCAAAAGATAGGAAAACAAACCCAGCCAGGGTTGCCAGGCGGCTGCCACAAAGTGCATGACCGCCAGGATGGCCACACCAGCGCCCAAGGGCAGCCAGAAGCCGAGCCTGCTCTTGAGATCGGGCTGCGCGGAGGTGACCGAGAACACCACTCCCGGTTCGATGGCGCCGGCGATCTGATTCAGCCGTTCCAGGGCGGTATCCACTTCCTCATGGTATTGAACCACCAGTTTCCGGTTCATAAAGTCCAATTGGGCGGAATTGACCTCCGGCAGGGCTTTGATGCTTTCCTCGATCTTGTTACTGCAATTGGGGCAAGTCAGGTTCTGGATCTCATATTCACGGATGATCATTAGCGCCCCACCTCACGGATATGCTCCAACGCGATGTCGAAAATGCTCTGCACATGGGCGTCGTCCAAGGAATAGTAACTGGTGGTGCCCACCTTGCGCACCTTCACCAACCTGCTCAAACGCAAGATCTTAAGCTGATGGGACACCGTGGATTGCTGCATGCCGGTCAGAGCGCCCAGATCCGCCACGCATAGTTCATGCCGGGAAAGAAAGTGTAATATCTTCAGACGGGTGCCGTCTCCGAACACCCGGAAGAATTCACTCATCTGTTCCACGGTCTGCTGATCCGGCAGGGCTTGTTGCATTTGCTCCATCTCCTTGGGAGAGACGTTTTTGCATAAACATGAAGTGCTCATGGCTTCCTCTTATATGAATATATGTTCATATATTAATTGAATCGGCCGGGAAGGCAAGCTCTTTTTCGATGTGACCCAATATTATTGTCTGAAGGTGGCGGCGCCAGCGAACCCTTTAGCGATGTTGCCACCCTTGTCGCCCTCCTTGCCTCCGACAGAGCCAAAGAAGAACAAGTCCCGCTCACAAGCCGTAAAAGGCTGGTGAACGGGACTTGATTCCGGTTAACCCCGATTCCTCAAAAGGCGGGGGAAGGCGGAAGCTCCTATTGCGGGGGCAGTTCGGGTTCCAAGCTGTCCAGATTACCCTTATTGCGCAGAAACTGGAAATGCTCTTCCAGGGAGTAGGAAAGGTTGCTGCGCACTGAATCCAGCATGGCGATGATCTGGGGGAAAACCTCATGTTCCTTGGCAAAATAGACCGCCAGATCAGCAAAATCCCTGTCCAGGGGATATTGCAGAATTCCCTTGCGCAGGTATTTGATGGAATACTCCGGTGCTTCGTCCAATAAGTGGCGCAGCACGTAGGATTTGTAGATGTCGCTGCCCCGGGGATTTTTGAAGACGTGGTTTTCGATGAAATAATCCAGCTTGGCCCACTGCCCGCTCCCGCTGTAGTAACGGACATAGAATTCTGTCATCCGGATGGGGCTGTCAATATACTGCAGAGCCTTCTGTTCATATTCCCGGGCCTTGTCAAAGTTCTGCTGTTTGGTGAACCAGATGCCGGCGCGCACATAACCGGAGCCGTAATTCATGGTCAGGCGGCTCATATTCTCATCTTTATAGACGCGGGGATCGTGGATGGAACGGTATTGGTAGATCTGGTCGATATTGGTGAGCAGGCGCTCGATATCCATCTGCTGGCCTTCGGGATCGCGAGTGTGGACCAGGCGGCTGACCATGCCCTCGTTGCGCAGATAATCATCGAAACCGATATAGCTTTCGCAGGTTACGGCAAAGTAGATGGGACGTTTGCCAAAGTTCTGTTCGATGATCCTGATGGTAGCAAGATCGGACATGCGGTAATACCTTTCCGAAGGACGGTCAGTAAAACTCCGGAAGGGCGGGCTTTGCTCATAGAAGATGCTGAAATTCATCTCCCCGGCGGGGTCGCCGGCATTGAAGCGGACCGTCCTGCCCATAAAATCCGGTTGGATCTGGTCGATCTGCTCCTCCGACCAGTTGAACAGCACGCCCTCGCGGTCGCGCAGTTGCTTGATATACCAGGGCGTGTTCAGCAACGAGAGGTTGGCCACGGTAACATCCTTGCGGATTCCTTTGAGCGCCTTGTTTTTGAAATCCATGGCCGTCTGGATTGCAGCCTGGGATTCCGGAGTGGGGAAGATGTCCCGGGTGGGATGCATGTGGGCCTTGGCATGAGGATCATAGACCGCCTGGGCATACCAGATGGGGAAGGTGTCGTTGTCGCCATTGGTGAAGATGATGGCATTCTCCTCCAGGGAATTGAGGAAATTCACGCCATAATCCAGGGCGATGAATTCCTTGCTGCGGTCGTGGACATGATATTGGCTGGCCAGATTGACCAGGGGCAGCAGCGCCAGGGCTGCCATCAAGGTGATGCGGGCGGCCTGGGTCTTCACCAGATAGATGATTCCCAAGGCTCCGATCCCCATCCAGATCGCCCACATATTGTAGCCCACTACGAAGAAATAATCGCGGTCCCGCACCTCGGCATCGGAAAGATTCATCACAAACACCATCAGCAATGTGGTGCAGAGGATGATGGAGAGGAAATAAAAGAAGCTGTGGCGGTTCTGACGGGAATGGAAAATGGCACCGAAGAATCCCAGGATCGCCACAATGATGCTGCCGATGGCGGTGTAGAAGCCGGCGGAGAGTTTGGTGGCCTTGGCCAGGATCTCAGCATTGAACCATTGCATACCGAAATAGCGCAGGAAGTGGAACCCCAGCTGGTCGGAGATGAAATTGCCCCGCCGCACGAACATCGAGGTTTCGCCATATTGCTTGCGCAGCACATAGTTCATGAACATGTCCAGAGTGGAGGGATGGCCTTCATTGATGAAGGGGCGGTCGGAGGCGCGTACCATCAGGTAGAGATGGGCGGAAAGCCCTGCCACCACCAAGCCCAGCCCGATGTACCAGACGCGGGGATCGATGACATCATAGAGTTCGACCAGGATCAGGATGAAGGCCATCAGGGCAAAGCCCCATTTGTCGAAATCATCGATCTTCAGACCTTTACCGATCAATCCGAAGATCAGGTAGGAGACGATCATTGCCGCCGTGTAGCCGATCACCTTGATCCAGAACACGTCCTTTTTTACGCCTTTGATAAATTGTGGATAGATCACGATGAACAGCACCGCCGGAGCGATCTGGAGGGCGGTCTGGTGCACACAGAAGCCCAGGAAAAAGAGATACACGATCAGCAATAGCACATTCTGGTGGTGGAATTCACGGGCATGCTGAACCCACCAGAGGGTGAGCCAGAGGATCAGATTCACGAAAAAGACCAGCCCGGAATAGACCTCGGCCTCAATGGCGTTCATCCAGAAGGTGAAGGAGAAGGCGGTGAACAGGGCCGCCATCACACCGGCGAAGATGGCTTCCCAATATTTGATCTTGAACATGCTGGTGAGTTGAACGGTGACCAGATAGGTGAACATTACCGCCAGGGCTGAGGTGAGCCCGGAAATGAAGGCAGCGATCACGGCATGGGGGATGAAACCACCAAAGATCGCCACCAAAGCTCTGCCAAAAACGATGTAGAAAGGATTTCCGGGAGGATGGGGAACCCCCAGGATGCTGATGCAGGTGGCATATTCTCCGGAATCCCAGAAGGACAGGGTGCGGGCCTGGGTGAGCATGTAGATGATGAGCGAGACGGCAAACAGCGCAAACGCCACCCAGCGATTGTAGTTCACGGGTACCAATGGCTGCGGGCGGATCACTCCCTCATAGACCGGCACCGGACGTTCCGGAACCTTGTATTGGCGTTGTTCTTTTGGTATCTGGGCAGTTTTCTGGATATGTTGTTTGATCTGCCGGATATCAGTTTTCTTTTTATTCATTTTGATGTCTCCACAATTAATCTTTCAATCCTGCCTTGGCATAACTGGCAATGATCTGCTTCTGGGCAATGAAGAAGAGGATCAGGATGGGCAGGATGCTGAAGGTGGAAGCCGCCATCAGCAGTGTGGTTTGAGTGGAAGCCTCCTGGTTGAAATAGCTTAAGCCCACCTGCAACACCCTCAGTTCGGGGCGGTTGGTCATCACCAGTGGCCACATGAAACTGTTCCAGGAACCGATCAGGGAAAAGATGGAGGCGGTGGCGATGATCGGTTTGGAGAGGGGGATGATGATCCGCCAGAGCATGCCGAAAGTGCTGCAACCGTCTATGGCGGCGGCATCGAAGAGCTCTTTGGGCAGGGAACGGAAATGCTGGCGGAAGAGGAAAATGGTGAAGATATTCACGCACCAGGGGACGATCAGGGCCTGGTAGGTGTCCAGCCAGTTGATCTTGTCCAACAGCAGGTAGGAGGAGATCAGATAGATCGGCTCCGGCACCATCATCATGCTCAAAAACAGGTAGAAAAAGAAGTCCCTGCCCTTAAACTCCATCCTGCCAAAGGCATAGGCAGCCAGGAGCGAGGTGATGAGCACTCCGATCAGGGACATGAAGGAAACGTATATCGTATTGCCAAAATAGAGCGCAAAGGGAACTTTCTTAAACGCTTTGATGAAGTTATCAAAGTGAAAGCTCAGCAATTTTTTGACCTTACGTATTTCAGAAGAAGGGACAGGCTTGTATTCCTCGGTGATCCGGCCCTGCTCATCCAGGATATGGATGATGCTGCTGTCCGCTTTGGTGGTCACCAGCAGGATGCGCTGCTCTCCGCTCTCGTCGCCGGCTTGGTCCCACACATAGTATTCCTCCTTGGGAATGAACACGGCCTCGTGTTTGTTGAATTCCGCCTGGGTCATCAGAGCGGTGGAGATCATCCAGATGAAGGGAACGATCATGGTGAGGCCAAAGACGATCAGCAGAGTGTAGATCAGGGTCATGCGGAGATTTTCGTTCATGGCATCACCCCTAATAGTTCACATGGCGTTCCAGCCGCCGTTGCAGAATGGTGAGCCCCAGCACCACCAGGAACAGCACCAGGGCCACGGCGCTGGCATAGCCCATCTTCAGTTTGTCGAAGCCTTGGTCGTAAATGTAATACACGATCAGGGAGGTGGAATTCAACGGCCCGCCCTTGTCCGTCATCAGATAAACCTGGGCAAAGGCCTGGAAGCTGACAATGGTGGTCATCAACAGCACATAGAAGGTGGAGGGTGAGATCAGCGGAATGGTGATGCGCAGGAATTGTTTGAACTTGCCAGCGCCATCGATCTCGGCGGCTTCATAATAGTCCTTGGAGATGTTCTGCAATCCCGCCAGATAGATGATGGTGTTGTAGCCCAGCCCCTTCCAGATGGTGAGGATGATGATGGCGAAAAGCGCCTGGGACGGCCCTCCCATCCACTCAGGGAGGGTGACCCCGAATCCGGAGAAGAAGAGGGAAAAGATACCCCGGTGCTGGGCCAGCCAGAGTTGCGGCTCGATGCCGAACCAGCCCAGGAAGGTATTGGCCAGGCCCGCCTGCTCCGAGAAGATTATCTTCCACACGATCGAGACCGCCACCAGGGAAGTGACGAAAGGCATGAAATAGATGGTGCGGAAGAAGCCTTTCATCCATTTGATCTGGTTCAGCAGCACCGCAAACAGCAGCGGGAAAACAATGCTGGCAGGAACCACGAACAACACCAGCCACACCGTGTTCATCATGGATTTCCAGAACACCGGGTCGTGGATCATGGTGACGTAGTTTTCCAAGCCTTTGAATTCACCTGTCCCGGTGATCTTGAGATCGAAGAAACTGATAAAAAAGGACATCAGGATCGGAACCAGCCTGAAGGCCAGGAGCAGCGCCAGGGCTGGCAGGATATACAGATAGGGCGAGATCTTCCACTTGGTTTTCATCCGGCCTCCACCACTTTCAGCTTGTAAACTCAGGCATGGGTCTTGCGGTATTGGGCAAAGCCCTCGTTGAAGATCCGCATTGCTTTTTTCAGATCGTCCTTGTTCAGGACATAGGCGATCCGCAACTCGTTCCGGCCCAGCCCGGGAGTGGCATAGAAGCCTTCGGCAGGGGCGGTCATCACAGTTTCATTATCGATCTGGTAGTTGTCCAACAGCCAGATCACAAAGTCCTCGGCATCGGCGATGGGCAGATTGGCAACGATGTAGAAAGCGCCCTGGGGTTTCACGCAAACCACGCCGGGGATTTCCATCAGAGCAGCATAGACCAGATCCCGGCGGGATTGGTATTCACCGATCAAGGGTGTGAAGAATTCCTGCTGCAGAGGAACACAGGCATTGGCGGCCAGTTGATCCACCGTGGGCGGGCAGAGGCGGGCCTGGGCAAATTTGAGGGTGGCTTCCATCACCGCCTTGTTTTTGGAGGCGATGCAGCCGATCCTGGCCCCGCAGGCGCTGTAACGTTTGGAGACGCTGTCCACCAGAATGGCGTTCTGCGCAATCTCCGGGAAATGCATGATGCTGGTGTGGGTGAGGCCATCATAGATGAATTCCCGATACACCTCATCGGCGATCAGATAGAGATCGTGTTTTTTAACCAGCGCTGCCAGCCGGGCTATAGATTGGTGGGAATAGACCGTTCCGGTCGGATTGCCGGGGCTGCAGATCATGATCGCCCTGGTCTTGGGTGTGATTTTGGCCTCGATCTCGGCATCGGATGGAAGCTGGAATCCGGTCTCGGCATAGGTGGTGAGCGGAACCAGATTGATCCCGGCCATGGTGGCAAATCCGTTGTAATTGGTATAGAACGGCTCGGGAACGATGATCTCATCACCCACGCCACAGACCACCAGCATGGCAAAGGTTACGGCTTCCGACCCCGCCGTGGTTACGATGATCTCGTCTTCGGCCAGAGCGATCGAGTTATGGGCATAATACTGAACCAATCCCTGGCGGTAGACATCCAGCCCTTGCGATGGCCCATAGGCCAATACCTTTTCCGAAAAAGTGTGATAGACCTCCATCATTTCCCTGGGAGTGGGAATGTCCGGTTGGCCGATATTGAGGTGATAGACCTTCACGCCCCTTTTCTTGGCTGCGTTGGCATGGGGCATCAGTTTGCGGATGGGCGAAGCCTGGATTTCCACAGCACGCTGCGAGAGCTTCATGATTCTTCCTCTCTGAAAATTATTCTTTCAACCACAATTTTCGAGGCTTGGTCATTTGACAAGCAAAATCTTTACAACTGCTCCAGAGCCTCCGATAGTGTCATCACTCGCAAACCTTTGCCGCTAACGAAGCGCATGATCTCCTCCAGCTCGGTTGCCGGGCAATTGTCGTTATAGCCGCCCTCCGGTGTTTCGATC
The DNA here is from genome assembly GCA_964631665.1 of uncultured Candidatus Cloacimonadota bacterium. Classification (GTDB taxonomy): domain Bacteria; phylum Cloacimonadota; class Cloacimonadia; order Cloacimonadales; family Cloacimonadaceae; genus Syntrophosphaera. The sequence goes on along the minus strand of CAZVXK010000026.1, from coordinate 12,306 downwards.
CGGTGGAACCCAATGATGATCAAGGCCTCGCCCCGGGCAATGCCACGCTTGATCCGGTCTTTGATCTGATCTGCGGTCCAGCCGCTTTGAAAGGACAGATAACCCAATGCTCGTCTGTTGACCGGGCGTTGCATGGCGAAATCACTGCTGCAGCGGATGTAATCGTAATAGCGATCGATGATTTCATAATACTCCACCGGGCAGCTTCCCCCGGGCAGGGCAAAGCCTTTGGGGGAGAGACCCTTGTCCCTGATATTGTGATAATCCTGCCCAATGGCGATCTCGGCTTCCGCAAAGCTGAGCGAAGGCAAGTCTTCATGATATAGCGTGTGCCCACCGGTTTCCCAACCATGTTCCAGTTCCAGGGTGAGCAGCTGATCCCAATCCATCAATTCCGGTTGCCCGATCCTGCCGCTGTTGATGAAATTGGTGCCCTTGAAACCATACTGGTCGAGGATGGAGAAGGCATGTTGCCAGATGCTGATATGCTGGTCATCAAAGGTGAAGCAGATGATGGGCGCCTGATCAGTTCCCGGGCTGAGCAAGTCACAGGAGATCAGCAGCAGGCTAAAAATCAAGACGCAGGCTGCTTTGAAGGCCAAAGCTATGCCTGCTTTGCGCTTGCTCTTCATATTGATAGTAGATGCCGATCCTGCTCTGTTGGGTGAGCTTCAGGCCAACCAGCAGATTGAGGTGCCACAGGGAATCCCCATCGGTTTCCCAATAGTTCCAGCCTGGGCAGAAGGAAAACCTGCCCCAGCCTTGCTTCAGGGCTGCCTGCAACATCAGCTGTTGCTGTGGGGCATGGTCACGGTCCTCGTAACGGGCACTGAGGATCAGTTTGGGCAGGGGTGCCTTGCCCAGCGCCAGTTCTGCCACCCCAAAATACTCCTGTTTGAGGGGTGTTTCCTGATAGGGGAAAACATGCTTGTAAGCCAGGTCTGTGGTCAGCTCCAGCCAGGGCAGCTGATGTCGGTAATACACAGAACCCATGAGCTGCGGAGTGTTCCAATGGGTGTCACGGGCGGAGGAATCCAGCCTGAAACCGATCCTGACCGGCTGAGACAGATCGATCCGGTAGTCGGCAACCGCCATGGCCTGATTGTGGACATTCCCGCCCAGCCCCAGCTCCAGAATCTGTTTACCCCAATCGAACCCATACATCAATCCATTGAACCGGGTGGAGCCATAAAGCCAGTTGTCATAGTCCGGGCTGGCCACATACTGCTCCTGGTGGTAATAGCCACTGCCCACGCCCAGGGTGCGCGTGGTGGCGCTGAAGCTTCCCAAGGGGAAATGGTAAGCTGCGGTAAGACGGTCGATCAACACCTGCTGCTGAATAAAATCAGATCGGGAGGTCAAGCGAAACTCCGCGCTGAAATCTCCTTTGCGCAGCTCTTCCATACCGAGCGCGATGCGGTATTTTTCATCCCAAACGATCTCTTTCACCTCGCGCTGGGGATAGTAATCCAGATGGTTGTCCGAAGCGAAGGTAACATACAGCGGCAGTTCCACACCCCACAATCCGGTGTTGATCGCTAAGTTGATCAATATAAGAAAGAATGCCAGGCCTGTTTTTGTCATGAACATCCGCTGCCGGACGAAAAGGGGTTCCAACGGTTGGCAGACAAAGAGGGTAGCCGGATCGGGCTACCCTCTGTCAGAAAGGCTGGCTTAAGATTCAAGCCCCAGTTTCAGTATGTTGCGGACACTTTCAAACATAACCTTGATATCCAGGGTCTTACCGCTGATCAACCATTGGGTGAAGATCATATCCATGGTTCCGATCACGATGTAGGACAGGGTTTTCACATCCACCTTGCGGATGCGGCCACTGTCCATCGCGCCCTGAAGGATCTCCTGGCAGTAGTCCAGATAGTAGTTCATGGGGTTGTAGGAAGGATTGCGTTTGTAGAAGCCTTCGCTTTGGCGCAGCTCCACCACCAGGAATTTGGCGATGTAGGGCTTGCATTGGATCAGCTCGCTATGCTTGAGGAAGAAGCTGTGTAACCGGTCAATCGGATCGGCTTCGGCCTCACTGGCCTCACGGATCACATGAATCTCGTCTTCGATGGTCTTCTTCATGCATTGCAGCAGCATGTCGTCCTTGTTCCGGAAATAATTGTACAGGGTGCCGATTCCCACTTTTGCCTGCAGTGAGACATCGGACATCGTGGTATTGACATATCCTTTCTGGGCAAACATCTTGATTGCGGCAGTAAGGATCTTGTTACGGTAATCTGTGGGCATCACAGATTTCTTGCGGGGTTTGGGATACAAGTGCATTTTTTACCTCTCGTTATGCTATCGTTTTTTCTTTTGAGACAAAAGAATCATAGCTGCCACTTCTGTCAAGGTTTAATTCATTTGGCGTGAGTATCTTTATGAAAAAGTATCGGTTATGTATTTGTATTTTTATCTTTGCACAAGCTTTGCGCATGGGCCTTGATCGCTGTGGCAGTCTTGATCCCGATCCCCTTGATCTGGGCTAATTGCTCAATGGTTGCATTGTTGATCGCCTCGATTGAACCAAGTTCTTTGAGAAGCAGAAATTTGGTTTGCTCACCCACTCCGGGAATTTCCTCCAACTGACTGACCAAGGTGCGTTTGGAACGCCGGGAGCGGTGAAAATCGATGGCAAAGCGATGTGCCTCATCCCGGATGGCGGTAAGCAATCTGAGGGCGGAGGAAGAGCGGGGCAGAATGATGGAACTGGCCAGTCCGGGGGTGAAGATCTCCTCAGCCCGCTTCGCCAGTGAAATTATGGGAATCTCAGGATGCGCGGAGGCTTTGATCGCCTCCAGAGTGGCGCTCAGTTGCCCCTTGCCGCCGTCGATCACAAAGAGGTCGGGCAGCAAGGCAGTATCTTTTTCCACTTCCTTCAAAAAGCGGGTCAGGGTCTCCTGAAGGGCGGCATAGTCGTTTTGGACATCCACGCTGCGAATGATGAAATGGCGGTAGAACTTTTTCCTGGGTTTGGCGTTCTCGAAAAACACCGCCGAGGACACCGTGTCGCTGCCCTGGATGGTGGAGATGTCCATGCACACCATTTTGCGGGGGAGTTTGGGCAGATTCAGCTTTTCCTTCAATTCCTGGATGGGATACACAGTGCGGTTGGCCTTGCGCAGGTGAGCCAGTTTCTTCTCTTCGATCAGGTTGAAGGCGTTGCGTTTGGCCATGGCCAGCAGCTTGCTTTTTTCACCGCGCTGGGGCAGGCTCAAGCGTCCCTGCAGCCATTCGTTCAACTCCGTGAAGTCCTCCGGCTCGAAAGGCAGCAACACTTCATCTGGGAGTTCGTCCTTATCCGCATAGTATAGTTTCAGAAAGGCGCTCAGGAGCTCAGCCAGGGAATTGTGTTCCACATTGCCCAGCGGATAGTTTTCCTGATTGATCACCACTCCGGAGACGATCTTCAACACCACGCAAATGGCATGATTTTCCTCCTGATAGCAGCCGATCACATCCGAATTGCGCTGATCGGAATAGAATACGATCTGGCGCTTGCGGATCTTCTCGATGGCAATGACGCGGTCCCGCATGGCAGCCGCCTGCTCGAAATTCAGATTTTCCGCCAGGGTGTTCATTTCCTGCCTCAGCTCGTCCACCACCTGCTGATGCCTGCCGCTGAAGAAATCCACCTGTCTTTGTACGACCTTGCGATAATCCGCCTGACCGATCGCTCCGATGCAGGGTGCCGGGCATTTGCCCAATTGGTGGTTGATGCAGGCATCTTTGAATTTGATCCGGTCCGCCGGGATGTTGCGGGTGCAGGTGCGGATGGGGAAGATCCATTCGAAGTTGCGCAAGGTGATCCGCAGCGAGCGGGCATCGGTGTAGGGGCCGAAATAGCGTGAGCCATCCCGCACCAGGTCCCGGGTCACCATGATGCGGGGGAAAGGCTCGGCCAGGGTGATCTTCACGAAGGGATAACGCTTGTCGTCCTTGAGCATCACATTGTATTTCGGCCGGTGGCGCTTGATCAGGTTGGCTTCCAGGATGAAGGCGTCGTGTTCGGAATTGGTGATGATGATCTCCAGATCGGCGATATGCTTCACCAATTGCTCGGTCTTGATGTCTTTGGCCGAGGCTGAAAGATAGCTTTTTACCCTGTGTTTCAGGGACTTGGCCTTGCCCACATAGATCACCTCGCCGTTTTTATCCTTCCAAATATAGATCCCCGGTTGTTCGGGCAAATGAAGCAACTTGGGCGAATTCAGGTCAAGCGTTTTTTCCATAGGAACCGGGTGGCTTCCCGCAGATAGTCCAGCTTTAGCAAGATTCCCGCCAGGTAGAAGAACACCAGGCAAAACAACACCAGGAGGATATCTTTGCCCAGGAGCTGCCATTTGTTTTGCAGCGAGACCAACGAATTGACATAAAAGAGGATCACCCACATCAGGCTACAGATGACCAGACTCTTCAGGGCATTGGGGAAGATGCCCTTGAGGCTGATCTGGGGCAGCTTTTTGCGGATCAGGCGCAACAACACCAGATAGTTCAGCAGGGCGGTGAGTGAGGTGGCCAGAGCCAGTCCGCGATGTTGGATAAACTGCATCAAAACCAGATTCAGCACGATGTTGATCAGCATCATGGCGGCGGCGATCTTCACCGGCGTGCGGGTGTCCTTGTTGGCATAGAAAAGCGGTGTGAGGGTCTGGTTCAGGCTGAAGAAAATCAAGCCCAGGGAGTAGTAGAACAGGGCTTGTTCGGTCATCAGGCTGGCCCGGGCATCGAAAGCGCCCCGTTCGAACAGGATTCTGACGAAGTCACCGCCCAGGGCGAAGATGATGGTGGTTACCGGCAGCATGATATACATCAGGCTCACGCTGGCAAAACGCAGATGCCGGGACAGCTCCGGAAAATCCGAATTCGTCACCAACCTCGAATAGGCCGGCAACAGAGTGGTCCCGACAGAAATTGCGAAGATCCCCAAGGGCAGCTGAAACAGCCGGTTGCCAAATTCCAGCGCCGAGATGCTGCCCACCACCAGAAACGACGCCATCAGGCTGTCCGCGATCAGATTGATCTCGCGGATGCCCACCCCGATCACGGAAGGCAGAAAGCGTTTCCACATCGTGACCAGCGTTTCCCCGCTGAAGCGCAGAACCAGGCGCAGGGAATAACCCAGTTTGCGCAGATAGGGCAGATTGATCAGGGTCTGCAAAAATCCGCCGCCAAACACTCCCCAGGCCGCCCAGCGCACCAGTTCCTCGGATTCCAGCTTCCAAAGCAGGCGGGGCAAGACCACGCTGCCGATCATGCCCACATTGAGCAGGGCGGAGGAAAGCCCGGTCATAAAGAAGTAGTCGTGGGAATTGAGGATGGCGATCATGGTGGAGGAAAGCCCGATCCAAAACAGATAGGGGAACATGATCCGGGTGAGGATGACCGCCAGATCGTGAGTTTGGGGTTTGAGCCCGGGATAGAGGACGCTCACGATGAGGGGGGCCAGCGCGATGCCGACGATGGTGAGGATGAGCAGGAAAAAAGTGAGGATCGACAATACCTGCAGGGCGAAATGTACCTGTTTCTGCCGGCCTTCTTTGATCCCCAGTTCGTTGTAGATCGGCACGAAGGAGGCCGAAAGCGCTCCCTCGCCGAACAGGCTGCGCAGCAAATTGGGTATCTTGAAGCCCACCAGGAAGGCGTCGTTAAGGAAGGTGGTGCCAAAGAAAAAGGCCATCACCTGGTCTCTGATCAGACCCATGACCCGGCTCATGAAGATGGCGGAGGACATCACGCTGATATTGCGGGCCAGCTTTCTTTGGGGCATAAATATCTAATAATTGAATACTTTGCGCAGTTGAAGAAACAGGTTCGTCATCACCAGCGTCAGGTTGACATTGCCCTCGATCTTGCGGATCAAATCTTCGCTGGTTAGCAGAAACTGCACCACCCGATGGTGCAGATCGTCGTCCGGGGGGCAGACGGCAGTCAGAAACTCAAGCTTGTCCACATTGGAGACCTGCTCCGGATCGGCCTGCACCAGGTTCAGATCCCCCACAAACATCCCCAGGTAGCGGATCAGCTCGATGGCGGATTCCGCATTCAATCTCCCGCCTTTTTGCAGCGAGGTCAGAAAGGCCAGTTCCTTGTCGGCGGCAGCCAGTTGAAAGATCTCAAAAGCCCGGGCCCGGATCAGGGAGGCGTCCTCCTGGATCAGCTTTACCGCCCGTTTCACGCTGCCGTTGGCGATCCGGGAGGCGGTGCGGGCGGTGTTCAGATCGGTGGAGAAATGGTCTCGCAAAATGGTTTCGATCACCTGGGGCGACACGGGTTTGAAATAGATTGGTTGGCAGCGGGAGACGATGGTGGGCAGCAACATCGAAAGCCGGTTGGTCACCAAAATGATCACAGTCTGCCGCGGCGGTTCCTCCAGGGTCTTCAGGAAGGCGTTGGCGGTGGGAATATTCATCTGGTCGGCTTCCTCGATGATGCAGACCCGCCAGTTGGCCTCATAGATCGAAAAATCGAGCCGCTTGATCAGCATGGACACGCTCTCCATGCGGATCTCGATGGAAGAGCTGAAATAGTAGTCCTGCCAGGGTGCCTCGATCTTGTTTTTGATATAGGCTTCATACTGGCGCAGGCCTTCCGGGCTCTTGATCTCGCCGTCCACGGTGAGCTGGAGGTTGGGAGTGGGGAAGAGGTAGATGAAATCGGGATGCTCGAAGGCAAGGAACTTGCGGCAGGAATTGCAGACCCCACAGGGGCGGAATTCACTCAGCGACAGGCAGTTCAAAGCCATGCCGAAATAGAGCGCCGTGGTGAATTTGCCCACCCCATCGGCGCCGTGGAAAAGGTAGGCCTGGGCGATGCGATCGTTGTCCATCGCCATTTTCAGGATCTGCAGGGCATGGTCCTGGCCCTTTATATTACGAAACATTTTTGGTTATGATTAACAGTTGAAAAGATGGACAGATGAACAGAGGCCGCTCCGCCAAGCCTGGGGAAACTTTTCAACTTTTAATCTGTTCATCTGTTAATCTTGTCAACTGCTTTTCCCCTGCTCACCCGGCTCCCCGAAAATGGAGATCTTGCTGCGTCCCGCCTCATCGCTTGTGCTGCGTTCAAACACACCGTTCACATAGGGGCTGCTAAATTCATCTGCCAGGATATCATAGATCAACACATCGTGATATTTCCCCGCCATGAAGATATAGTTGCGGCGTTTTCCCACATACTTGAATTCCACCTTCTCATAACAGCGGACGGCGCGTTGGTTGTAGGCCACCACTTCCAGGCTGATGTTGTTCAGATTCATGATGTTGAAGGCATAGTCCAGCATCAGGGCGGTGGCTTCGGTGCCGATGCCCTGGTTCCAGTAGGTCTTTTCGCCGATGAAGATGCCGAAACCGGCCCGGCGATGGACATTGCTCACATTGTGGAGGCCGCAGTTGCCGATCACTTTGTTGGTATCTTTTTCCACGATGGCAAACACGATCCCGTGTTCCATCAATTCCTTCAGGGTATCACGCTCCTTGTCCAGATCGTAGATAATGGAGGAAAAGAGCATGAATTGCCCGATCTCCAGGTCATTCACCCATTCGGTGTATTTCTCCGCGTCATCGATCGCCACCGGCGAAAGATAGCATTTCTCGCCGATCATTTTACGGTAATATTTCATCTGTATCTCCTCAATTTATAATAGATTAACAGTTTAACCGATGGACAGATGAAAGGTTCTCCCAAGCTGGGCTGGGAGGCCTCGGTTCTGTTTTTTATCCTTGCTTCTTTTCAGCTGTTCATCAATAGTCAAATCGATGTTTCTCCTGTCATGGAATCATCCACTTTTTCTTAAGCAATTTTCCCGCCATTATCTGTCAAGATAAATCCACACGTCGCTCCCGTTACCAATACGGAATCATTACGGAGTCATTACGGAGTTAATCCGTAATGACTCCGTAATGATTCCGTAATGCTTATGGGAGCCCAACCTAAAAACTACAATTATGAAACTGTAGTATGCCCTTGTAGTATGCCCTTGGGTCAGGACAGAAAACAAGTTTCTGGTCTGAACTGAAGTTTGGTCCGGATTGGTTATATTCCGGGGACTCGTGTGAGCGGGAATTCTTCCGATGCTGCCTGCAACCAGTGCGGGATCATGGAATAGTGGTCATCAAACTGATCCAGGGTGTGGGCGTCGCTGCCGATGGTGAAGAGATTACCGCCCAGGCTGCGATAGAGTTCGATCTGGTCTGGCTCCGGGATCAATCTGCCATAGGGTTTGCGGAAGCTGGAAAAATTGATCTCCAGGGCGATGTTGCGCTCGATCACCACTGCGAAGATCTCCTGCAACAGTCTCCGGCAGGCGCTTTCATCCGGAGTGGCCTGATAGTAGCGTTTATACACCCCCAGATGCGCCAACACATCTATATCGCAAGTGCTTACCAAGTTCAGATTGTGTTGGTAGTAGTCCCTAATCCCTTCGGAGTTCAGGGCTTGTTTCAGGGGCACGGCCACATTGGTGTGATCACTCAGGAAATGCACCGAACCGAGGATCAGCCCAAAGTCCAGACGTTCGATGAGGGGCTGGGCAAAATCCCTCACCAGGTGATAATCGCCCACCTCCACACCAAAGACCAGTTCGATCCGTCCCTGATAGCGGCTTTGCAGATCGCGGATCCGGGCCTGGTATCTTTTGAGAGAGGGCAGACCGAACACGGAAAGCTCCTGGGGCAGGAGATCGAGATGTTCGGTGATGGCAATGGTTGCATAATTCAGTGAGATAGCTTTATCAAGCAGATCATCTGCTTTGATCTTGCTATCGTAACTATATTCAGAATGAATGTGATAATCTGTTTTCATTGTGTGTCAGGTACTTGGATGTACACCTATAAGCAAAGATCCCCGGGACCTGGTCAGGCCAGACGCCTGACATTCCTCTCGCTGCGCCATCCTTTTCACTTTTCCACCGTTCCACCATTGCACTACACTAACAGCGCCGCTCCCAGCGCACCGGTGAGTTCGGGTTCCGGAGGGACTTGCACCGGACAGCCCAATTCTTGTTCCAGGCAATGCACCAGGTCCGAAATCAGCGCCACCCCGCCGGTGAAGGAGACCGGGGGTTGATGGTCCAGAGCGCTGATCTGGGCTAAAACGCGCCGGGCGATGGATTGATGGACGGCCCGGGCGATATCGGCAGGTTTGTGGTTTTGGGCGATCAGACTGATGATCTCACTTTCGGCGAAGACCACGCAGGTGGAGGAAATGGCCAGTTCAGCGTCGGATCTGCCAGCCAAGGCAGAAAGCTGTTCCAAAGGGCAATTCAGCCTTAGAGAGATCATTTCAAGGAACCTGCCGGTGCCGGCGGCGCATTTGTCATTCATCACAAAATCACGCACGCGGCCCTCAGATTCCAGGCTGATGATCTTTGAATCCTGACCTCCGATATCGATGATGGTGCGGCAATCAGAATGGAAGAAGCGCACTCCCGCAGCATGGCAGGCGATCTCGGAAATGGTTCGGGTGGCGGAGGGATAGAGTTTTCTGCCATAACCGGTGCACCCAGTCTGGTCCACCTGGGTAATCCCCAGTTCACGATAGGCCCGGCCAAGCAGATCGTTGACCGTATCCAGGGGATGGACATCGGTGCTGCGCCAGGCAGCATATACAATCTGGCCGGCAATGGAATCCCAGAGCACGATCTTGGTATTCCGGGAACCGATGTCAATGCCCAGCTTGATCATAACAAAATGTAGGAGAATAAATTGGCGGGATCCAACCAAGCCCCGGCAGCATCATTGACCGTATCCACGGAAATGGCACGAATACGCTGTTCCCGGTTAAGATAGAACTCTGGTTCATAGCCCAGCGCACTGAGATTGGACATCGCCGCTGCCTGGCTGGACACGCTCTCCCGCTCAAAGCGATCCAGCCCACACAGATAGTTCTGGGCTGTTTGCAGTTCCTCCGGCTCGATGCCCCGCTGCCGGACCTCACCGATGATCTCACGCATCAATTTCAGACAGGGCTTAAAGTCATCCAGATCGCAATAGGCATTGGCATTCCAGTATCCGAGCCCGTGGATGGAGATGTATTCCATGCCGGTTTGATAGGCGTAACCATATTTCTCCCGCAAAAGGTTGAAAAAACGGGATTCCATATCGCCACCCAACACCTGGGCCAGAATGTGGAAAGCGGTGGTGTGGGTGCGATTCAGCGCCGGGGGGGCAAATCCGCCCAGATGGATGATGGCTTGGCTGCCATCTGTTCGTTCCACGATGTATCTGGTCTTTTGCGGAACCACCTTCGGTGGGTTGGGTTTGGGGGAGGGCTGAGAAACCGAATGATAGCGGAAAATCCGTCCCACCATTTCCAGAATGTGCTCAGGCTCCACAGAGCCAACCAACGCCAGATGGAAAGGCCGCCCCAGATACCACTGCCGGTGCCAGGAATTGATTTTCAATACATTCAGGCGATCCAGGTCCTGGATGTTTCCACAAACACAGTCATAGGGGCTGTGGGCACCGAACAGCATCCGGAACCATCTTTGATAGGCATGGGAAAAGGGATTCTGGCGGTCGCGTCGCAGGCTGTCCTTGGCCGCAGACTTGAGCAGCTGGATGTATTGTGCCTCAAGAGCCGGTTCCAAATATAGTTCTGCCAGAATTCCCAAGGCTTGTTCCAGACTGGCAGGAAAGCATTTACCCCGGAAAGTGGTGCTGTCCAGATGTTGCTCCACCCGTATGTTCAAGCCGATCCGCCGGCAAAGCTGCATGATCTGTTCATGGCTGTGTTTGTGGGTGGAATGCAGCATGGCGGTGGTGCAGAGGTAGTTGGCGCTACGATGCGCGGGATCCTCATCCAGCTGGGATACATCCGTGCTGAGGGCAAAACCGCAGACCGGACGACTGGGGATGTGTTTGTAAAGCAAGGTGATGCCATTGACGAACCGGGCTTGATAATAACCGGGGGCGATTGTGGTAAAGCAGCCGGTTTCTGAATGAACCGCAGAATTCGTTATCATCTGTTCCGGGGCTTGATCTGCTAATACTGCAGTTACCGATAGGCTGCTTCCCAAGCCCGGGGTTGGGATGGCCCTGAAGGAGCGCTCCCACAAGCCGGGAAAATCTATCTGCACGCTCTGCCCGGCTTGGTGATAGATGGAGATGGAATCGAGGGTATAATAACGCCTGACACATTCCTGAACCTGTTCCCGGGTCAGAGCGGCAATGCGGTCACCATATTCATAGAGCTTCTCATAGCCCAGGATAAATTCCTCCCCACCCAGCATATCGGCCAGGTTTTCCATGGTATCGAAACCGTAGAGCCAGCCATGGATGATGTCCAGTTTGATCAGTTCAAATTCCGCTTGATCGAGCAGTCCCTGCTGCAATTCCACCAAAACCTGCGCAACGACGGAAAGGATGGCATTACAGTGGTTTTTACCGATGGGATTGAGCTGGATCACCGTAACGCCGCTCATGGTTCCGGACAGGGAGGAAATCTTCACCTCCGAGCAGAGCTTTTCCTTCTCCACCAGCAGCTTATAGAGCCGGGAAGCCCTGCCGATGGCCATATGGCGCAGCGCAACCAACATAGCATCGCTGAGGGGGTGACTCTCCGCGAGCTCCGGAAGCACTATCGCCAGGTATTCCTGCCTGCGTTGGCGCTCAAAGAAGCGATAACCATTGATTTCAGGTTCCAGATATGGGGCCGGATCATGCTGTAAATACTGTGCCGGGGCAGACCAATCCGCAAACAAGTGCTCGATCTGCTCTTCAACCTTAGCGGGGTTGAGATCGCCGGTCAGCACCAGAAAGCAATTATCGGGACGGTAATATTGTTGCAGAAATTCACATAGTTTGGAGAAACTGGCCTGCCTGACCGACCCGACGCTGCCCATAACCGGATGGCGCAAGGGGGAATCGATGAAGCAGGTGGTCTGGATATACTCGATGAAACTGGACTCGGGATCGTTCTCATATTGTCTGATCTCTTCGCTGATGATGTCCTTTTCCATCTCCACATCCTTGCCGTTAAAAGCGGGAAATCTGGCCAGCTGGGACAGAATGATGAGTCCCTGCTGCCAGTGCTCGGAGGGCAGCAAGAGGTGGAAACAGGTGCCATCAAAATCGGTGTAGGCATTGATGTTGCCACCCAAACTGGTGACCAGGGCGCTGATCTCGTTGTAGCTGAAATCGCGGGTGGATTTGAAACAGAGATGCTCCAGAAAGTGTGAATAGCCGGCCTGTTCAGGGCTTTCCCAAGCGCTGCCGATCCGCACATAGAGCTGCAGACAGACGATCGAACTGGAGTTGTCTGCATGGACTATATATTTCAGCCCGTTAGGCAGTGTGCGGT
>CAZVXK010000025.1:0-24366 GCA_964631665.1 uncultured Candidatus Cloacimonadota bacterium | reverse complement strand
CCACCCCAAGCTATGGAATGTCGCGCTTCCAGCGCTTTCTTATGTTTTCGTTTTCTATTCTTGGGGTTTCGCTGCGTTCCACCCCAAGCTATGGAATGTCGCGCTTCCAGCGCTAGCTTGTGTCTGCTTGTTTTATACTTGCGATTTCGCTGCGTTCCACCCCAAGCAATGGAATGTTGCGCTTCCAGCGCCCAGGCTGTTGATTAACCACGATAATGCCGTGAAATCCGCTCCTAATGAGCTCTTCAAGGCTGTTTCTGTTTTTTTTCACAGCCTCGATAACCATTTTATCCGGTTACAGGTTGAACTCCCAATAGGGGGCAGGGTCTTCTATCGACTGTGATATATACATTGCCGGCATGTCCTCCACCACAGCGAAGTCAAACCTTTTGCTTGACAGTTGGAGGGGGTGAATATTTTTAGAAACTTCTTAAATAACATCAGGATGCCTTTATGAAAGCCCTGCTCCTCCTCGCCTTCTGCGCTGCTCTGGCACTCTTGCCAGCCCTGAGTATTCCTGTCTCCCAAGAACCGGTTCTGAGGGAAGACAATCTGCTCACCGGACTCCTGCGGGTCAGTCCCGACGACCAGGCTCCCGAACAACTCATCACCCAGTGTTGGCTGTGGCAGGATGGCAACTTTCTGGTGGCGCACTTCGAATGTGAGATCGATTCCACCTTCAAAACCGGTACCATCACCACCCGGGACAGCGCGCCGGACGCTGATTACGTCCGGTTGCAGCTCATCACCGTTCCGGAAGCCTTTTATGCCTACTTTTTCTATGCTTATCCCCTGGGTAATCTGTTCGATGGGGTGCGCAGCGACACCAGCGCCGATATCAAATGGAACAGCGGTTATAGCTATGAATCACGCTATGATATGAGTAGATGGATAGTGACCATGCGGATTCCACTGACCGATCTGCGCTTCAAACAGCAGCTACCCTATCGCTGGAAGGTGATCATCACCCGTAATAATAAAAAGGTGAATGAAAGTTACAACCTTCCCTACTTGACTACCAGTATGCGCAACGACTACTATGCCAAAGCCCTGGACATCGAGCTCAGCCAGGCAGTGAGGCACAGACCAGAGCTGACGATCAAGCCCTACTATGTGAAAAGCTATGACCTGGTGAATAAGACCACCAGCTATGATCCCGACCATCTGGGGATGGACCTTGCCCTCAAGCTGGGGCAGCGCACCCGGGGCAAGATATCCCTGAATCCGGATTTCTCGGATGTCCCGCCGGATAACGCCGCGGACAACTACAACAGCAAATATCCGCCTTACTTTGCCGAGAACCGGTTCTTCTTCACCGAGGATATCGATGCCTATGGCGTTGGCTCCAGCAGCTTCTACACCCGCAACATCGCCCAGCCGTCCTTCGCCTTCAAGCTGAACGGCACCACCGGAGCGCTGAACTGGGGGATCCTGGGCGCCCGGGACAAGCAGATCACGGATTCCGGAGCTGTGATCAATCCGGATGACTATTATCAGGTGCTGGCACTAATCCCCACCTGGAAGAAGCTGCGGCTGAGCAATTCACTGATCACCAGGACGAATAAAGGCTACTATAATCACGTGTACAAGGGCTCCTATCGCTGGAACCTGATCAAGGATTTTGTCCTGACCACCGATCTGATGGGCAGTGTTCGCAGGGATGAGCAGGCAGATGACCCTGATCCCCAATATGGCTATGTAAGTGCTGTCCAGCTCAACGCCTTTCCCGGCAACTGGATCGGCCTGGCCGCCTTTTCCACGATCTCCCGGGATTTTGCGGCGGACGTCGGATACTATTGGGATACTGATCTGCAAAGCTCAAATCTGTCCTGGGGCTATGCCACCGATACCGGCAAGGGCTATGTCAAATACCAGGAAGGCAGCCTCTGGGGCAATTACACATCATATCTGGGGAAGGAGAGGAATGCCAAGTCTATTGGTGCGGACTATTATGCCAGTTTCCGGCCGGATTATGAGTTCAGCCTCAATGGCGAGATCGGCAGCTATCTGGACCTCAACGATCAGAATCACGACACCTGGAACCTGTATACCCGCCTTTGTTACTACCACTGGAGTTCACTGCAGTTCTATGGAACCTATTCCCACTACAAGACCATCGTTTACAGCCTTTATGACACCTACGATCTGGACCGGATCGGCCTGGGGATTTGGGGGGAACCGGCCAAGACCCTGAGCTATAGCCTTTACGGCACCTGGAATTCATATTCCTACCCCAGGGTGAACACTGTGGTGATCGACACTCTGCAGTTCACGGTCAATCTGGACAACCGCTATGCCGTCGTGAATGGAGTGCTCACCTTCACCCCCAATGCCAAACTGCGGCTGAGCAGCGGACTGGGGCTCAGCACCTATGAAAGCGCCGTCTCCCATGCCGACCTGACCTACTATGCCAGCCTGCGCTATGAATTCAGGCCCGAATATTTCCTCTTTGCCGGCTATTCCACCCGCCAAAACCAGGACATCGCCTCCAGCTATTCCGATCCCCTGGGGCATTTCACCAGGCGAAGCGCCTCGCTTTATGCCAAGGTGGCGCTCACCTTTCAGCTCTGAACCGCCGTTCCCATCTCTCCTGATGCTTTTTTGGCGCCGATCCGTCCGCCTCAGAACTCCATACTTCGGAAATTGAGCACATACTCATGTTTCTCGGGTGGCAACACCGTGCAGGGCAGGCTGATGGCGGCCAGCTGGCGCTCCAGATAGTCCAGGACGGGATATTCGGTGTAGAAGTGCCCGGCATCCAGGATGGGAATGCTGCACTCCAGCATGCTGTGATAGGTGATGTCGCCGGTGATCACCAGTCCGGCTTTCCGCTGTGCCTGGGGCAGGATGGAATTGCCCGCACCGCCACAGATTGCCAGGGTTTCGACCTTCGTGTCCAAAGGGTAGCCTGCCGTCCAGATCCTCACTTGGGGACAGTGCAGAGTGCTGCCCACCCGCTGCGCCAGTTCCTCTATGCTGTGCTTTTCTTTGTAGCTGCAGATCAGGCCCAGTCCATAGGCGGGATTGGTGCTTTCCACCGGATAATAATAGAGCAGGGGCGTTTCATAGGGATGGGCGGCGTGGATGGCTTTGACCACGGCGGGTAGGACGGCTTTGTCCACCATGAATTCCAGCTCCTGTTCCTCGACTGCGGTGATGCCGTTGGGATCGGGATCATGCACATAGGGATCGGCACCCGGTAGTGGCTGGAAAGTGCCCGAGCTGGGATGGCGGGTGGAACAGGAGGCATAGTTGCCCACCCGTCCCGCTCCAGCGGCAAAGGCAGCCCGGGCAACAGCATCCGCATCCTCCGGGGGCACGGTTACGCTCAGATGCTGCCACTGCTCCCCGCTTTCCGGGCTCAGATGTCCCTGCACCTTCAGCCCCAAGGCATCCGCCAGGGCATGATTGACGCTGTAACGCGCCACATCGAGGTTGGTATGCAGGCAGATCACGGCCATCCCCTGCCTGGCAAGCTTCAGCAGCAGAGGATCGGTGATGTTTTTCAGCGGTTTAAAGATCAGCGGATGATGGGTGAGGATCAGGTCGGCACCAAGGGCGATTGCTTCCTTTACGGCGTTTGGGGTAAGATCCAGACTGATCAATACCCGCCGCACCGGACGAGTGGCATCCCCCACCAACAGACCGCAATTGTCCCAGGGCAGCGCCAAGGACAGCGGGGCGAAGCTTTCGATGTAAGCCATCAATTCATGGATTAGCATATTACCTCTTTCTTGATATAGAATATGCAAGGCACTTCAAGATCTATCTAGGACTGCGGCCGCATTTCGTCAAGGTATTTTCCACTACCCGGAAAACGATGACAGGCCAGCCAGACCAGCGCATCAGCTATCATTTCCGGGCAGCTATTTTTTCACATCCGGAATTATTCACTTGACATTTTCAGCAGGGTCATATAATGATCCAAAATTATCGTGGGAGGTTCCTCAAGATGGAACAGAGCAATCAACCATACCCGGCGCAACAGCCCACTGCACCGATCATGACGGTGGGAAATTGGATCGTTACCTATATCCTGATGGCCATCCCCATAGTGGGAATCATCATGCTCATTGTTTGGGCGGCCAGCAACACGGAAAATCCTAACCGCAAGAATTGGGCGATCGCCATGCTGATCATGTGGGCAATTTCCATCGTGCTGATGATCATCCTGTGGAGCGCCATAGCAGTGGCATTGAGCAGCGTCATTGATTCGCTGAGATGATTTGGCATATTCCACAACCTCATCTGGAAAGCAGGTCGGATCAGACCTGCTTTTTCGTATGCTCAGAATGCTTTCAGCCTGGCAATTCTATTCGCGGCAAGTTTACCGGTGAGGATGGACATCGGAACACCGGCGGGGCTGTAGGCCCATTGGCCAGCTTGGTAAACCGCTGGCAGAGGAGTCAGGACCGCACGACCAGCAATCTGGATCTGGTTGATCACGGGCATTTGCCTCTGAAACTCCCAGCCTACAATTGCCCCTGCGGAGCTGCCAATGCGGTCGTGGATGCTCAGAGGCGAAAAGGAAAAACGGCCAATCACCTTATCTTTCAGCATGGGATATACCGATTCGGAGATCACCCTGAGCAGGCGCTCCCCGATCCCGGAAACGAACTCCTCAATCCAGCCCGCCTGCTTCACCTGTTTGAACAATTCATAGCTGGCCAGAAAACTGATGATGAGCCCTGTTTTGCCGGGAGGAGCCAGATCTTTATCTTTGAGGCCGGGAATTGAGATCTCGAAGGTGTTCAGGGAGATGAAGTTGTCCAGCCAGTTAAAAACTTCCCGCTTGCTGAGGCTTTGAAAGTTCCGCAACAGCTCCTGCAGCTCACGGCGATGCGTTTCGCCCAAGCCCTGCCGGGAGGGGGTATAGAAGAAATGGCCGGTGGCTATTCTGGCAAAGCTTTCCAAGGGCTCGTCAACCTGAAGGAACAGCGTGAAAACAGATTCGCACCCTTTGTGTTTCAGTATTTTGGCCCTGGCATTCTGGAATCTGGCTTTGACCTCAGGTGGCAGGTTTTGCACTTCGGCTATCTGGTACAGCGTTTTCAGATCGGCGGCCCAGACAAGGTTGTTAAAAGTGTAGCTGATACGCTTTTCGTCGGTAACTGTTTTCCTGTCAGGCGATACACCGGTTACCAGGGTTCCGGTTTTGATATCGCCTCCCAGCTCCAGGATCTTATCCCTCAGAGCATCCGACAGCCTGCCCACGCCCCCCTTGGGGTAGAAATAGTCCAGATAAAGCGAGAAGTAACTCAGGGCAAAGAAAGTGGGCGTATGCGTGAAAAAATGCTGGGAGATGATATCCCTGAGCGAGGGATTCCTGACCACAGAGTTCAGGTAATCCTCAACCGGACCCTGCATCCGGTTTATCTTGCGGATGGTAAGCAGAAAGCGGGGCAGCCAGGGCAGCAGTTTTTTGAAGATGAACCCAGTGTCGCGCTTAAGATCCTTAAAAACCGGGTTTTCAATGCCATAGAGGACATCCATGTGCTTCATGATCTTGCGGATGGTGGTCACCACCTCGTCAATCTCTGCACCGCTGGCGGGGTAGAACTTCTTCAGAAAATCCCTGTATTCTGCCAGGCTGTCCAGGTTTTCGATATGAATGATCTCATCCTCGATACCCAGCGATACAGGGCTTTTCACCACTTCGAGCCTGATGTTCAGATCCTTCAGCAGGGGAAGTATTATCCCTGCATCTTCCAAAGCCCTCACTCCGGCATCAAAATGGAAGCCGTCACGAGTGAAGGAATTGACCAGTCCCCCCAACTCATTGTTCTTTTCCAACAGAAGGACTTTTTGCCCGGCGCGCGCCAGGTAGGCGGTGGTGGTTAAACCGGCCATCCCTCCACCGACGATTATGGTGTCGTAGGTGTTTTCATTCATAGATCATAATAGATAGATCAAGTAGCAAATTAAATCCATGTTCTTCATTCTGTTAGACCAGCCATTCTAAGCGTTTCTTGCCACAGCTGGCTGGCAATTTCCCTGTCCCTGGCCGGAGGCGCTGGTTCCTCCTCGGTGGTCAGATTGAAGAATTTACCGCTGACACCGTCCAGCTCTGGTGAGACACCCAAATAGTAAAGCGCTTCCGCCGATACTCTTGGCGAGCGGAGGGTTTTGTCGAAGAAATGGCTTTTAATCCAGCGGTAAACCGGCCCGTTTTCCTGCCCTGTCCCTGTTTTCACCGCCCCCGGATGCATGGTATTGATGGTGACTCCAGAATCCTGGAAGCGTTCGGCGAAACATAGCATCGCAAGCAGTTGGGCTGTTTTGGCGGAGCCATAGCTTTTCAAGCCGGAATATCTCCGCTGTTGCCAGTTCAGATCGTCCAGCCGCAAGCCCCAGGCGGCAAAGCGGTGCCCCTCGGAACCCACCATGATGATGCGTGCCTTTTCCTGCGCTTTAAGTTTGTCCATCAAGAGGTAATTCATAATGAATGGCGCAAGATAATGAACCATAAGGACCTTGTCAAAACCTTCGGAGGTCAGTTCCTGTTTGGTCAGGTAAATACCGGCATTGTGGATCAGCACATCAAGGGGAATCTCCAGCTGTGCCAGCTCATTGGATACACGAAAAATATCGGGTATTCTGCTCAGATCGGCTATCTTATAATCGCACTTTACCTCATACTCGCTCTCAATTTCACGGCTCAAACACTCGGATTTCTCCTGATTCCGATTGATGCACAGCAGGTTTGCCCCCTTGGAGGCAAACTTTCGGGCCGTATAATAACCTATTCCCGAAGTGGCTCCGGTGATCACCACGAGTTTGTCCTTGAAGGAGTCGGGGCACATTTTGGGGTCTTTGCCATTGTTTTTGATCATGGCAAACACGTTTGACCACTTGTATTCCCGGATGTATTGTCTTGTTTTGTTCATCGATGCCGCTCAGCCGAATTTCCTGGCCAAAAACCTGCGGTACAGCTTGTTAAAATGGGGGATGTTGTTGAAGATGTCGTCCCACAGATCATAGTAATCCCGCTGCTCTTTGATCAGCCCCTCCTCGCTGAGCACCAGTTTTGTTGCCCCATAGATCGGCGTATTGGGGTATTTTTTAAACATCATGGTCATGATCCAGTCAAATATGATCAAATTATCGTTCTGGGCAATGGCCAGGATCTCCATCTTCAGCTGCCTGGTGCGCCTGGTCAGCCGCTTGCACATGGCGACGAAATTGTCCTTACCCTCGATGCGCTGGATGGTATCCTGGAACACGATATCCCGGTGATAGTAGGGAAAGATATGAGACCAATCAGGTCTCCCTTTCCGGTTATAGGTTTTTGACCACAACTCCTTGATCGTGTCGATATTCAAAGGAACCTGTTCTTCGGTCTTGGTTTGTTGATCCAAAGTATCCTCCTGTTTATATGCATCTGAGTCCAAGCTCTTTTATCCGCTGCGCCCGATTATGGACATCTGCTAAAGATTAAATCCGCCACCCGAAGCTTCACCTGATACCGCTCTCTTCCCATGCCACCATGATGTCTTCAACCTCGAATCCCTTGCGGAACAGGTGGTTGAATACCTTTTCCTTCAGTTTGGGGCGGGGCAGTTCACGGTGGCGAACGCAGTATTTCTGCATCAGTTCCTTCAGATGGCCGGCTGCCTCGTCTTTGTCATACAGCTCCGCCAGCAGTGGTTCCCAGATCGAAGCGCCGATCTGATGATTGCGCAGTTTGGCGATGATGGCGCGTCTGCTGCTGCTTCGGTTCAGATAGGAGCGGATGAGTAGTTCGGCAAAGCGGGAATCATCCAGATAGCCGTTTTCCCGGCAGCGGTCGAGTGCGGTGTCGATGAGACTGGCGTGGAAGTTGCGCCGTCGGAGCAGATTCCGGCATTGGAAGGAGGAGTGCTCCGCCAGGCTGAGATAGTCCTGCAACAGCCTTACAGCCTCCTGCTGCAGGAGCCGGATGAGTGCATCGCCTTCCACAGCGGTGATCTCACCCTGGTGGTCCCTGGGATACAAGGCCTGAAGCACCCTGACCGGCAAGGTGCCCCAAAGCGTGTCATCCAGATAGATATGGCAGCAGGCTCTATTCTTCGGTTCTATCCTCAGCCACATTATGGTCCCCGCTGAAGAGGACATCCGGATTCACCCTTTCCTTCACCTTGTTCTCCACTTCAGCCAGCAGGGCGGGATTTTCCCGCAGATACTGCTTGGTCTTCTCCGTGCCCTGTCCCAGTTTCACATCTTCATAGGAGAACCAGGAACCGCTCTTCTTCACGATGTTCATCTCGCTTGCCATTTCCAGGATGATGTCCAGGTGTGAGATGCCTTCGCCGAAGATGATGGGGAAGATCACGGTCTTAAAGGGCGGAGCCAGCTTGTTCTTGACGATCTTGACGCGGGTCTTGGCGCCCACGATGTCGGAATCCGCCCCCGCCAGCTTGATCGAACCGGCAAAGCGCACTTCCATCCGCAGCGAGGCATAGAATTTCAGCGCCACGCCGCCGGTGGTGGTCTCCGGATTCACATAGGCGGTGGCTCCGATCTTCATGCGGGTCTGATTGATAAAGATCACGGCGGTGTTCGATTTCGCCACGATGGCGGTCAGCTTGCGCAGGGCCTGGCTCATCAGACGGGCCTGCAAGCCCACATGGCTGTCGCCCATCTCGCCTTCGATCTCCTGCCGTGGTACCAGGGCAGCCACGGAATCCACGATCACCAAATCCACCGCAGAGCTGCGCACCAGGGTCTCGCACACCTCCAGAGCCTGTTCGCCGCCATCCGGTTGCGAGAGCAACAGCTCCTCGGTCTGCACTCCCAGACGCTTGGCATAAGCCACATCCAGGGCATGCTCGGCATCGATGAAAGCCACAATGCCATTCAGCTTTTGGGTCTCGGCGGCGATATGCAGCGCCAGAGTGGTTTTGCCGCTGGCTTCAGCGCCATAGATCTCGGTGATCCTGCCGCGCGGAACCCCGCCGATCCCCAAAGCCAGGTCGAGGTTGAACGCCCCGGTGGGGATCACTTCCACTGTCTGTTGCGGTCTGTCGCCCAAGCGCATCAGGGTTCCGGTTCCGAAGCGCTTCTCCAGTTGGAAGATGGCGGATTTCAGGGCGGTTTCTTTGTTTTTTTCCAGCATGTTAACTTCCTTTAGTTTAAGTCATAATGTTTGATCAGATGATAGGTGGGCCCCTCCGGCTTCAGAACGCTGCGATAGAAGCTAATGCGGTCATAGGCATGGACGCCGCTTTCGATCCGGCTTTGCATGATGCTTTGTTCCAGCCAAACCGGCAGGGCGGATTTGATCCTGCCCAGGGTGATGTGCAGCTTCAGAGGCTTGGCATCGGGCGCGTAGCCCAGCCCACGGATGGCGGAGAGCAGGCACTTGTGCAGCTGAAAGATGGCATCGTCCTGGCTGCGCAGGTCTGCCCAGATCAAGCGGGGCGCCTTGGCCGGAAACAGCTCCAAGCCCAGCATTTGCAGCTCGAAGGCCTCACAATTGGCACAGACGGAAGCGATGGCTCCTTCCAGCTCTGAGAGTTCCATCACATCGATGTCCCCCAAAAACAGCAGGGTCAGATGCAGATTTTCTGGCTTCACCCAGTTCACGCCGGGATTGCGTTTCAGTTCGTTCAGCCGAGCGCTCAGGCTGGCGCGCACCGGGTCGGGAGCCTCCAGGGCGATAAAACAGCGATACTTCATTCAGCGTTTGTATCCGATGTCCCGCAGGAATTTCTTGCGGTGGGCGATGTCCGTGTCCAGTTCAATTCCCTTGGGCGAGGAGCCGTCGATCACCCCCAGGATGCCATTGCCCTGTTCGCTGCAGGCAAGGATCACCTGCACCGGATTGGCGGTGGCGCAGAAGACATTCACCACCTCCCGGCAGTTCTTCACCGCGTTCAGCACATTGATCGGGAAAGCGCCGCGCATGATGATCAGAAAGCTGTGCCCCGCTGCCAGCAGGTTCATGTTATCCGCGGCTATCCCGATCAGTTCGCTGTCTGTGCCCTCCTTGCGGATCAGGCAGGGGCCGGACGCCTCGCAAAAGGCAAGCCCGAATTTGACGCCCGGAACACTGTTGACCATCACCTCATAGAGGTCTTCCACGGTCTTGATAAAGTGGCTCTGCCCCAGGATGATGTTGGCATCGGATGGAAAGTGGAGCGGCTGAAGTCTGAGTTCCATGCTGCTTACCTCTTGTCTTTATTCAGATTAATCCAGAAAAACAGGGGGTTGCTGAGTGTCAAGGGAAATGTTTGCTTAGTGATTAGTGACCAGTGATTAGTGATTAGTGCTGCGCTGGATTGATGGGTTAGTAGTAAGCAGTAAGTGGTGAGTTGTGAATGGTGAATGGTGAATGCTGCGCCTGGTTCAGAATCTTTGCCCCCAGACCCAACACTTGGCGCAGCACTAACCACTAACCACTAACCACTAACCACTAACTACTCACCACTCACCACTCACTCATAATTCTGCGCAGCACTAATCACTAATCACTAATCACTAATCACTCTTCTTCATCTTCTCCCACCACGCGATCCGTTTGGCAATCTCCTTTTCAAAGCCGAAGTTCCCCGGTTTGTAATAGACCTGTTCCTTCATCTTATCCGGGAAGTATTTCTGGTAATAGTAGTTATATTCATATTCATGGTCATATTTATAGTCCTTGCCATAGTCAAGGTCTTTCATCAGCCGGGTGGGTGCATTGCGGATATGCAGGGGAACCCCGTAGTGGCTGGTCTGGCGGGCGTCGGCAGCGGCAGCGTCATAGGCGGTGTAAAGTGCGTTGCTCTTGGGAGCGGTGGCCAGATAGACCACCAGTTGGGCCAGGGCGTTGCTGGCTTCCGGCATACCGATAAAGAGCAGCGCCTCCTTGACGGCGATCGCCTGCACCAGCGCATTGGGATCGGCCAGGCCCACATCCTCAGAAGCGAAGCGGATCAGCCGGCGCACTATGTAGCGGGGGTCTTCACCGGCTTCCAGCATCCGCGCCAGCCAATACAAGCCGGCCTGGGGATCGGAACCGCGCAGGGACTTGTGCAAAGCCGAGATCAGGTTGTAATGTTCCTCCCGGTCCTTGTCATAGAACATGGTCTTTTTTTCCAGCACGGCGGCCAGTTCTTTGATCCCGGGATGTGGATTCTCGGTCAGGTAGGGCTCCAGCAGTTCCAGTTGGTTCAAAGCCCGCCGGGCATCGCCTCCGCTTTGCTGCGCCAGCCAACCGATCACTGCTTCATCAGGTTCCAGACCCAGTTCGGAGCACCCTTTGGCGATGATATTCTGCAAGTCCTGTTCGGAAAGCATCTCCAGCACGAACACGTGGCAGCGGGAGAGCAGGGCGGGGATCACCTCGAAGGAGGGATTCTCCGTGGTGGCACCGATCAGGATCACTGCCCCGGATTCCACATAGGGTAGAAAGGCGTCCTGCTGGGCTTTGTTGAAGCGATGGATCTCATCGATGAAGAGCAGAGTCCGCTGGTTCTGGTGGCGATGGGCAAAATCGGCATCCTTCATCACCCCCTTCACATCGTTGATGCCGGACAGCACAGCGCTGAAATGCACAAAGCGCTGATCGGTGGCACCTTCGATGATGCGGGCGATAGTGGTCTTGCCGGTGCCGGGCGGTCCCCACATGATGAAGGAATGAAATTCCCCGCTGCTGATCATCTGCTGCAACAGCGAATTTGGCGCCACCAGCTTGTCCTGCCCGCGCATTTCCTCCAGGCGGCGGGGGCGCAGCTTTTCCGCCAGCGGCACTTTCCGGGCGCTGAGTTCCGCCTCGTCCAGGAAATTGGCTTGATCCTTCCTTCTGTTCAGCGGACACCTCCGGCGGAGAGAACCTCGGAAAAGTAGAGAAATTGATACAGCGCCGCCTTGCCGATGGGCGTTACCGGATAGCAGGCGTCGAAATTGCCGATCTCCTCGCTGGGCAGGCAGAGCAGTCTGGCATGCTCCTCCCGGTCCGGAGCGGCTCTGAATCTGGTTATCAGTTCCCGGCTGTCCGGTTTCAGCTGGAACCAGCAGAGGAATTCCGGTTTACCGTTGTGCAGGTTTTGTCCCAAGCCCAGGCAGAGCGCCTGCCGGATGTCCTCCATTCCAATGCCTGCCTCTTCGCTCAGTTCCAGGCTCATCTGCACCACGGGATTCAGCTCTGCCCCAGGCTGGCCGGTCAGTCCATACAGCTTGAAATAGGGCTCCAGCCTCCCGCGGTCTCTGCCCAGTTCGAGGTTACCGCCCGGAACATGCCACTCCCCGGCGCCTTCGGCAACTTTCCCGCTGCGCTGGCCGATCAGGATGCAGCCATCGCTGGTCTCCACCACGGCGCAGACGGCAAGCGCATTGGCACACAGGGCGGGATTGGCGATCCGGGCAAAATGGCAGATATTGGTGCCATAGAAGGAGCGGTAATCGGTCTCCTGAACCTCCACCCGGAGGGAAACGCCCTCCTCCATGAACGCCAGCAAGCTGGCCACCCTGCCGTTGTAGAGCTGCAGCAGTGGATTCAGCCGCGCTTCCTGCCAGGCTGTGCGGATCAGGCGCCGCAACTGGGGCGGATAGCTGCGCTTGCCCTCGCGCAGGCATATCCGCAGGTCCTGAGGCCGGAACAACCCGCTCTGCAATATGCTGAAATCAGCGTCCAAACCGCCCGGCAAGCTGGCTTCCTCGCCCATGGCAGCTTAATCTTCCATCAAACCGTTGAGTTCACTGGGATCATACCACTGCAGCGCTCCCTGCATCCTCTGGATCTCGGTGAGCAGCAGATTTTTGTGCTCATTTTCCTCGTTGGCGAAGCGCAGTAGCAATTCCTTCAGCTCCGGCTCGCTGCTCTGTGCCGCCAGTTCCCGATACAGCTTCTGCGCCATTTCCTCCCGGCTGATGGCAAATTCCAGCACCTGAACCGGATCTTTCAGATCCATATCCTTCAGATCGGCCTTCAGCCCGGGATCGATCTGCATTGCCACACCGGGAAATTCCCGGGCGCAGGCTGCCCGCACTTTTTCCTCGTGGTTCTTTTCCAGCATTACCAATTCAGTGAATACAGTCCGGAATTCGGCACGGGTGAAGCTGGCTCCCAGAGCCTGATAGAGCTTCTGGGAACGCAGTTCGTTCTCGATGGCAAGGCGATAGGTTTCTTGTTTATCCATTGGATTCTCCCTGGTAATTTATGCTGTCTGGCGAATGAGTTCCACCGCATTGATGCGTTTGAGCCGTTGCACCGGCAGGATCACGCTGAGAATGGTGATCAGATAGGAGACCGCCACCACCAGCAGATAATCCTGTCCCATGATCTTCACCGGCAGCGGCATGCTTTCGGCGCCCAGATTCATGGAGAGCAAGCCAAGTTTCTGCTGCACGATCAGCAGCACCGAAGCCAACACCAAGCCGCCCGCAATACCCAGGCTGGACAGCAGCAGCGATTGGATCAGGAAAAGGTCTCGCAGCTCGGTCTCGCGGTAGCCGATCGCCTTCAGCAGTCCCAGTTCCCGCTTCTTTTGCACGATCGCCTTCAGCATGTTGCCGGTGAGGTTGAACGAGGCAATGATATACATGAAGAGCATGATCACGAACATCATGTATTTCTCGAAGCGGATGGCGCCATAGAGGCTGGAATCATAGCTGCTCCAGTCCTCCACGGTATAATCCGCCAATTCCGACCGCAAACGCCGGGCATAGTGTTCGCTGCGGTCGAAACTGGGGGTCTTCACCTCCACATAATCCACCTCATCACCATAGCCGCTGAAGAAGCGGGCCTGCTCCAGGGGCAGATAGCTGTAGGCTTCATCATATTCCGGCATGCCGGCGGAAAAGATCGCCACCACGCGCAGAGAACGCACCCGCGGCAGCAAGCCAAAGGCAGTGGGAACATCGAACAGTGGGGAAAGCAATTGCACCTCGTCCCCCAGCGCCACATTCAGGCGTCCTGCCAAACCAGCACCCAAGGCGATGCCTCCCTGGGCAAAGTCGTCGGAAAGGATGCTACCCGCCACCATGCCCTGATTTTGTTTCGCATCCTCGCTGCCCCGCGGTTTCAGGGCAGTGCTCACCTGGCTGTGGAGGGCGGGGTCGATCCCGAAATTGACGGTTGGCACCACCATGGTGCCACGCTTGAGCAGCAGCTCGTTGCGGATCACCGGGGATGCCATGAACTTCCCGGCTTTGAGCGTGGCAAGCAGTTCGGTGTGGTCCTCCAGCGCTCCGCCACCCTTTTGGCTGATCCGGATCTCGGACAAAGTGCCAACGATGCGGCTGCGGATGTCGTCCCGAAAACCGTTCATCACACTGCTCACACAGATCAGGGCGGTAACGCCCAGCAGGATCCCCGCCACCGTGAGATAGTGGGTGCGGCTGATCAAGCCGGCGCTTCGTCCGTTCAGATACTTCATCGCCAGCCAGAATTTGCTGTTGTTTTTGCTCTTTCCCATTTGAGCTATCTTTATCATGGGCGGGGTTTCGTCAAGCATAATCCTGCGTCCTGTGTTTTTGTGTTTTTCCATATGTTTTTGTGTTTTTCCATATCCCAGAACTGGACTGCATACGGTAACACAGGCTTCAGCCGGTCGTTTCGCTGGCTTTAGCCGGCATTTTTCCACCCTACACGGAACCTTGGATTTTGACTTTCGGAGTGAGCCCCCGGGGCTGTTTTCACCGGATAAATCCGGCGATACGACCGGATGAAGAGGCTATGAAAAAAGCCAGAGTTTGTAAAAAAGAGACCGAAGTAGCCCTTGAAAAGCTCCGCAAGAGCGAAACAACTTGCCCAGGGTGGTACCCCTGGCTTCAGAGCTTGCGAAAAGGCAGAATTAGCCCTTGATAAGCTCCGCAGGAGCGAAACAACTTAGCCCAGGGTGGTAACCCTGGGTTCAGGAACCACCCCCAAGGGAAAAAGCCCCGGAGGGGCGACACACCAACCCAAAGCCTTATTTACCAATTATATGTGCCGCCCTTCCAGGGCTTGAACACTAAATCGATCACGCTACCCCAGGGTTCCGCTACGCTTCACCCTGGGCTATGGTTGTTTCGCCCTCCGGGCTTTTTTCAAAGCTTCTTCAGCCGGTCGTTTCGCTGGCTTTAGCCGGCATTTTCCCACCCCACACGGAACCTTGCATTTTGACTTACGGAGTGAGCCCCCGGGGCTGTTTTCACCGGATAAATCCGGCGATACGACCGGATGAATCCAGCGTTACGGATTGTTCACGGCCTTGATCTTTCTGATATCATCGGCCTGAGATACATCATATCACCCGTTGAAGATCGCCATGCCAGCCACCGTTCTGCCTGGTTTCGAACCCGGAATTCCGGACTTTTCCAAACAGCCCCTCATATATATAAGGTGTTACGTTTTTGATATCCTCGGTTCTTCCCTCATTTGATCCCTGTATCTTGATGACTGGCATAGGAATATGGATAGAGGCAACCTTATTGATGTTTCTTCACAAGACAACAATTATACTACCCAAAGAAAAAACCGGGGATAGCTGAAAAAAACATTCCAAACAAAGCAACCCAATGCCGTCCTGTGGACTTGTGTGTGATATATGCTGAGTGCGGGCTTGATGTTTTTGAGGCTTTCCTGGTATTTTCTATTGACAGAAAACCCTGATGTTTTTTAAATGAAAACTGCTTTGAAACATGAGAGCAGATGTAGTCCAATCTCATAATAATCAAAGGTTGTCCTGGCGAGCGAGGTTTTTATGATGAAAGTCCGCTATATGGTGGTCGAATTTACCGACCTGGCAATGAAAGCTGCGGAGATTCCGAAGCTACGGGGATATTTCGCCCAAAAATACCCTGATTCGCATCTGTTTCATAACCATCTGCCCGGTAAAGTATTATCCTACAAAACACCACAAATCCAATACCGTGTGATCAATGGGTCACCCGCCCTGATCGGCATCGGAGAAGGTATTGAAATCATGAAACAGGTATTCTTCGAGATCGATGAACTGGACATCAGCGGGAAGACCATTACCAGTAATGAGAAACAGATCAGGTTGATTGAGGCTGATTTCGGCCAGGGCAGTGAATTTTACGACTACCGGTTCATTTCTCCCTGGATGGCTCTGAACCAGAACAACCACCGGGAATACCTTATGCTGAACACCAATGAGAGAAAGCAGAAACTCCGGCGCATCCTCAAAGGTAATCTCCTCACCCTATCCAAAGGGTTCCATTACACCATCCCGGACTTTGATTCAGTGTCCGTGGAGGGCTGGTTCAATCCCGTCAGCCGTAACTTCCACGGCATTCCCATGCACTGTTTCACCGGAGAATTCACTGTGAATTTCGCCATTCCGGATTATCTGGGTTTGGGAAAGCAAAGTGCCAGAGGTTTTGGAGTGGTTAGAAAGAAGGAGGATAAATGATCCACAAGATGCTTGGATTATTTGACCATATCCCGACAGAACTTCTTGATAGTTATCAGAATGAATATGGTCTGGAGATCAAACCCATATCAGGATGTAAGGTAATTGTCCTCAATTTTATAATGGATAAGGCAGATGTTATCTTGAAAGGTTCTAATCTAGAAGAATATGATTCTGCCCGAAATCTTACCGATTACTTCTTCAACAGACCATCTGCAAACGCTGTGTCAAAATTTCCTTGCCTGTTTGTTTCTGAGAACGGGCTAAAGAACAATGGTGCTTATTCCTTAGAAAGCAAAGATTACGCTAAGATGCTAAGGATACTTAGCCACAATGCTTCCATTGATCCTTTGTTAATGCCATTGTATGATTTTTTTATGTCCGATTCCAAGAGTATATTTATCGAGATAGAGAGATTTTTCCCGGCAGATTCGAAGACAAAGCATATCTTGACATTTACCATAGATGGTATGCACATAGGCCGCTCTCCTGAATATATGCTAGTCAGAACAGAGGCAGCAGCCAATTTCTTTGAAGACTATTATACACTGAGTAAAAGGAAGATCACCGGCAGAGACCAGGTTTGTTCTATGTGTTATAGAATAAGTAGCGAAGTTTGGGGTTATGTATCTGTATATAACTTTTACACTTCAAAAACCGAGTTTGCGCCAATTGCTGGTGGATTTCACAAGGATAAAGCTCACCTGAACTACCCAGTGTGTCCACAATGCGCAGCCAAACTCAAAAAGCTAAAACCGATTATTGACCAATATTTCAACTTCAAATTCTGTGGTTTTACTTATATTCTAATACCAGAAGTTGTTACTACCGCACAAGATACTGAAGCTATAGATACAATTATTGATATCATGGTTTCCCAGTTTGAAGGTGATGCCGGTAAGTCTCTTCAAATAAAGACAAGAATTGGATCACTCACTTTGGGTGAAAGAAAAAAACTTCTTGAAACCGAAACGAAAGAGATTTTCGATATCCTAGCAGAGATGAGAAATAACGCAGCTTATACTATGTTGTTTTACTCAATTAACAATGCAGAATTCAAGATACTGATTACAGTGGAGAATATCTTTCCCAGCCAATTCCAGGCAGTTTTTAATGCAAAAGACCTAGCTGAAAGACATTCAATCTTTAAACAACTGCCGGGACTAATAAAGGGTGGGATATCCGATCTAGAGTTCAGATTTGAAATTTATAAAGAGTTTATACCCCTGAATGATAGAATTTATGGAGACTTTTCCAAATCATTCCTGGAAATTGTCCGTTGCGTTTTTCTTCAGAAACCTGTTTCCTACAGATTTATCCTGAGAAGGATCCTGAGTATCATCCAACGAAAGTTTGCCAACGAGCTCTATTATGAGATGTCGGTTCGCAAAGCCTTCCTAATCTTAAAATTCATGTCTTATTTGGGAATAATTTCCACTAACCAATCCGAAATCAGCCTGGAGGTACATATGAACAGCAAATTCGCAGAATTCTTTGAGGAACACAAAGATTTCTTTGACACAAGTGCTAAGCAATCCGTATTCATGCTTGGAGTTCTTTGTCAGAGACTCCTGAACATCCAGTTTTCTGACAAGGGATCATCTCCGTTCAGGAAACGCCTTAATAGCCTAAAGCTTAATAAAGATATTGTCCGAAGAATCTATACCGAAGTGATAGAGAAACTTGAGCAATATGGTAAAAACTACTATACTGAACTGGAGCATGATATTGCGAACCTTATGGTCAAAGGTGGCCTGGAAAAGTTATCCAATGACGAGATCAGTTATTTCTTCGTGCTGGGGATGACTTTACATAAAGTGTTTAAGTCCGAAATCAAAGAAGAAGAAAATTAATAGGAGGAACCCATGTTCGAGATTAGAAGAACGGAGATACTCTTTCTCTATGACGTTCAGAACGGAAATCCCAACGGAGACCCTTCTGATGAGAACAAACCCCGCATCGATGAGGAATCGAGCCTCAATATTGTAACAGATGTGCGCCTCAAAAGGACGATCCGGGATTACTTGTATAACTACAAAGGATATAATGGAGAAGGCGGCAAAGACATTTTTGTACGCCAGACTTTTGTTGATAATGATCCCCAAAAAGGACTCAATGACGGGAAGAACAGAGCTAAGGCATACGAGAATAATCCTGAAAAGGTTCTAAACTCTTGTATTGACGTCAGATTGTTCGGAGGGGTGATACCACTTGAGGGATCGTCAATCACATTCACCGGACCTGTTCAGTTCAAGATGGGACATTCACTACATAGGGTGGTAGTCCAGTACATAAAGGGTACTGGTGCATTTGCTGCTAAATCGGGTGCAAAACAGCAAACCTTCAGAGAGGAGTATATCCTTCCCTATTCGCTGATAGCATTCTATGGGATTATCAATGAGAATGCAGCCCGGCACACCAGATTAACCACCAATGACATTGAGGAACTAAAAGATGCCTTGTGGAATGGAACCAAACAGCTCATCACTCGCTCCAAGATGGAACATACCCCGAGGCTGTTGCTGATGCTGGAACACCAATCCAGCAATCTGTTTATTGGGGAACTTGATAAGCTCATTAAGCTGGATAAATCTGTTATTGACGAGCAGATCAGAAGCATTCGCGATTTCCGGCTCGATCTCTCCGACCTGAGGAAAAAGATTGATAACATGGGAGACTCTGCTCCCAAGATCATGAATCAACAGATTGATCCGAACCTAAGTTTATTGGGCTGGTAAAAATAGTTACATCTCATTGAGGCAAGGAGGTATTATGATGCCGACCAGAGCTCTTTGCTTTGAACTGTTCGGGGATTACGCACAGTTCAGGAAATTCTTTACCAATATGTCACCACTGAGTTTTTCCCTACCCTCCAGAACTGCTCTTGCAGGTATCATTGGCGCAATAATGGGAATAGATCGTTCAATAAATCCAGAATGCTTCTCCGATGGAAACTGCTTTATTGCTCTTCGTTTAATCAATCCGGTGAAAAGGACCAAGATCTCACAAAACTACTTGAAAACTTCAAGTTCACTGAAACAGGTTTATGATTTCAAAGAGCACAAGCCAACCAATGTTGAGTTTCTGAAGGATGTCCGATACAGGATTTTTTTCTCTCATGAAAAGGAAACACTGTATCAGAAGCTAAAACTGTTGCTGTCGTCTCATCAATCTATATATACTGTATCTTTGGGGATCAGTGGCTGTTTAGCGGGATATGAATACTTGGGCGAGTTCAACTTGCACGAAATACCTGCAGGGTCAGAAATCGAAATCAACACTGTGGTCCCCTTTTCATCGGTTGACCAGATCATATATTCACCCACCCAAAACCTTCAGAAAGTTGTCATCCCAGCTATTATGAAAAATAACCGTGAAGTAATAAAATATGAGGAAATTCTGTTCGAGCAAAACGGCTTAGCAATTAAGGCAATATTGAACGATCTTTCATATATGGTTGAGCGCTTGGGTGATATAATACATGGCATATAAGCTTCTATCCCATCCTGACCTATTACTAAAGGATCATTTGACTCAAGTGTTTGAACTGGGAATGAAAAGATTCAATGAGAATAATCTCTTCCCAGAATACAAAGATCTTCTTGAGGTCATACTTTTATTTCATGATTTGGGGAAAGCTTCGATGTATTTTCAAAACTA
The DNA here is from genome assembly GCA_964631665.1 of uncultured Candidatus Cloacimonadota bacterium. Classification (GTDB taxonomy): domain Bacteria; phylum Cloacimonadota; class Cloacimonadia; order Cloacimonadales; family Cloacimonadaceae; genus Syntrophosphaera. Next base: position 4,387 of record CAZVXK010000025.1, on the reverse strand, counting down.
TCTGGTCCAAAACGAGCCGCGTTCAAAGCTAAACCGACATAGCGAAATATCTGCACTCTGGGCATACTCAGTATGCCTAGAAGAATTGCATCAGAATACTCGGAATTCTCTCTTTGCCTATGCCTGTGTTATAGCCCACCATTCAGATCTGAAGGACTTCCGGGAAATGATGCAACCTTGCCTGGCCTCTCAAGACTTAGTCAAGATCAGTGAATACACTGACTATTGTGAACTGAATCAGATCTTTACATCATTGGGATTGAAGGTGGAACTTACCCATCAGAGGTTCCTGGCGCTTATTGACGAGTTGAAAGGGCGACCATTGACAAAAAGCTATAGGAAAATTATCCTTGATATCAAGAACGAAAGCTGGATTGTTTTGGATTACATGTTTTCTCTTTTGATCTGGGCGGACAAATTCTCTGCTATCTTTAAACACGATCACACGTGCCATGATCCAGTGCATTGGAAGTGTAAGTATGTTGATAATTATAAGCAGTCCTTCATCGATCGTCCAACGGCAATTGACCAAATCAGGAATCAGGCGTATACTGAATTGCCGATCGGACTAACCGGGGATTCACATCTGTATTCGATCAATTTGCCAACCGGAACTGGAAAGACCATCAGCTCCATTAAGACAGCTTTAAAACTAAAGCAGTTAAAACCCAAAATTCAGAGGATCATCTATTGCCTTCCGTTTATGTCCATAATCGACCAGAATCAAAAAGTGTTTGAGGATATACTAAATCATAGCAATGTATCTCTCAGCTCCGATCTTGTTCTTGCCCATCATCACCTCTCGGATCTCAATTATCAAACTGGATTGTCCGAGTATTCATCCAGTGAATCCGAGTATCTGATAGAAACATGGGATAGCGAACTAATAATTACAACCTTCGCCCAATTGCTAAACACCTGCCTGACTGTACATAATTGTCATTTGAAGCGATTCCATCGACTGGCGAATTCAATCATCATCCTGGATGAGGTACAGAACATTCCACATCGCTACTGGCCTTTGATCAAGTTTGTTTTTAACCAGTTGGTGACACAACTTCGTTCGTATTTGTTCCTGGTCACTGCCACCCTCCCTCTTATCTTTGATGAAAATGAGGATTGCATCATTGAGTTAGCCAGAAACAAGGAAAAGTGGTTCAAACAATTGGATAGGATATCAATTGACCGATCATATCTGGGAATGCTAATAACTATTCAGCAATTGGCATCTATCGTCGTTGCAGATCACTATGAAAATCCTCAATTCAAACGATTGATCATACTTAATACAATCAAAAGTTCCCTTGCATTGTATAACTTGCTCTCAGAACAGCAAATCCAAATTCCCATTATCTATCTTTCCTCGAATGTAATTCCCAAGCATAGGTTGGAAAGAATCGATAAGATCAGAAAATCTCCCGGCAAGGCAATGATAATAGTATCAACTCAGGTAGTGGAAGCAGGGGTAGATATTGACGTGGATGTGGTCTACCGTGATCTGGCTCCTCTTGATTCCATCATTCAGGCTTCAGGAAGATGCAATCGCAACGATAAAAAGAGTATATCCAGGGTTTTCTTATTCCAGCTCTCTGATGAAGTAAAACCATATTGGAAGTACATCTATGACGACACTCTTGTATATTCAACCTTGGAGGCTCTGTCAACCGTAAATGAAGAAATTCCTGAGACAGATATATATCAGGTCAGTAAATCCTATTATCAGAACCTGAAGAACATCAGCTCAGCCGACACTTCGAAGGTAATCATCAAAAACTTGGCCCATCTGAATCTTGCTTCTGCAGTGCTATACGACAATAGGGATAATCCGAATGCATTCAGGCTATACGATTCCCTTCCCACACAGACATTTTTCATTGAACTTGATGATGAAGCCTCAGAGTTATTGAGAAAGTTCAAATCAATTGATGCACAGGAATACGATGATCAATTCCAGAAGAGGATTGCAAAGAAGAGCCTGATCCGGCGAATGAGTCCTTACATGATCGATGTTCCTTCAAAACTCGTTGAATCCGATAAACCGATTCATATAGTTGAAAATGAAGCTTTAGTTCAGTTTTATAATATTGAAACTGGATTTATCAGAGATACAGGATCAACAAAGGGGATATTCTTGTAAAAAATGGAACTTCACCTCAATACTTACGGCTCATACCTCAAGAAAAAGGACAATATGTTTGAGGTTTGTGTTGATGACTCCAAGACCAGGTTAACTCCCCAAAAGATCAGCTCCATTGTGATTTCCACAGCAGCCACAATCACCAGCGATGCAATCCAGTTGGCGCTTGAACATAATATTGATATCGTGTTTCTGGATAAATATGGCTATCCCTATGCCCGAATCTGGTTTCCCCGGATCGGCAGCACAGTGTTGATCCGTCGCCGGCAACTGGAAACCCTCACCGATGAGATTGGTTTGATCTTCATCAAGAACTGGATATCCCTCAAGATCATGCATCAATATCGGTTTCTCAAACTGCTGATCTCCAAACGAGACTATGTGCGGGAAGAATATCACCATCAGCTTGTTCAGATGCGGGAATATGCCCGGGCTGTGATTGCTGGGGAAGGCTCTCTGAGCGATTTGGGAGGTTCTTTCATGGGATGGGAGGGTTCTGCCTCAAAACTATATTTTTCTCTTCTCAGCAAATTGATCCCCAGTGCTCATGCTTTTGAAGGGCGTAGCTCCCATCCTGCCCGTGATGCTTTCAACGCTATGCTGAATTATGGTTATGGCATATTGTATTCAAAAGTGGAACGGGCTTTGATAATAGCCGGATTGGATCCCTATATCGGATTGCTCCACACAGACAACTATAACAAGAAGTCTTTTGTGTTCGATTTCATTGAGCCTTACCGTCATTTTGTTGATGAACCGGTATTCTACCTGTTTTCTCGTCATAAGTTCCTGCCAGAGTATATTCAACCACTACACAACGGTGTGTTGCTTTCCACTGCAGGCAAAAAATTTCTGGCTCCGCTGGTGCTTGAGCACTTCGATTCAATTGTCCGTTATCATAACAAGAATCGAAAACTGATCGATTGTATCCAGACCGATGCCCATGCCTATGCCAACTATCTGATCGCCAAAAGAGCCGATTATTTGGATTCCTCGCTGCAAATCAAACTGGGAAATTTTCTTGCTGGCGATGATTCATTTCCAGAACAGGAGGTGTGATGCTTACCTGGGTTTTGTATGACATTCAGAAGGATAAAATCCGCAACCGTGTATCCAGATTCTGTGAACAAGCCGGTATCTACCGGGTTCAATATTCTGTGTTTCTGGGGGAAATGAACAAGACCAGACGCAAGGAACTGCGTTGCCAGATCGAGGATATCATTAATCCCGATCAGGATCGTGTGTATATCTTTCCCATGTGCAGAGAGGATTTTGATCAATGCGAATTACTGGGCCAGGCTTTTGATAAAAACCTGATCACCGATGAGCTCAAAGCACTGTTGATATAATATGGATTTCCAGTTTATTACACCCTCCGAAGTGATCGAATACCTGTTCTGTCCCAGGTTCATCTACTTCATGAATGTTCTGAAGATCGGACAGCATGAGCATCGCCGCAAGCTGGTGAACAAAGGCAGGGATCTTCACAACCTGAAGCTGGTTCAAAACAAGGATTACCTGCGCAGCCGTATCGGCGCAGTGGATAAACTGCTGGACGTATACCTGAGCTCCGAAAGTTTAAAACTGGTTGGTAGAATTGATGAAGTCCTATTTCTGGCCGATGGATCCGCTGCACCTCTGGATTATAAATATGCCTTCTGGGAAAATCGTGTGTATAACACACTCAAAATCCAGCAAACTCTTTACGCCCTGCTCATCGAAGAACACTTCTCTAAGCAGGTGGACCGGGCCTTCATTGTCTATGTGCGCAGCAAAAACCATTTGCAGCAGATCTGGATCACTCAGCCTGTCAAAGACCAGGCTGTGAAAATACTTGACGAAATCTTCCGGATCATCAGCCTGTCCCAGTTTCCTTCTGCAAAAAGATCAAAAAGGAAGTGCGAAGACTGCACCTATCGCAATCTCTGCGTTCCCTGAGCCGGATTTATCGTTTTTTTAAATCTTAATCTGATCTTTTCAACGTTTATAGAGTGTTTTCAGGTGTTCTGGGAACCTGAAATCCCATGAAATTCCATTATTTCCATGAATAATCCGGTAAATACAGGCTTTCCAACTGGAACTGTAACTGAATCTGATTTATAAGGATTAACCTTGATAACCTGTCTTTACCCCCCCGTCCCTCAAAACAAGGATTGAAACGCATCCCGCTCACCACGCTGCTGATCTGGTTTTGCGTCTTTACCCCCCCGTCCCTCAAAACAAGGATTGAAACCAGGATTATGACAAAAG
>CAZVXK010000024.1:2198-24966 GCA_964631665.1 uncultured Candidatus Cloacimonadota bacterium | reverse complement strand
CGGATTAACTCCGTAATGACTCCGTAATGATTCCGTATTGGTAACGGGAGCCATGTGGGATCGAAGCGGAGTTTCAGCAAGAAGAAACAGTCCCCATATCATGCTAACTATATCATCCAGAATATTTTAAGCATGGTTCTGCCACTACCATTGAGGTCAATCCAAGTGCCAGGATCTCATAAATCAAAACCAGTAAAGGAATTCATACGGGATGGAAACTCTTCTCAATTTCTCTACAAATTTTGTTAAAAAGGCCCAAACTATTAAAAAAAGCTTGACAGTATGCAGCATCCTTGTTTTTAAGTGTTTAACTGAACATTCTGAATCTGAAGGTATCAGGAGATATGAAGAAGCTATCAATGATCATCATTACAAAGCTCTGCATTGCAGGCACATACAATGAACAAACAGATTTAACCAGAAGAGGAGATGATAAATGAAAAAGGCATCTATCGTGATACTTTTTCTGCTGAGCATTTTGACGATCAGCGCTCAGGCAGGGAAATTCTTGCACTTGACCGAAGCCCAGCTCACCCCTGAGGTTTTCGAAGAGATCAGGCTATACAACCAGCAAGTGAGGGGGCCCTCCTTCAATTTCACTTCCTCCCCCTACAACCTGCCGGATAATTATGATCAGAATTCATCCAATCCGGATGCAGCCGGTGTATTCTATGAGGATGTCACCTGGATCAAGGATTTCACCCGGCATATCAATAATCCTGATAACAGCGACCTTTACCTCTATTACAGCTCTTCGCAGCATTTCAATATTTCCATGCCCGACCCGGCCAATCCGCTGAAACTGCAATTCGATCCGATCCCGGAGCATTGGTATGGTTCGGAACTGATGGTGATCACGGTGTCGGATGCTCCCTTGGATCGCACCACCCGCGCCACGGCAACTGCGATCATCCGCATCAATGTAACCTCGGTGCCCGATCCGCCCATTTTCTTTGATCTTCCTTTGGACAATACCTTCTATATAGTGGAAGATGATTCCTTGTTTATCAATTTCCGTGATCACGTGAACTGCATAGATTCTTCGATCTACAATTTCGATCTGTATGTGGCTCAGACTCAGTTCTCTTTTCCTTATTCGATCGAAGTATTCCAATACAATCCCGGAAACCTGGAGGTCACAGTTCCCAATGGCCAATTGGTGAAGTTCCTTCCCCAACCCGATTATAATGGTTCGGTGAATTTTATCATTACAGCTGTGGACCGCTATTCCAACGGCTTCTCCACGATCGAGATCACGATTGTGGTAACCCCTGTGAACGATCCACCCGAGATCCTCAGCTATTCCCCCACCGATCTGGAACTACATATAGACCAGAATACAAGTCAGTTGTTCACAGTGAATGTGATCGATGTGGATGGGGATCCTCTGACCCAGACCTGGACCCTGAGCGGGGTGGAAAATGGAGTTCCTTTCTCCACTGTGGTTTCAACCACCAACAGCCTCGATTACTACTTCAATCTGCCTGGTACTTTTATACTCGATTATGAGGTAAATGACGGTTTGGTTTCGGTGTATCTGCAATGGACAATACATGTGATCCCGGTGGGGCCGATCTTCGATCCCACGGGAGGTGTTTTTGACCATGTCATCAGTGTCACCCTGACCCCCCCTCCCGGCTTTGAAGGCGCTGTGATCTATTACACCTTGGATGGCAGCATCCCGGTTGTGGGTTCTCCCACCACCTATGTGTATAATCAACCCATCGACCTTCCCACCCTGGGCAATATCGAAAACATCACAACCATCAGTGCGATATATATTTATCCTGGATACCTGCCCTCACAGGTGGTGAGTTATACCTACCGGATTACCGGCAGGGTGGCGGATCCGGTTTTCGATCCAGTGGGCGGTCTGTATTATGCTCAAACCACTGTGGAAATCACTTGTCCCAATCTGGCAGCCACCATCTACTATACCACCGATGGCAGCGATCCGGTACCGGGAAATCCTGGAACATCCATCTTCACCGACCCGATCATCGTTCCAGCGCAGACCTCCATGATTATAAAGGCTTTTGCCATCAGAGCGGACTGGATCGACAGCAACATTGTAACCCATATCTATAACGTAACCGGAGTGGTTCTGATCAATACCCATGTAATGAATCCGCCACCACTTCCCGATGGAGAATTCTATACGGTAATACCCGGTGGTTTTATACCTTTGGTGATCGAGAACATATCTCTCACACCACCGACGGCAACGCTCTATTACACCATGGATAACAGCACCCCGGGGCCCGACAACCCCAATTCCTTTATCTATACCCCCGGCCTGCAGATCGAGCTCACCTGCCCCACCTGGATCAAGATCAGGGCCTACAATCCGGATTGGGCGCCCAGCATAGTAATTAGTTATTATTACGATGTGCGCACCCGCACCCAGATCATGCCCTTCCCCAATGGCACCATCTTCGAACCCGCACCGGGGATATTCACAGTGCCAATCTCGGTCAGCATCAACACTCTGACCAATCCAGCCGGAGCTCCGATCTATTACACCACCGATGGCAGTGAACCGGTTGAAGATCCTGCCCTGCTCTATACAGGACCTATTTATGTGAACCAGACCACCACCATCAAGGTGATGTCGCATTACTTTGATATCTGTCCCAGTGAGATCTATGAGGGTGTGTTTGAGATCACCGGAAGAGTGGACATCCCGAATTTCGATCCACCTCCCGGCACCTATTATTCCCCACTTCCCATCAGTATGTCCACCATCCTGGTGGGCACCACCATCTATTACACTTTGGATGGGTCGGAACCCTTGCCCACCAGCGTTTCCCCCACTTCCTACGAATATACCGGACCAGTCAATCTGCCTTCCGGAACCTGGTTTATCAGAGCCAGGGCCTACAAGGACAATTGGGATCCCAGTTTCATCCGGGAAGGTAATTATTCCTTTGGAATCCTGCCTCCCCCTGCCTTCAATCTGCCGGCGGGCAACTATTACGAACCTATTGTGGTGAGGCTGACCGTGCCCTCGGTGCCGGAGGCCTCGATCTTCTATACCCTGGATGGAACCGATCCCGACCAAGCCTCCACCCTGTATGATGATCTCCTGGGTATCCCCATTGGAGTGATGGAGGCATACACCATCAAAGCCCGCGCCTGGGCAGTGGGCTGGCAACCCAGCACCATAGCTCAACGCAGCTACAGCGTTACCGGTACCGTTGCTGCCCCCACCTTCAATCCCGGTGGCGGATCATATGCGGGTGCTGTGGATGTAACCATCAGCACTGCCACTGCCGGAGCAACGATCAAATATACTTTGGATGGCCAGGATCCCAGTGCAACCTATGGTTTTGACTATACTGCCCCGGTTAACATTGCCGCCAGCGCCACCCTCAAAGCCCGGGCATTCAAACCAGATTGGGGCGCTTCAACCATAACTACTGCTGTATATACAATCTTTGGCAATATCGCCAATCCGGTGTTCACTCCCGCTCCGGGCACCTATACTGCCCCGGTGGATGTGTATATCTCGGTGAATCCGCCCGATGCCAGCATCTATTACACCACCGACGGAACTCCGCCCAGTGCAGTAAATGGAACACTTTACACTCCTGGAACCCCGATTAATATCGCCAGCGATACCAATCTGGCTGCCATTGCGGTCAAACCCGGCTGGAATGACAGTGGCATAACTGAAGGGCAATACATCATCACCGGAACCATCGGTGCCTTGGTGTTCTCCCCGCCCCCAGGCCAATATGCCAGCACCCAGAATGTGAGTATCACGGCAAATCCGCCTGCAGCCACGATCATCTATACCCTGGACGGAACCGAACCCAGCCAGACCAATGGCTTTGTCTATTCAGGTCCGATCAACATTCCCACATCAACTGTGATCAAAGCCTATGCTTATCTGGCTGGATGGAATGATTCACCAGTGGCAGTGGGTTCATATATCATCAATGGAGCAGTCAGCACTCCGGTGTTTGTACCCTCACCCGGCTATTATAACACCCAACAATCAGTTAGCATCAGCGTGGCGCCGGCTGATGCCACGATCATCTATACCCTTGATGGCAGTGATCCCTCACGGGTGAATGGTATCACCTACAGCGGCCCGGTGATGGTATCCGAGTACACTCAGATCAAGGCATTCGCCTACAAGGACAATTGGTTGGATTCCGGTATATCCAGTGGAGAGTATTTCTTTGTGGTTGCCAATCCCCAATTCTCGGTACCTGGTGGTTCCTATGCCGATCCGCTGGTGGTAAGTCTGTCTGTATCCACTCCTGGCGCTATCATCAGATATACCACCGATGGCAGTGATCCCAGTGAGAGCAATGGCATTATCTACGATACACCGATAAACATAGATACCAATATTATTCTGAAAGCCATTGCCTACCGAACCGGCTGGTTGAATTCCAACATTGTGACCCATGCCTATTACATCAACGGAGCGGTGTCTGATCCGGTGTTCTCTGTTCCCGGCGGTAATTATTACAACAGCTTCAGCGTTGGCATCTCCGTATTCCCCACCAATGCTGTAATCTATTATACCACAGACGGCAGCGAGCCTTCCCAGAGCAATGGATCGATCTATAATGCACCCATAGCCGTGAATGGCAACATCACTTTGAAAGCCAGGGCCTATCTGGCCAATTTCAATCCCTCCGGGATCAGCACTGCAAGCTATGACCTGTTCGTAAGCCCGGTTATATTCACTCCCTCTGCAGGAACTTATACGGCTGAGCAGATTGTGAGTCTTAGTACTGTTACCCCTGGTGCCACGATCTGGTATACCACCGATGGCAATGATCCCGTGCCAGGAACCAGCCCCCAGTTCGATCCCTTAAGCCCCATATTGGTTGACCACACTCTCACCATAAAAGCGATTGCCACCCTGACCGACTGGCATCCCTCCAGCATAGGCAGTGCGGTCTACATTATCAATATACCGCTGCCGGATGTAGCCCTGCCGGGGATTCAACCCCCCAGCGGAGTTTACACCGAACCCCAAACTGTCAGCATTACCACAACTACCCCCGATGCCACGATCATCTATACTCTGGATGGCAGCGATCCCACACTGACCAATGGAGAAGTCTATACGGCACCCTTTATGGTATCGGAAAGCCTCACCATCAAGGCCAGAGCCTTCAAAACCGGATGGAATCCCTCACCCATTGCCATTGCCCAGTATATCATCGTGATCCCCATGGAGTATGTGCAGACACCCACCTTCAATCCCGGAGCAGGAGTTTATACCACTCCGATCGTGGTGTTCATCTCCACCGCAACCCCTGGGGCGACCATCCGCTATACTCTGGATGGCACTGAACCTTCTGAAGCGATCGGCACGATCTATACAGAACCTGTGAACATCTCAGAAACCACAACCGTAAAGGCTATTGCCTATAAGACCGGGATGTATACTTCATTGATCTCCAATGCCAGCTATGTGATCAATCCGGTGATACCGGTGGTACAGGCTCCTGTCTTTTCACCACCTTCAGGATTGTATCAGGCACCCATCGATGTGGAGATCTCCACTGCCACACCTGAAGCGCTGATAGTTTATACCCTGGACGGACTCGATCCCAATGACCCTTTGGCTACGATCTATCCCTATACTGGGCCGATCCCTGTCCCTGGGAATTCGAATCGCTACATCAAAGCCATCGCCTATAAAGAGGACTGGACTCCGAGCCCGATCGTTTCCGCCAACTATATCGTTACCGGCACTGTGGCAGAGATCGATTTCAACCCGGCAGGAGGCACTTATACAACCACCCAGAATGTGGTGTTGACCTGCGCCACCGAGGGCACAGTGATCCGTTATACCACCGATGGTACCGATCCCGTGGAAACTTCAGCGATATACACCACTGCGATCAATGTTCCGGCACCCGGATTTACCATCAAAGCAAGGGGATACAAGACCGACTGGCTGCCCGGGCCGATCGGAGAGCAAGTGTATACCATCACTGGAACCGTGTCCTTCATGCAACCAGTTCTCTCTCCATCGCCAGGCACCTTTAACAATGCCATTACCGTTGCCATCAACGATCCCATTCCCGTTGGTGCCGATGTATATTACACCTTGGATGGAACTGATCCCACTCTGGTCAATGGAATCCTGTATAACGATCCCATACCTTTGAATGAGGCAAAGACGATCAAAGCGAGGGCATATCTGAATGGATGGGCTCCCTCGACAATCGTCAGCGGAGATTACGCCTTTGCTGCAGGCATTCCAGTGTTTGATCCTCCAGCCGGATCGTATCCAGAGGCGATCAATGTGGCGATCTCCTCCATCACGACAGGTGCCAGCATCTACTATACCAACGATGGAACCGACCCCACACCCACTAATGGCACCCTGTTCACCGGCAGTTTCTCTGTTTCGGTGAATCAAACCATCAAAGCGCGTGCCTATAAAGATGGATATGATCCCTCACCCGTTGTGACCGCCATCTATGCCATTGGCGCCTATATCCCCATGGTTGAGACACCTATGTTGACTCCGGCAAGCGGCATCTATACCACAGCCCAGACTGTTAGTATGAGTACCACCACTCCCGAAGCCATCATCTACTACACTCTAAACGGCAGCGAGCCGGATCAAGGTTCCAGTGTTTATACTACTCCGGTCAGTGTGCCGCTGAATACAACCATGACCATCAAGGCCAAGGCTTTCAAACCAGATTGGCTGCCCAGCGCCACTGCCACAGAGGTGTATGTGGTAACCGGAACTGTTGCCAATGTCAGTTTCAATCCGGTTGGAGGCACTTACACTAACACACAGAATGTGGTATTGAGCACCACCACACCCGGTGCCTACATCCGCTATACCATAAACGGTGATGATCCGGATGATGCTTCAGCCATATATTCATCACCGATCAACACTCCGCTTAACCAGACCACCACGATCAAGGCACGAGCCTATAAAGAAAACTGGAGCCCCAGCGAAATTGGTGTACAAAACTATAACATCACCGGCCAGGTGGTGATCACGCCTCCGGTGTTCAGCCCTCCTGCCGGCAACTATACCGCGCCCCAGATTGTGAGCATCTCTGATCCTGTTCCGGCCACCGCAACAGTGCGCTACACCACCGATGGCAGCATCCCCACCTCCACTCACGGCACTGTCTATACGGCACCCTTTGTGGTGGATCAGACCACCGTGGTGAGGGCCAGTGCCTATCTGGCAGGTTGGGAGGATTCCCCGGTTTATAGCGTCAACTACAGCTTTGGCGTGCAGGCACCGGTGTTTGCCCCGGTCTCGGGAACCTATCCCATTCCTTTGGATGTGACCATCACCACAGCCACTGCGGGGGCCTCCATCCGCTACACCACCGATGGCAGCAATCCCACGCCCACAAGTGGTATCCTCTATTCAGGAGCGATCCACATCCCGGAGAACAGCTCCTTGTTCATCAAGGCCATCGCCTACCGCGAGGGCTGGACTCCCAGCGCTATCGTCTCCGCCAACTATATCGTTACCGGCACTGTGGCGGATGTGCAATTCTCACCTGCTGCCGGTATTTATACAGCTCCCGTATCTGTTGTTCTGACCACTTCTACTCCTGGAGCCGCGATCCATTACACCCTGGACGGCAGCGAGCCCACCCCTGCCTCAAATCTCTATACCACTGCGATCATTGTTTCGTTGAACACCACCTGGACGATCCGGGCAAAGGCTTTCCGCAGCGGCTGGATCAGCAGCAACATCACCCAGCAAACCTACACTGTCACCGGACAGGTGATCATCTCTGCCCCGGTCTTCAGTGTGCCGGAAGGAACCTATACCAGTGCCAGAACGGTCAACATAAACAGCCCTGTTCCCACTGATGCCACAGTGCACTTCACCACCGATGGCAGTGATCCCACCACCTCCTCCCCGGTCTATAGCGCTCCGATCACAGTGCCGCTGAACACCACGCTGACCATAAAAGCCAGAGCCTTCAGGGACGACTGGATTCCCAGTCCCATCTATGCCGCCACCTATGTGGTCACAGGTCAGGTAACGCTGCCTGCTGTGCTGTTCGATCCTCCTGCAGGAGTTTATCAGACACCGCAGTCGGTGATTCTGAATCCTGCGCTGTTGCCAGCCAATGCCACCTTACGCTACACGCTGGATGGCAGCGAACCCAGCCTGAATTCGCCAGCCTACCAGAATCCGATCCTGCTGCCCTTGAACAGTGTAACCACCATCAAGGCGAAAGGCTTCAGCGATGGCTGGATACCCAGTCCGACTGTAGAGGCAACCTATAATATCACCGGTCAGGTGGTCTTCAATACTCCGGTCTTCGATCCGTCTCCAGGTGTTTATACGACAGCCCAGACGATCAGTGTGAACAGCACCCTGCCCAGTGATGCCACAGTGTATTATACCACCGACGGCAGCGAACCAACCTTGGCATCAATGGTCTACACTACCCCGATCGAACTTCCGCTGGACAGCACACTAACCCTTAAGGTGAAAGCCTTCAGAGATAACTGGACTCCCAGCGAGACCCACACCGGGGCCTATACCACAACCGGTGAGGTTAGTATCGAACTACCGGTCTTTACTCCGGCTCCGGGTCTATACACCGCACCGCAGATGGTATCCCTGAACACCACAACCATTCCGGCTGGTGCCACCCTTCACTACACCCTGGATGGCAGTGATCCCAACGATTCCTCCCCGGTCTATACTTCACCAATACAGGTAAACACTGGCCAGACCGTTACGATCAGAGTCCGCGCCTATGCGGCAGGCTGGCTGCCCAGCACGATACATACCGGAACCTACACCGTGACAGGCCAGGTCAGCATTGCCGATCCAGTGTTCACACCGCCGGCAGGTATTTATGCCACAGCGCAAGTGATCACCCTGAACACCACCACCATGCCTGCTGGAGCCACTCTGCGCTACACGCTTGATGGCAGTGAGCCCACTCCCGAATCACAAGTTTATACCACGGCGATCCCCCTGGGCCTGACCACCGTCACCACGATCAAAGTGAAAGCCTATCTGGAGAACTGGATTCCCAGCGAGACCTACAGTGCCACCTATACCATCACCGGACCGGTTTATATCAACGCGCCGGTGTTTACTCCTCCTCCCGGCACTTATCAGACTGCCCAGTCAGTGAGCATCAATACCAGCACCACTCCTCCCGGAGCCACTATCCGTTATACCACAGACGGATCCGAGCCCACTGCCACATCACCGGTCTATACTGCTCCGATCGCCGTGGGATTGAACACTACGATGCAAATCAAAGCAAAAGCCTTTCTGGATAACTATGTACCCAGTGATACCTACTCCGCCATGTATATAGTTACTGGACAGGTGGTGCTGCCCACTCCGATGTTCAATCCTCCGGCCGGGACCTACCAGACCGCACAGAATATTACCCTGAATACCAATACAACGCCCAGCGGAGCCACACTGCGCTATACCCTGGATGGCAGCGAACCCGATGAAAATTCGCCTGCCTATTCCACTCCCATAGCCCTTCCGCAGTACAGCACCACCACCATCAAGGTAAAAGGATTCAAACCAGACTGGACACCCAGCATCACTGTTGAAGCCACCTACGAAATCACCGGCCCGATTGTGTTCAACCAACCGGTATTCACACCCGCGCCAGGGATCTATACCAGTCCGATCTCGGTAACCGTGGCTGCTCCCATCCCACCCGATGCGACTGTCCGCTACACTTTGGATGGCAGCGAACCCACCGCCACTTCACCCCAATACACGGCTCCCATCCCCCTGGCCTTGAACACGAATACAACGATCAAAGTGAAAGCCTTCAAGGCGAACTGGACACCCAGTGCCACTCAAACCGGTATTTACACCATAACCGGGCAGGTCAGCATCAATGCTCCGGTGTTCACCCCTACTCCCGGTATCTACACCGAAGCGATCAATGTATCTATAAACACCTCCACAGTGCCCACCGGAGCCCAGATCCGCTATACCTTGGACGGAACAGATCCAACACCCTCCTCACCGCTCTATACCACTCCGATCCCGGTGAACTTGAATTCGACCGTCAATATCAGAGTCCGTGCCTATGCCACGAACTGGGACCCCAGCGAGCTCTATCTGGGCGAATACACCGTCACCGGTACCGTGATCATACCTGATCCGGTGTTCACACCGCCGGCGGGAACCTATGCCACAGCGCAAACCCTGGTTCTGAATACCAATACCACTCCTCTGGGTGCCACTTTGAGGTATACCACCAATGGTGATGAGCCCACGGAAACGTCCCAGGAATACACCCAGCCGATCCCCCTTAACCTAAATCAGGATATCACCATCAAGGTGAGAGGCTACGCCCCGGGATGGATCGCCAGTGCAGTGCATACTGCCGACTACCACATGACCGGAACGGTGGATCTGGCCACACCGGTGTTCGATCCAGCCCCCGGAATCTATAGCACAGCCCAGTCCATTGCAGTGGTCTCCATTCCCAATCCTGCCGCTGCCACCATCCGCTATACCATCAACGGAGATGAGCCAACTGAAGAATCCCCGGAATATACTGAGCCGATCACGATCCCATTGAACACACCGGACTTCCAGATCAGGATCAGGGCGTTTTTAGCAGGCTGGAATCCCAGTGCGATAATCACCGGATCCTACACCATCACAGGCCAGGTGGAGCTTGCGGCACAGCCCTTCACACCGGCACCGGGGACGTACACCACAGCCCAGACCCTGAGTATTGCCGCTCCCACTCTGCCCTCCACAGCCACCTTAAGATACACCCTGGACGGCAGTGAACCCACCTTGGAATCGCCGGCCTATACCGCTCCGGTAACGCTACCTCTGAACTCCCTGATCACCGTCAGGATCAGAGGATTTGCCACGAACTGGGAGCCCAGCGAGATCATCTCCGGGGTCTACAACATCACCGGAACCGTTGCCGATCCCGTGTTCTCACCTCCGGGCGGAAACTATTCCGATCCGGTTACGCTCACGTTGAGCACTGCCACCGAGGGGGCGGAAATCCGCTATACTCTCGATGGCACCGAGCCCACCCAGGCTTCGGAACTCTACACGGAACCAATTGTGATTCCGGAATTGGTATTGAACCGGGTGATCTCCGCCAAAGCCTTCAAGACAGATTGGATCGCCAGCGCCACAGTCAGCCACACCTATACGGTGCTGCCTCTGCCCTATGACGTGCGGGCCTTCACCTATGGAGGTTACATCCGCGTGCTGTGGAATTCCACCACTCCTGGCAAAGCCTTGCAAGGCTTCAATGTGTATCGCCGCCGGATCACGGAATCCAGCTTCGAGAAATTGAACACCACCCTGGTTACCACACAATTGGGACCGGATTATTACTACGACGATTATGCGATAACCGTCAATGTATCCTATGTCTATTACATCACGGCGGTTTACGATGGCGTGGAAAGCCTGCCCAGCGTAACCACCACAGTCGAGTATCAGTCCCAGAGCCTGCAGATCAGCGATGCTTCCTATGCCTATCCCAATCCGGCGGAAAGCTCCACCCGGCTCAAACTGGTGCTCACCCGTAACGACAACGTCCAGATCGCCGTTTCGATCTATGATTTTGCCGGCAAGAAAGTGCAAACCCTAACCGTTCCAGCCACCAATTCAAACCTGATCGAGATCCCCTGGGATCTGAAGAATTCCGGTGGCAAGAAGGTGGGGCGCGGCACCTATTTTGCCAGAATCGTGGCAAATGACAGTGTGAACCGTGCCGAGAAAGTCATCAAGATATCGGTGAAATAAGGAGGCAAAGATGAAAACGAACATACTCAGCCACTCTACTCTTAACCATATGATCCTCAGCGCGTTATTGCTGCTGATAGCTCTTCCCGTCCTGGCTGCCGATGGCAACAACTCCGCCGCCGCTTATATGCGGATGGGAATTGGCGCCCGCATTGTGGCCATGGGTGAAGCCGGATCTGCCATCACCCGCGATGTAACCTCCGGCTACTGGAATCCCGCGGGGCTCACCATGATGAAGGATATCGAGGTGGGCACCATGTACAATTTCAGCCTGGACCACGACCGCAGCCACAAGTATGCCGCCATCGGCAAGCGTTTCAACTTCGGCGCCCTGGCGCTATCCTGGATCAATGCCGGTGTAACGGATATCGAGGGTTTCGACCCGGCTGGAAATCCCACCGGAAATTTCTCCGATGATGAGCACAATATCTCCATCAGCTATGCCAACTATCACAAGAGGATCAGCTATGGCGTCACGCCCAAATTCTACCTCAGCTCCATGGATGGAGAGGCGGAAGCCGGGTTCGGGCTCGATATCGGCGGCAGGTATGACATCAACCAGTATCTGGAAGCCGGATTGATGATCCGCGACCTCTATGGCACCTATGCCGGAGACCGCGTTCCCTTAGAGCTTTCCGCCGGCTTGGCTGCCTATCCTTTGATGGGGGTGACCCTGGCTGCCGATTTAAAATGGGAACAGGCGGAAAATCCCTATGTTTGCCTGGGAGCGGAGTATTGGACCTCAATCGGAAAAGACCCCGAAGCGGATTCCAAGCTCTCGGTGATCTCCGTGCGTGAAAAAAGCACCTGGGGAGACGTATTCTCTTATGCCCAGACCGGAGTCCGGGTGGGCTTCAACCAGGGCAGGTTCTCCGCCGGCACCGGCATCAGATTCCGCAACTTCCAGCTGGACTATGTGTTCCGCCTGAACAATCATGAGATCTTTGGTGACGATCACATCATTTCCATGATACTCCGATTCTGAGCGAGGGGGAAAAAGTGACGAAACAGCTTTGCCTCAGCCTGATCCTGCTGATCATAATTGGCGGCCTGGCAGCCCTGACCATCGGCATGAAAGGGGAACGCTATGCCCTGGATGGAATGGACTTCTATCACCGGGGCGAATACAAGAAGGCCATCAACCAGTTCCTGCTGGCGGACCAAGCTGCCAACGGCAGCGTCCCGGAGTACCACTATTGGCTGGGCAGGCTTTACATCGCTGAAGCCGACACTGCCAACACCATGTATTGGCTGGACCAGTATGTCCGTTCCGGAGATCAGGAATTCCGCCGGCAGGTTGATGACTATATCCGCATCATCAACCGCCAGGACAAGATCTTCGAACGCATGAACGTCCGCCCCATGCCCAGCTACTTCAATAGCCGTAATTCGGATTACGGCGCCGTGGTGGATCCCACCGGCAGGTATGTCTATTTCACCTCCCTGCGTCCCTCCCGCTTTGACAAGGAAAACATCTGGCGGGCGGAGATCTTTCAAAGCGGTTATGGCAGGCCGGAGCTGGTAACCGAACTGGCCACGGACAAGAATGAGGCCTTTGGCAGTTTCGATGTGGATGGCATCGGCGCCTGGATCTTCGGAAATTTCGAACCCGGCAAGATCGACGGCGACATCTATCATATCGAATACAGCAAAAAATGGTCAGCTCCCGAAAACGCCTGGCAGTTCAATTCCCCCCAGGTGGAAACCCATCCCATGGCCTTTGGCGATTCGCTGATGTTCTTTGCCTCCTCCCGCGAGGGCGGATTTGGCGGCATGGACATCTATGTGAGCGAAAAGGTGAATGGCATCTGGACCGAGCCGCAAAACCTGGGGCCCATAATCAACACCTCCCAGAACGAGCAGACCCCATTTCTGCTCTATGATGGCAGAACCTTGTTCTTCGCCTCCGACGGCCATCCCGGTTTTGGCGGCTATGACCTGTTCAAAGCCTACCGCAAGGGTGATAGCTGGCAGGACTGGTCCATCCCCGAAAATCTGGGATTGCCCGCCAATTCGATCCGCAACGACCGTTACTTCTATCACATCCCCGGCACCAATGAAGGCTTCATCAGTTCCTACCGGGCGGGTGCGAACTTTGAGAAGATCTATGGTATCAACTTCGTGTTCACCGTTCCACCCTCCTATGTGGTCGAGGACAGCACCGGCACCTACATTTCCATAGATATCATCGAGGAAGAACCCGTGCCTCCGGATACCTTGGTGGCTTGGGAAGAACCGGAGGAACCAGAGGAACCGGTGGAACCTGAAATTCCGAAACCTTCCTTTATCACCATTACAGGCAGGGTCATCGATGACCAGGGTGATCCTGTCCAGACCGAGATCCAGTTCTCCGGGATCGTGGACGATGAACGCTATACCGATTATACCACCACCGATGAGGATGGCGAATTCAGCATCATTTTGCCCTTCACCGATAGATACAACCTGGTGATCAATCAGGAAGGGTACCTGCTCTATTCTGACCAAATCACGATCCCGGAAGACGGCTCCCCCGTCGAGCTGAACATCATCCTGCAAAAACTGGAAGTGAAGAAGGTGTTCGTCTTTGAAAACATCCTCTTCTTCTTCGACAGCTCCAGGGTCAAGCCCGAATCCGTTCCCATTTTGGACGACCTGGTCATCACGCTGCTCAGCAATCCGGAGATCAATGTGGAAATCTCCGGACATACCTGTGATATCGGAACCGCAGTTTATAACCAGGGGCTTTCCGAACGGCGTGCCAAGGCGATCGTGGATCATCTGATCGCCAAAGGCATCGCCAAAGAACGACTCACCTGGAAAGGCTATGGCCTCACCCGGCCCGTCAACGAAAACAAAAACGAAGAGGAACGCAAAAAGAACCGGCGGGTGGAAGTGAGAGTGCTGGAATAACTTGCAGCGATCTGCTCCCTCTGGTGGGGAGAAGGAACCAAAACTGATTCTGGAAAAGGCGGGACTGGTTTCCGCCTTTTCCTTTTCCCGTAAAGA
This sequence comes from uncultured Candidatus Cloacimonadota bacterium, assembly GCA_964631665.1. Classification (GTDB taxonomy): domain Bacteria; phylum Cloacimonadota; class Cloacimonadia; order Cloacimonadales; family Cloacimonadaceae; genus Syntrophosphaera. The sequence continues at coordinate 10,226 of CAZVXK010000024.1, read as the reverse complement.
TCCTGGGCCTCTGTGACAGGCTTTTTCATCCAGCGTTCCAGGCAGAATTCCGTTGGGCGGATCGGCGTCCGCCCCTACTTCGCCCCCGTTAGCAATACGGAATCATTACGGAGTCATTACGGATTAACTCCGTAATGACTCCGTAATGATTCCGTATTGCTAACGGGAGCCAGACCGGAAAAATGGCAACACAGCTCCCTGTTTCCCCCTGCTGGTCTGGCTGTCCACCAGACATTTTCTGCGGGAAAAAACAAGAGGTTTGACAAAAACAGCTTGGAAAAATAGTTGGATACAGATTCATGGCAGGGAAGCTTGAAACCCGGGCCATACCATTGCGCGAGGAAATGCATGCAAACAGTGATCATAGACGGAGACAGCCTCAGCCTGGAACAGGTGGAGCAAATCGCCCGGCAGAAGGTGCCCATCGCCTTGAGCGACACCTGCCGGGAAAAGGTGCAGCAATGCCGTGACTTTGTGGACGATGTGATCGCCAAAGGCGAGATCGTCTATGGTCTCACCACCGGATTTGGCAAGTTCAGCACGGTTACCATACCGCCTGAACATATTGGCGAACTGCAGCTTAACCTGATCCGCAGCCATGCCACCAATGTGGGTGAACCCTATTCGATCGAACAGACCCGCGCCATCATGCTGCTGCGCATCAATGTGCTGGCCAAGGGCTTTTCCGGGATCCGGCTCCAGAGCTTGCAGACCCTGGTGGATATGCTGAATGCCGGAATCCATCCCGTCATCCCCCGGCGTGGCTCCGTTGGCGCCAGTGGCGACCTTTCCCCTCTGTCCCATCTGGTGCTGCCCTTGATCGGAGAAGGCGAAGCGGAGTATCAGGGGAAAATTCTTCCCGGCGGGGAAGCCTTGAACAAGGCGGGTCTCCGGCCGGTTCTACTCCAAGCCAAGGAAGGGCTTGCACTCAACAATGGCACCCAGGTGATGGCGGCTTTGGGAGTATTGAGTTTGCTGGAAGCGGAGCGCCTCTGCAAACAAGCCGACATCATCGCCGCCGGCAGCATCGATGCCCTGAAGGGAACTCCGCGTGCCTTTGATGAACTCATCCACACCCTGCGCCCGCATCCGGGGCAATTGGCTTCCGCCGCCAATATCCGTAATCTTTTAAAGGACAGCCCGCTGCGGGAATCCCACCGCAATTGCGGCAACATCCAGGATGCCTACAGCCTGCGCTGCACGCCTCAAGTGCATGGTGCCGTGAGGGATGCGCTGGCTTATGTGCGTCGCGTGCTTCAGATCGAGATCAATTCCGCCACGGACAATCCCCTCATCTTTGCCCGGGAGAGGAAAGTTATCTCCGGAGGCAATTTCCACGGCGAACCACTTGCCATCGCGCTGGATACGCTTGCCATGGCGCTCAGCGAACTGGGAGCCATCTCCGAACGCCGGATGGAGCAGATGCTGAATCCCGCGCTCAATCGTGGCCTGTCTCCCTTCCTGGCCAAGCGGCCGGGCATCGATTCCGGCTATATGATCGTTCAGCTCACTGCGGCATCACTGGTATCGGAAAACAAGGTGCTGTCCCATCCCGCCTGCGTGGATTCGATCCCCACCTCCGCCAATCAGGAGGACCATGTGAGTATGGGCTCCGTTTCCGCTCTCAAGCTGCTGCAGGTGGTGAAAAACGTGGCCCAGATCCTGGCGATCGAGCTTTTGATCACGGTTCAGGCGCTGGAGCAGCGTGGCATAGCCTCCTCACCGGCTGTGGAAAATATGAAGGCTGCACTGCGCCAGGTGGTTCCGCCCTTGGATGAAGACCGCATCCTCTATCCCGATCTGAACAGCTCCCTGCAATTGATCGACAGTCAAACCCTCCTGCAGGCGGTGCAGGCCGCCCGGATAGAATTAAATTGACAATTCTGCGCACCCCACCAAGGCATGACCCTATGAAGAGACCATATCTGCCGATCCTGCTGCCCCTGCTGCTGCTTGTCCTTTCCTGCGGGATAGACAACACCATGTATAACGCCCGCAATTACTTCAAGGCAGCCCAGGCCCGCCCCTTGAACGCCAATGGCCGTCCCACGCCGCAAGCTGTGGATGAATATACCAAGGCGATCAAGAAATGCGGCATCATTCTGACCGAAAAGAAGGACAGCCGGATCGCCGACGATGCTCTGTTCCTGATGGCGCGGGCACTTTATTATAAAGGAAACAGCGCATTTCAGGCTAAAGACCAGTTCGAGGCACTGATCGCCGGTTTCCCAGACAGCAAACACATCCCGGAAGCCCACATCTATCTGGCGAAAGTGCTGCGCGAGATCAACCGGGCTCCCGACGCCGAAAAGCTTTTGGAAGAATTCATCCGTAATCCGGTTTATTTGAAGCATCATCCCAGGGCTCTGCTCACGCTGGCGGAATTTGAGATTTCCGACCGGGATTATCACCGCGCCCAGTATTGGCTGGAAAAGATCCTCACCGATTATCCCAAGGCGAGTGAATACCGCAAGGCCTTCTTCCTCTTCGGGAAAAACTATTATGTGCAGAAGGATTATCAAGCCTCGCTGCGGGAATTTGAAAAGCTGCTCTCCACCCGACGGATACCCAAGGAACTGAAGCTTGACACCCGCTACTATATTGCCCTCAATCAATTTCACCTGCAGCTGTATGATCAGAGCTACAGGTTGGTGCAAAGCCTGATCAACGATGAAGCACGCCCCGACAAGCTTGCCCAGATCAGGGTCTTGAAAGCAAGGCTGTTCTTCGCCACAGAGCAGGGTGAGAAAGGCGTCGAAGAGGTAACCGATCTGGGCAAAGCCAGCCCGCGCACCGCAGCTTCCGCTGAGGCGAATTATCATCTGGGGGAATACTATTTCTATCAGCTCAAGGACATGAATCAGGCCATCACCGCCTATACCAAAGTGCGCAGCGAGTTTCCTTCCTCGGAATTAGTGGAGCCTGCCCAGCGCAGGATCACTGCTCTCAACCAGTTGAAGCTGCCTCCGCCCCAAAAACCGGAAAGCAATCTGCAACTGTTTCTAGACTACTACACCCAGGCCGCTCAGAATTACCTCGATACCTTCGCCCTTCCCGATTCGGCCCTGCTCATGTATCAGAGGTTGATTTCCGCCCGGCAGCCGGTTGCGGCGCAAAGGGATACCCTGGCTTTGAACCTGGACGGTCTGCACAGCCAGCGGGATTCGCTCAATCTGCGATTGAATGAACTTCCTCCGGCGGAAGTGGAAAGCCCGGAAATTCTGGAAGATGCTGAGCAACTTGATGAGCTGATTGAGGAAACCGATGACACCGGGCTTGGGGAAATACCTCTGGAACTTCTTTATGAAGAAGAAGATAGCGAATCAGCACCTTCCGACAGCACTGCTGGTGGTTTTGATGAAGAGATCGGCTCGCTGGCTGCCGTTGAAGACAGTTTGGCAGTGGTTGTTGAAATAGCTGAGGGTACTGCAACTGAAGAGATCGGCGCGGAACTTGCTCCTGCAGACAGTGTTTCGGCTCCGGCAGACAGCACCATTGTGCTCTTGGACGAAGGGATTGATATGGAGGCTGCTCCCCCAGACAGCATCATGGTTCCGGCAGACAGTACGATGTTCCCGATCCCTGTTCAGCTGACGGAAGAAACTGGTGGTGAAGAAGTTCCTATAGATTTGTCGGACATTGCTTTGGAACCTGTCAGCATTGATCTGGAAGAAGAAGATACAATCCTGGTCTTCGAAGAAAATCAGGACGCCCCGGCAGACAGCCTTGATCTTCAAACCGAACCAACAGAACCCTCACCCGCTCAGCAACGGCAGGAACTGGAGCGCCAACTCGGTAAGCTTGATACGGATGTCGCTGCCCTGGAATCCCGGATCGTGAATCTGGACGGCATCCTGAAACGCTTCGACACCGAGATCGTGCCCATGGCTTATTTCGCCAAAGCCGGTATCTATAACAAGAATCTGGACGCCTCCGAAGAGATCGAGCGCATCCATGACCTGATGGCAGAGACATATCCGGACAGCAAATATACCAACGCTCTGAAAGCTATGCGTGCCGGTAATCCGATCCGCTTGATCGATCCGGTGGAGGAAGCCCAGGAGCAAAGGCTGGACTTTGCATTGGGTTTGGCAGCCACAGCCCCGGATTCCATGCTGGTGATCCTGGAGGAACTGGCTGCCTCGGATTATAGTTCGATCCGCCTCAAAGCCAGTTTCCGCCTGGGCTGGTATTACACCTTTGAAGCAGCGGATACCACGCAGGCAAAGCCTTATCTGGAGAATGTTCTGAACCTTGAACAGACTGGAGACTACTCCACAATGACCCAGCGCTTCTTCAACGGTTCTGAATTTGAATTTCCCCGCACCTTTGTGGAAAAGGACACTCTGGCAGCGGCAGATAGTGTATCCACAGACAAAGATCTTCCGGCTGAACTGGAGGAGGGGTTGGCACCGGAAGAACCTGCTCTTGAACCAGATACATTCGATATCGAGAAGCTGCCTCCCCCTGGACCGGACAGCCTGGATGTAGAAAAGCTGCCCAAACCGGAGCCGGACAGTTTAGACATTGAAAAGCTGCCTCCGCCGGAACCAGACAGCTTGGGCTTGGAAACAGATTCTGATACCCAAGAACCGGAGAAGGAACCGGAAGTCATTAGCCCTGAAGAAATTGACACCGATGCCGGAGCAGCCTCCCCCGATCCGGAGACTCCTGAGAAAAAGGAAGACAGCCCGGAGGAACCGGAGGAACCCAATCCCTCTCCCAGCCCGCCCGGAACTTCGCTCTCAGATGATCCAGCTCCCCGATGACTTATCCTTCCCTACTCAGCGGGCAGAACTTCTATCTGAGGCTGCTGGTATTATTGATAACGCTGGTGGGCTCGCTGGATGCCTCTCTGCGCCAGATCCTGGCCCAGATCGTTCTTTTCCTGGTGTTCTTTTTGCTCGACCTCCCTGCCTATAGCAGACTGCTTTCCGCCCTGCGCAGGATGCTACCCCTGTTTGCAGGTTATTGGGTGTTTGCCACCCTGTTTGGCACCGCCTTTCCCCAGATGCTGCTGTTTTCCCTGAAGCTGATAACACTCCTGTTGGCAAGTGTTTATGCCTTCTCAAACCTGTCCTTCGCCCTACTGCTTAAGGATACCAGAGGCCTGCGCCGCTGCCGCTGGGGACGTAAAGCCGTGCACTACCTGATGGCGACCACACTCTTCATCCGTTACTATGCCAAGTATTTCAAAGACAACAACCTGAAAGCCAACAACAGTGTAGGATCTCTGATCGATGCCTTGATCGCCGCCGGGCACCAGGTCTTTGGCCGCTCCCGGACCGTGGAATACATTATCAGGCGCAGCCTCAGTTCAGCTGCTCCCTCATCACATTCAGCAGTAACCGCCAACCTGATCACACTTAGCCTGATCACCTTGATCGTATTGATCAATTCACTCTGAAATGCCGCGTTTTCTGATGAAACTGATGTATGACGGAACCGCCTTTCATGGCTGGCAGTTCCAACCTGGGCAGCGCACCGTGCAGAATGAGCTGGAGAAGGCCTTGCGCCACTTCGGTGCCAATCCCGCCCTGGTTATCGCTTCCGGGCGCACCGACGCTGGAGTCCATGCCCTGGCGCAGTATGCCCACTTCGACTATGCTGGTTCGATGAATGAGGAACAGCTCGTGCTGGCTTTCCGCTCATTGCTGGATGAGGATGTGCGGGTACTCCGGGTCTGGCGGGTGGCGGATGATTTTCATGCCCGCTTCCTGGCCTGTGAGCGCTGCTATAAATATCTGCTGGCCAAGGGGAAGAATCCCTTCAATCGCTTATACATGGGCTTTCTGGCACATTACCGGTTGGACGTGGACACCATGCAAGAGCTCGCTCCGCTTTTGATCGGCTGCCACGATTTCTCCTCCTTCAGCAAGGACAACCCTGCCGTGCCGAACCATGTCTGCACGCTGAAGGAACTCACCATCCAGGACAGGAGCGACTATTTGGAGTTCTGGTTCAGAGCCGACCGTTTCCTGCATCACATGGTGCGCCGGATCGTGGGCACATTGGTGAATTTCTCCCATCTGGAGCTGCCGGCAGAGGAACTACAGCGCATCCTGGAGGAGAGATACGCCCGCCAGACGCTGGTGATCACCGCTCCGCCCCAAGGTTTGTATCTCTGCGGCGTGAAGTATCCCGATCCCGCGCTTGACGATTATTGCCCCTGAAATTGTCTGGCACTCTGAGATGAGGTAAATATGGACTATAAGATACCGCGTGGCACCTACGACATTCTGCCGGCGCAAAGCCATAAATGGCAGAAGCTTATTTCGGTATTCCGGGAACTGGCTGCCGTCTGGGGCTATGCCGAGATCAGCACTCCAATCTTTGAACAGGCCAACCTGTTCGAACGCAGCTCCGGCGAGAGCTCGGATGTGGTGAAAAAGGAAATGTACCGCTTCACAGACCAGAAGGGGCGCATCCTCGCTCTGCGCCCGGAGGGAACCGCCCCCGTGGTGCGCAGTTATATTGAAAACCATCTGGACATCGGCTCCCCCACCACCAAGCTCTACTATCTGGGACCCATGTTCCGCTATGACCGTCCCCAAGCCGGGCGCTACCGACAATTTTACCAGTATGGCATTGAATTTATCGGCAGCGATCATCCCTATTACGACGCAGAAGTTATCGCCATCCTGTGGAACTACCTCTGGCAACTGGGTATCAGGAACATGCGCCTGGAGCTGAACAGTGTGGGTTGCCCCTCCTGCTCCCTGAGCTATGAAAAAGCGTTGCAGGACTATTTCCGCCCCCATCTGAACGAGCTTTGCCCCGATTGTCAGACCCGCTTCGACCAGAAACCCCGCCGCCTGCTGGATTGCAAGGTTCCCGCCTGCAAAGCCATCGCCGCCAAAGCCCCGCTCCAGCTTGACCATTTGGACGAGCCCTGCCACAAGCACTTTGAACAGGTTCAGAACTATCTGAACCTGATGAAGACACCATACATCATCAATCCCCGCATCGTGCGTGGGCTGGATTACTACACCAACACCGCCTTCGAAGTGATCTATGAAAGCCTGGGCGCCCAAAACTCCCTGGCCGGAGGCGGACGCTACAACGGCTTGATCGAGCAACTGGGCGGAAAAAGCATTCCCGCCATAGGTTTCGCCGGTGGATTCGAACGCCTGTTGCTGGCCTTGGAACAGGAACAGGTGCCGGTGGCGGAAGCCCCCGTTCCGGATATCTATTTGATCGCCCTGGGCGAGCAGGCGCAGCAGTATATCCTGCCCTATCTCAATGAACTGCGCTGCAAGGGCTTGTATGTGGAATACGCCCCGGACAAGGTTTCCTTCAAAGCCCAGCTCAAAGCCGCCAACCAGAGCCAAGCCCGCCATGCCCTGATCATCGGTGAAGACGAAGTGAATTCCAACCGCTTTGTGATCAAAGACCTGGCCAGCGGAGAGCAGCATAGCCTGCCACTGCGTTCAACTGAAGACATCATTCGGGCCGTGCGCCAGCCCAGCCCTGATGTCCCTTTATAGAAGAATCCCTTCAAAAAAGAATCAACCCGGGATCACCTCGCTGAATGGCACAGTGATCCCGGGTTGAATTCAACCTGACCGATTCCGGGATGGCAGGGCGGGATCAGAGGTATTTGTTGATCTTGCCTTCCACCAATTCCCTGATCTCATTCATTCGGGCTTCGGATTCCGCCTCATAACGGGTTACGAGCACCGGAGTGGTATTCGAGGCACGCACCAGACCCCAGCCGTCGCTGAAGGTGATCCGGGCGCCGTCGATGTCGTTCACATCATAGCCTTCGGTCTTGAACTCATTGCACACCTGCGCCACCACCTCGAATTTGCGGTCATCGGCGCATTTGATGTGGATCTCCGGTGTGTTATACATCTTGGGCTGATCCGCCAGATAGCTGCTCACCGGTGCTTTGGTTTTGGAAACGATCTCGATGAACCGGGCACTCACATAAATGGCATCGTCAAAGCCCAGATAGCGGTCGGCCAGGAACACATGGCCGCTCATCTCACCGGCGAATTCCACCCCTTCCTCTTTCATCTTCATTTT
>CAZVXK010000024.1:0-2098 GCA_964631665.1 uncultured Candidatus Cloacimonadota bacterium | reverse complement strand
CCGTCCGGTTCACAATACATTTCGATCACCTCGCAATCCAGCCGGCGCAGAATTTCCGGCAGATAGGGTCCCCCCATGCCGTTTCCGCCATCCACGATCACCTGCACCGGGCGCTCCAGTTTGATGCCGGAGACGATGTAGCCGATGTAATCCTCATCGATGTTGAGGCAGGCCAGTTCACCCCTGCCGGTGGCGAATTCGCCGGCCTGGATGATCTTCAGCACGTTCTGCAGCTCTTCGGCATAAACGGAGCCCAATCCCAGATTCAGCTTGCAGCCGTTGTATTGCGAGGGGTTGTGGCTGGCGGTTACCATCGCTCCGCCGTCGGTGCCCAGTTTCCAGATGGCATAGTAGAGCACCGGGGTGGCCACGATCCCGATGTCGGAGATATTGCAGCCGGTTTCCAGGGCGCCCTGGATGAAGGCTTTCTTGAGTGCGGGAGTGGACAAACGGGCATCCCCACCCAAGGCGATGGTGGACAGACCCCGCCTTCTCAGGTAGGTGCCGAAACCCTTGCCGATCAGGTAGTAGGATTCCTCATTCAAATCCTCGTCCACGATTCCGCGGATGTCATATTGGCGAAACACTTGTGGGTTGATCATGGTTTACCTCTATCTTATGTTATTGATATCAGTTCGGTTAGGATGGGGAGCATTTTCTGCAAGGCCAGGGCACGGTGGGACAGCGCGTTCTTTTCGGAATCGGCCATCTCGGCATAGGTTCGGCCGGTGGAATCCACTTCAAAGATGGAATCATAGCCGAAACCGTTGTTCCCACGCTCCGAGACCGAAATCCTGCCTTCCACCCTGCCTTCGGTGATGGCAATTATGCCATCGGGCGCCGCCAACGCCACGCAGGTAACAAACCTGGCGCTGCGGTCGGTGGCGTTTTCCAGCAGGCGCAACACCTTCAGGCGGTTGTCCCGGTAGGAACATCCTTCCCCGGCATAACGGGCGGCAAAAACACCCGGTTCGTCATTGAGAGCGGGAATGAACAGGCCTGTATCGTCCGCCAAACAGTGCAAACCCGCTTTCCGGGCTGCTTCCAGTGCCTTCTTGGCGGCGTTGCCGGCCAGGGTGTCCTGGTCTTCCAGGATTGGCTCCAGCTCCGGGAAATCACTCAGCGACAAAAGATTGACCCCGGTAGCCTTTAACAACTCCCTCAGCTCGGATAGCTTGTCCGGATTGTTCGATGCCAATAGCAGCCGCTGCATCAATGCTTTTTCCTCAGCCAGGATTTGATCCGGTTGAGGATGGTCTTGTCCAAAAATCTTTCCGCCGTGGCGGTGATCTTCTGAAGCAGTTGCAGCACATCGCCTTCCCCGCTCCAGTTGTCTTCCAGAACCTTTTTATCAGTGTCGTTAAGGATGAGGTTCAGCCCCAGAACCAACAGCACCAGATCGTCCACATAACCGATCACGGGAATGAAATCGGGAATGATGTCGATCGGCATCAGCAGATAGGCGATGATGCCGGCGATCTTTATCTTGTGTATGTTGGGAACACGTTTGTCCACCGCCAGGCGGCAGACCAGGATGAAGAAATCCGGCAGCAGGAACAGATATTCGGTGAGCTTGTTGCCCGCCTTGCCAGTCTTTTCCTGGGACCAGTCCTTGGCTTTGCGGCGCAGGTCCTCATAGAATTTCAGCTTCACATCGTCCAGATCGACGATGCGCTCTTTCACCTTTTCCTGCTCTTCGGCAGGGATTTCACGGCCTTCGAAAATGTCGTCTTTCATAACTACCTCTTAAAGACAAAGTTTCATGGTGCTGATTCGGAGTCAACTGTTTTCTTTCTGGGCCGTCCGATCGCAGGTGAACTCCAATCTGGATTGAGTGGTGGTTATAAGGTTGTTCAGATTGGGTTTGCACTTGGTGAGAGAGGCCTGATTTCCCGTCACCCACGCCAGGCGGGACGCCTGGATTCATCTTCACCACTGCGACAGTCAGCTTTCCCCTCATCTAAATTCTTTTCTCTCTTCTCATTCCATCAATTCCCTGTCCATCTCTGTCCCTCTGTCCCTCCGTCCCTCTGTTTTGAAAAAACAAGCATGGCTCCCATTAGCAATACGGAATCATTACGGAGTCATTACGGATTAA
>CAZVXK010000023.1:3786-26146 GCA_964631665.1 uncultured Candidatus Cloacimonadota bacterium | reverse complement strand
AATCCGTAATGACTCCGTAATGATTCCGTATTGCTAATAAGAGGGAAGTCAGAACCGAAAGAGGGCAGAAACCTTGTAAGCCATTAAAAAGCAAGCATTAAGAGTGCTTCGATGTCGGTTCTGGTGAATTTGCTGATGTTTCCCACACTGCGGGAACCCACAATGAGATCGCAGATGAGGGGGAGATCGGATTCCTTGATACCGAGGTCGCGCAGACAGGTGGCAGAGCCCCAACTGGCGATCTTATCCCGAAAGCGCCGCAAGGCACGGGCCACACTGTCCTCGCCCCAGACATTTTTGGCCCAGCCCTGGAAGCGGGCGGGATCTTTTTCGCTCATGTATTCGATCCAGGCCGGGAAGATCACTCCCAGGCCCTCTCCATGGGCGATCTTGGGATCGAAGGCTGAACAGGCATGCTCGATGGTGTGGCAGGCCCAGTCCCCACCTTTCATACCCACACCGCTCATACCGTTCAAGGCCAGGGTGGCGCACCAGGCGAGGTTGCCCCGCGCCACCAGGTCGGTGGATTTTTCTTTGAGGCGGTCGGCCATATCCACGATGGTTTTCAGCAGAGCGGTGTTGATGGCGTTGGTGGCGATGGCTTTGTCATCTGCGAAGTAGTGTTCCAATATATGTGAAATAGCGTCCAGGGCTCCATTGGCAGTTTGCTGGAAAGGCAGGCTGGATTGAGCGGAGGGGTCGATAATGGTAACCTTGGGAAATAGCAGTGGTGAACTGATGCCCCATTTCTTTTTTTCGGCGGAGTTGGTGATCACGGCGATGCTGTTCATTTCGCTGCCGGTGGCGGAGAGGGTGAGAACGGTGAAGATGGGCAGAGCCCGGGTGATGCGTTCCCTTCCGGTGTAGGCATTCCACACATCGTTCAGATAGATTCCCGCCGCCACAGCTTTGGAGGTGTCGATCACGCTCCCGCCGCCAACGGCAAGCATGGCATCCACTTCTTCCGTATGGGCCAGCTCGATGATCTGGTTCACCTTCTCCAGAGTGGGATTGGGCTGCACACCCCAAGCCTCAACCCAGTCCAGCTTGGCAGCTTCCAGGCTGTCGCAAACCTGTTTGTGAACGCTGTTTTGGCGGATCGAGCCACCCCCGGCAACCAGCAGGCATTTCCCGATCCCCGCATTCTTCATTTCCTCGCCCAACTTCCTGATCATCCCTGTGCCAAAATGAATTTTGGTCGGGTTATAGAAACTGAAGGCTTCCATCTCTGCTCCTTATATTCTGTCCATATTCTATACTGGAATCAGTTGCTTTGATACAGACAAGATAACGCAGAGCGCGGGGATTGGCAAATCAGTGGAGGATATGGCGCTTCAGATGTTCAAAAGGATCAGGCTCCCCACCAAGGCCAGATACATCACCAGTTCCCTGGCAGCGAGCCGCCGCTTCCAGAACAGGATGTCGCTGCACAGGCTCAGCAATACGATCCCGATCGCGGCCAAAGGATAGGCGATGGCGGCAGCCACACTACTTAATCCCTTGAGAAAGAAGACGGTGGATAAACGATTTGGGATTCCCAACAGCAATCCGAAGAGCAGGGCCGTCCAGGACAGGGGCAGTTTCTTCAGCCTGATGGCCAGCAGGGTGAAACAGAACGCCGAAACGAAAATGATGAACACATAGGTCTGCTCCGCGCCGCTGCCCAGTTCCTTGAACAGCTTCAGGGTGAGGTCGGTGGCCCCGGAGATCAGAAACAGCCAGACCAGCCAGAGCAGATTATGCAGGCCGCCCCATTCGGATTTGAGCAGGAAAGCGCTGAGCGCCAGCAAGATACCGATCCCGTTGAAGGCATTGATCCGCTCCCGGAAGATCACCAGGGAGACCAGGATGGGCAGGATCATGGCGATCCGCATCACGCTGACGCTGAGGGAAAGGCCATTGGCAATGATGTTGCGTTGATAGGCCAGGAAGTTGACCAAGAAGAACAGACCGGAAACCACACCCAGGATAAGATCAAAAGTCCCTGGCGGAGCGGCTCCCCGGGGTATGGCAAGATAGCTGGACACCGACGCCATCAGATAGTTGCCGAGGAAGATGGGCAGGATGTGATGCTTTCCGGTTTTACCGAACAGCATCAGCAGATTGGCGATGATCACCGAACAGATGACACTCAGCAGGATGTAAAGCATATCTATCCTGTCACAGCCGTTTCCTGAAAGCCGCTGGAGAGTTCACTGTTCAGATTGCGAAATTCTGTTCCCGGTCGTCCCCCGGCTCCAGATAGCGGAAGTCCTTGATGATCAGTTCATACAGCCGGTAGTCCGGATCGGCGGGATCGCTCCAGTAATGATAGATGAAACGGGCCTCGTCGGCCACTTCCTTTTTCTTTGCCACATCGTCCACCTGCCGGCAGAGGGCGCTGGCTCTGATGTAACCGTTGTTTTCCCCTTCCTGCAGCAGCTGGCAGAATTCCAATTTGGGATTGGCGGAGATTTGGGCACATTTGGCGTCCCTGGCTCCGGTGGCGATATAGAAGCGCTCCTGGTGCCAGATCAGGACCATGGGTCGCAGGCGGGGCTGGTCATCCTCGCAGGTGGCCACGAATACGGTTTGCAGCGGTTTGAGGTGTTTCAACAATTGTGGGTGCATTTATATCTCCTGGCGGGGTAGTAGAAAACGGTCGAAACGGCTTTTCAGGTATAAGCGGATAGCGATGTAATCGGTGAGCGTGACACCGGTGAAAATGCTGATCATGATCATCATCTGATATTTGATGGCCACCAGGGGTGAAGCCCCGCCCAGGATCTGGCCGGTCATCATGCCCGGCAGGCTGACCACCCCGATCGAGGCAATGGTGAGGAGTTGGGGCAGTAGTGAGGTTTGCAGGGCCTTCTTGAAGGCGGGCAGGGTGGCTTCCCACAAGCTGGCGCCCAAAATGATGCGGGTGTAGTAGGCCTTCCAATTGTCCGCCAGCCCGCTTTCGAAGCGTTCCAACGCTAAAGCGCAGCTGTTCATGCTATTGCCCAGCACCATGCCGTAGATGGGGATCAGATACATGGGCGAATAAAGCGGGTCGGGTCTGATGATCAGGATGATGATCCAGGGCATCACGATCAGGGAGGTGCTGCCCAAGGCGATCAGCAGGATGGGCAGGAGCAGACTGCGGTTCAGTTTCAGGCGGGAAAGCACCGTCCACACGGCATTGACCACCATGATCAGCATCCAGCCCAGGGTTAGCCACAGATTCAGCTGCCGGAAAATGAATTGCAGCACCAGACCGATCACTGCCAGTTGGGCCACCATGCGGCCGAAGGAGACCAGCATGTTTTTGATCAGGGGCAGCTTGAGCTGCAAAAAGATCAGCAGCGGGAACAGGAGCAGCACCAAAGCGAGCACCAGGTCCAGATATCCGATATCCAGTGTTTGCAGATCAGGCTCCTTTCTCGATCAGGCTGCCCTGCTCGATGCTCCAGATCCGCTGCCAGCTTTGCTGCCAGAGGGGATCGTGGCTGATGGCGATGATGGTGCCCCGATAATTGTTGAAAAGGCAATTGGAGATGATGCGGGAGGTAGTTTGGTCCAAGGCGGAGCTGATCTCATCCAGCAGCAGGATCTCCGGTTCGAACTGCATCGCCCGGATCAGGGCGATGCGCTGTTTCTCACCTCCGGAAAGATGGGAACTCCTCTTCTGAAGATAGGATCCGTCCAGGGCAAAGGAGGATAGCAGGCGCAGAACCCGTTCCCGCCACCCCGACTGGTCAAATTTGCGGCGATGTACAGCGTAGGAAAAGGGTTCCCGCAGCACGGATTCCACACTCAGGTCATCCAGCCAGGGTTCCTGCATCACTTCCATGATTCGGCTGCGCAACTCCTCCGGCTTGTGGTCGAGCAGGTCTTTGCCCTGAAAGAGGATGCGGCCTCTGAAGTGGGGATTGGTGAGATTGAGGGTGTGCAAGAGTGAGGTTTTGCCGCTGCCGGTGGCTCCCACGATCAGTATCTTCTCGCCCGGGTGCACCTGTTGGCGCAAATCCTTCAGCAATTGCCTGTCTTTATAGGCCAGGCTGTGCAGCTCAATATCCAGCTGCGGTTGCATAGCTGTCGGACTACCTTGGATCATAGTTCTGCCCTATGGCTGGCAGGTTGTTTTGCTCTTCATCCTGTTTGGCCCCGGATGGCTTCAGACAGCCCAAGCCCCATTAAAAAGGGATCTCAACGCAAAATAGCGATCTTACCCCGGGCTGTCTCGCCATCCATCTCGATCACATAGAAATAGACACCCGAGGACACTTTCCGGTTGTCGTTGTTGACCAGGTCCCAGCGCCAGGCGATGCTGTTGATCTCAGGTATGAAAGGACCCAGGGAAGAGCTGAAGACCAGGTTTCCGGAGGTGTCGAAGATCCTGATCTTTCCCCTTTTACCGGCAGGGAAATTGATGAAACTGCACCATTGCTGCTGTGAGGTGATCACGGGATTGGGGTAGACCACGATACTCTTTAGGTTCTGGATGTTGTTCAGGGCAAAACGGGCGGTATTGTATTGCGGGGAGATCACATTCCCGGCCAGGTCGGCGATGTTCCAGATCGTGATATGATATGCCTTGTTGCTGTGTTTCAGCTTGTCCGAGAGCTTGATCAACAGGTGGTCGTCCTGGTGGTCGACGGACACGATGGAATTGTCGGGATCGTTGGCCGGGCAGACGAGGATGTAATTGAGCAGGTGTTCGGGATTGGGATTGGTGGCAGAAATGGACTCGCTGAGCTGGATCCGGATTGTTTTTTGATCCGGCAGGATGGTCACGGTAGAGACACGGGGTTGTTCCGTATCCGGACGATAGGGGAAGTGATAGGTCAGATCGTGCATCAGGACTTTGTTGGCGCTGAGCATGTTGTTCAGGGTCAGGGTGAACAGTTCTTCGATGGCGGGAAGCGCCGACCGGAAATGCAATTGCACGCCATATTGGGCCAGGACGCTGTTTACAGACACCGGGATACCCAGATCATGGCTGAGGTGGTACAATCCGGGATTGATGATGGAATTGTCCATGTGCTGATCGAAAACGAGCCGCAGGTCATGAGTGCCCACCATTTCGATCCTTTCCAGAACCGGAACATGATAGGGTGTGGCGTCTTGCCACAGGCAGGGCAGGCTCTCGGCAGGATTGTAGGCACTGTGGACTGCAGTTACGGTATAGTGATAGGTTTTGCCCTCGATCAGTCCGTCATCCGTGTAACTGGTTTGGGTGGTCTGAGTAATCAGTTCCGGAGCACCATTTTCCTCCTTGCGGTAGATACAATAATGTTCAGCGCCATTGCCGATCCAGGAAAGTTGCACGCTATGATGATCATATGGTGCCACCAGCAGGTTGGCGGGTGCCGCCGGTCCGGTGAACGGATCGTCTGCAGTCCATTCCACGGCGATCAGGCTGTCCGGTGTAACGGCATAATTGGTCATGAAATAAGCACGGTTGTTGGCATCCTTGTAGGCGAGGATGCTGTAGGTCCGGAAACTATTGCCATAGAACACCGGTTTAAACTGACCATCGATGTATTTCAGGACATAGATGTTGGGCGAGAGCGCCAGGATCACCTCATCCTTGCCATCGTTGTCAATATCTATGGTCTGGATCGAATTCTGGGACATCACCTGGTTGAACATGATCGATCCCATGCTGGAATAGGCGTTGTTTGCAGTGGATTTGAAGGCTTCAAAATACCAGAAATTCATATTGGGCTCCAGGATATCAGTGTAGTATCCGCCCACAATGAAATCCTGGCGACCGTTGCCGTCGAAATCCCCCTTGGCCAGTTGATAGGTGTTCCCCACCGGCAGACGGGTGGTCCAGGCCAGCTCCTCCAGGTTGTCATTCTTGATCTCATAGATCATGATGTCGCCATCGGTATCCGCGGCCAGGATATCCATGTAATTGTCATTGTCAAAGTTCTCCACGATGATGGTGGGAACAAAGGTATTGCGCAGGAAGGTGGTGGAGGTGTTGCGCAGGGTGTTTTTCTCGCTGAAGGTGATGCCCGCGCCTCGTTTGTAGGCCTGGATTACCCGTTCGGTGGGCAGGTTCTTCACCAGCAGGACATCGTCCAAGCCATCGCCAGAGTAATCTGCCAGCACGCCACCAGTGATGCCGCTGGTTTGCCAGATCGAATCATTGGGATAGACATCTCCACCCAAGGCTTCCTTGATGATGGCGGTATCTCCTTTGAGCAGCAATAGTTCATGTCCCTGGGCATTGGTATTGCCACTACTCAGCAACCAGAAGCTATCCTGGAAATCGTGCTTGATCACATGGCCGGCGGCTCCGGGTTGATAGGCATACACGTTTCCATAACCGCTGGTGGGCAAACTCATGGCGACATACTCCGGATAGCCATCCCCACTATAATCGACCATCTTGTTCAAGGGCACTCTGGTCTGTCCCACTTCCTGCCATATATAGCCTTGATTTGGCACCAACTCATAGGTGATGTTCATAAAGGAAGTATGCACCGGGGATTCATAGACCAGCCCGCTGCGGTTGGTTGCCCTGAATTGGATATCGATATTGCCGGGAGGAACTTCCGGAGGCACCAGCCACACCTGCAGGCTGTCCATAACCGAGCCGTAGGCACGGTAAACACTATTGTCCGAAGCGGTTACGATCAGCTCGGAGAACACTTTTTCGTTGAACATCGCTGAGATATAGTGTCGTGTATTTTGCCTGTCATAACGCTTGAATCCCTGAAGAGTATTCTGTTTCAGCTCCGGCGGGCTGTTATCATACGTAAAATGTCGGTAATAATTATACTTGTCTCCCTGTTGGTTCATGTATTGAACACGCATCGTATAGTTTCCTTCGGGAAACAGATCAGGGAAGTAGAAATGGGCCAGCACCCCGTTATTCACTGGCTCAGTGTAATACTGCGGAGTGTTTGAATGAGTGGTTACATCATACCAGTCCAGGCTGGAGGGGACTGCTTTGTTGGTATACATCACGCTAAAGCGGAAAAAGTTATCCGCTTGCACGGTTCCGGTTACATCAAAGCTCTGGGTCAGGCCCACCTGATCCAGGGGATAGTTAATGCTCACCAAGGGTGGATTGATGTTCTCCAACAATTTTCTTGTGTTTAGGAGTCCATGTCCATAAAACTGGTCGAAACCGACTGCGCCCAGATCATCGGTGGCGGTCAAAAGCCGGGCACGCACCTGATCAGGTGTTAATCCGGGTTGCAGGGAAAGCAGGAGCGCTGCAGCACCCACTACAAAGGGTGATGACATAGAGGTGCCATTTTGCTCGAAGTATTGTTCACCGGCTTCCAGTTTGTAGGTGCTGAGCACCGCTTCACCGGGTGCCACCAGGTCCAGATCGGGTCCATAGCTGGAAAATCCCGCCAGATTGCGGTTTCGGTTCACTGCCCCCACGGCGATCACGCAGGAAAGTTTGGCGGGATAGCTGAGATAGGGTCCGGGATCGTTACCAGCGGAAGCGACCAGAGTAACACCCTTGTTGTAGGCATAAAGGCAGGCGTCTCCAATGATGGGTGAATAATTTGCATCCCCCCAGCTCATATTTACCACATGACAACCATTGTCAGCCGCATAGATGATGGCAGCGGCTGCGTCGTCATCCTGCAGATAGCCCTGGCCCTGGGTGGTGCGGAAACCAGCCCGGATAGGCATCAGTCTTACATTCCAGGCCACCCCGGTCACACCGATTCCATTGTTTCCCACTGCGCCAATAATACCAGATACATGGGTGCCGTGAAAGTTCTCATCCGTAACATCGTTGTCCTGGCCGATAAAGTCTCCCAGACCGGTGTCCGCCATCTCCGGCGCATCCACAAAATCCCAACCGCACCAGTCGTCGATATAACCGTTTCCATCGTCGTCAATTCCATTATCCGGAATCTCACCAGGATTGATGTACAGATTGGCGGTCAGGTCCGGATGCTCGCGCAGGATGCCGGAATCGACCACACCCACTATGACCAGGGAGCTACCAGTGGTGTAATTCCAAGCCTGGGGATTGGAGGTAACCTGATGGAACTGTTGCGGATAGAGCGGATCGTTGGGGGTAATATGCATTTTTGACAGATAGTTCGGTTGGATATATTCAATACCGTCGAATCTGTAACTGCCGCTCCTGATTGTCTCCCAATCCGGTTCCTGCGTAAAATTAACCTGGAAATACTGAGGCAGGTGCATGCCGCTGATGGGGCGCAGATTGAAGGCTCCCAATTGGTCCAGATAGTTGTCGAAAGCGCTCAGGCCGGTGCGGTTGGCCTTGATGCTGATAGGGGCGGTGGTTTTGAACAGCAGCACTCCGGGAGTGATGGTCTGGCCTGCAAGACCGGCGCAGAGCAGCGTCCACAGGATTGCAATTATAACAAGAGATCGGATCATGTTCAACCCCTAAAAATGATAGGATATCCCCAGCGAGTGGATATCGTTCAATCTGCTGTTGAAGGCTGCCCAACCATAGTCGATGGCAAAGCGCTGCCAACGGATACCCACGCCGGCGGTGAGGTCCTCGGCATCATAAAACAGCTTGTAACCCCCACGCAGGCAGACCAGACCATAGAGTTCCAGTTCAGTGCTGATGGTTGCTTTCCAATGGTCGTCGATTGCCTTGATGCCGCTGATTTCAACGGTCAGGCTCTTGTTTTCGAAATCGAAGCCTTTGCTGAGATCGGCTTCAAAACTGAGCGGGAGTTTGGTGCTTTCTTCATTCATCCGGGAGGACAATCCCAGATTCCGGACCGCCACCGACAGTTTGCTATCCCGCAGCGGGGGCAGCAGGGTCAGGCCCCAATCGCTGTGCACGCCGACGCTGGAATCGGTGTTCAATTTCTCATACACCACTCCCAGATTGGCGCCGGCATAGATAGATGGTGTGATGCGGCGGGCATAGTTTCCCATCAGGCTCAGATTCAAAGGAGAATAGTAGCCGATCAGGAATCCATTGTCATCACGGTTCTCCAGGCTGCCATAATCCAGGTTGCGCAAGGCCAGGCCAAAGTGGGAGATGCGGTTGGAATATGAATAATACACATTGTTGAATTTGGTGTCGTCCAGCCAGGCGGTATGGCTTATTCCCAGGCTGCGATGGCTTTCCACTGCACCGACGGCAGGTTGGTACATAAAAGAGGAAAGCTCCGCACCGCGGTGGATCCCTCTTCCGGCCAGAGCCAGCGAGATGGGATTGTTGCTGATATTGAGGAACTGATAGCCATATTCTCCAGCGTTATCGTGAATCCCGGCGGTCAGTGCCAGGCTGCCCAGCAAGCTCAGCATTATGATCAAGGAGGCTGTTTTCATCATTTCTCCCGTTATTTTTCTATGGCAAATTTGATCCGCTTCGATTCCCGGTCGGCGCAGATCACGGCTATATAGACTCCGCTGCTCAGTTTGTCCACCGGAAAATCTACCAGTTCCCGGTTGCGCAAATAGGCATAGGCAAAGGATTTCTGCTGATAGACCAGCTTGCCGGCAATGTCGAAGATACGGAACTCGAAGGGGGTGTCCTCGCTGGTCATCACATTCAGGGTAAGTCTTTTCTCATAAATGGATTTGAGCGGATTGGGAAAGATATACACCTCTTCCGGCACAAAGATGCTGCTGGAGAGGTATAGGTTGGGCAGATCGGTGTGGTCGCGGCTGGCCTGGCGCTGTAAAGTGCCGTATTCGGTGAACCACTGCAGATCCAGATCCCCCAGATTTGCCTCCGGCAGCGGATGGCGATAGATGCGTCCGTTGTCGGTGGCGATCCAGGCATAGATGTTGCCGTCCGAGGCCTTTCCGATCAGCGGCAGGGAGCGGCTGGGATCGGAGAAGGAGACCGGAAATCCCCGTTTGGGGCGGAAATCGTCTTCCCACACCAGCAAACGGTTGTTGGAGAAACTGCCAATGAATTCCATCCTGCCGTCATGGTCAATATCCTGCGCCATGATCCCCCCGCTGAAGGCCAAGCTGTCCGAAGCAGCCAGGTTCAGCGCCGCCGGGCTCATCCGGGTTCCGGAATAATCAATCACGGCAAAACCATGGTCGGAACTGACCAGGATATCCAGAGTGCCGTTGATATCCACATCCGCCAGGCAAAGCGGAGCAGTGCTGTTCAGATCGTGGATGAAAGGAAATCCCGGCACCGGCTGCAGATCGTGGTCAAACAGATAGAGGGAATTTCTGAACTGCACGATCAGCTCGCCATTCTGGCTGTCCGGCAGCACCGGTGCCTTGAAGATGCCCACCAGGGTGGAATCCGCCGGCAGCGCCAGCGGGCGTGAACTGATCTCAAGATCGTCCAGGCGAAGGTTCCATAACGTATGCAGGTCGTTTACCGATCTGGTTAGCAGGAGGAGGCTGTCCCGGAACAGCACCATATTGGTGATGACTGGGTCGTCAAAAGTGTTCAGCAGGCTCTCGCTTTCAGTGGTGGTATCGAAACTGTACAGTTCCCCCCGGTTGCTGTCCGTGCGGTTGATCGCCAGGAAAAGCCTGTTTTCGCTGGATTGGCAGACCGGATGGGTGGCCCAAACCCGTTCATTCTGGCTGAAGACAAAGACATGTTCGCCCGGCCCCAATCTGTAAAGCCTTGCCACATCCGCCACCTGCATGGGAATGAAGAACTTCTCGCCATTCCAGACATAGTGTTGCGTAACCGGCATCCGGTTCAAGGGAAAGTCCGGCAGCAGCTGTTCATCCTTCCAGAGGAAAAGCTGCCCATCCGGCATCGGATAGAAGATCTCGGTCTCACCATCTCCGGTAAAATCCACCAGACAGGCACCAAAGGGATTGGTACCCGAGTAATCGGTCTCCAGCCTCCAGGCGAACCGCACGGAGAAGCTCATCTGATTGGCGCTGGGGCCGATATCATAGATCTCCAGTTGCACCCCGCCATAATAGCTCTCTGCAGTGGGCAGGGACAGCATGCCGTTGTGGGTCTGATTGCCAAAATAGTCGTTGTTGCCGCTGCGGAAGGTGTCGTAGGGCCCACCCCATTTGTAATAATCATACACGGCTGAATCCAGATGCTGGATGCCATCGGCCTCCTCCACATCCACGCCCTTGTGCCGCGCATCGCCATTGATGCGGTTGCGGTCGAAATTGGTGGTGAAATTGGCGGCGATCACATTTTCGTCGATATGCCAGATCAGCAATCCCGAACCGTCCACCGGGATCTGCATCCCGGGTGGGATGGGACCGCCCAGGCCGGGCAGGAAGAAATCCCACTCACACCCGATATAGCGGTTCTCCATGAAGTTGAAATAGGGCAGCAACGGATAATTCTCATAATAATCCTGCTCCCCTTCCGGAAGCAGTTTGAAAGTGAAACTGGGCAGATTGCTATAGGGATCGAGGCTGCCGTCGGGATTCTGCTGCCGGTTCTCCACCAGGAAATACTCGGCGTCCGAGATCGGCACTTTATACAAGCGGTTTTTATCCACTCCATGATCCAGGAAGTAATCCACCAGGATATTCTGAGTGTCGGCAGTGATGGTGATGGGGATCTCCCAACCCAGGAAGTAGCGGCACCAGGGGCTCACCTGCGCGGGGACATAGCCGCTGGCGTTCCACACCCCGGTGCCCATCAAACCGAAGTTCCCGATACCCTGGGAGACCCCGTTGCTGGAATCGTTGTCAAACAGGGTGGGCAGTCCGATCAGATGTCCGAATTGGTGTGCCAAAACCCCGTAGATGCTGAAAAGATAGGCATCGGCATCGGGATGGTCCTCCCCGGGGAAGTAGTCCTGGTATTCGCTTTCCGGAATGATCACGATATTGGTCAGGATTGCTCCGTCATCGGTGGTCAAACCCGGATAGTCGTCATTTTCGGGATCGAAGGTCGCTTGCAGCAGCTTGCGGGTGAGGAAGGTGCTCCAGATCTGCTCACTCCGGATTCCGCTGATGTCCGATTCCTGGCCGCTGCCGGCATGGAACAGGATCAAGCCTCCATACTGGCTGAAATCGATCAGCGGATCGGCCTGCAGCAAAAGATCGCTGGCCAGATGGGCGATATTGGCATCGATGGCGTCGGTGGTGTCGCCACCGTAATAAGCCAGGGGCCGGGGCAGAGTGAACACCTCCGGATAAAGGGTGTATTCCAGCTCATACTGATAATGTGAGGCATCGGCGAAGAAGTCGCTCAGATGCAGCATCCAGCGGTCGAAGAAAGCAGCGTCGTGCGCCAGATGGTCCGGGTAGGCTGGTGCGGCTTGAAAGCTCAGATCGCTGAATTGAACCCGCAGCACCAGGATGTTGTTGGGTATGGTTTTCGGGCGTGACAACCCCAGGGAAGGAGCAGAAAGTTCGATCCGCGTCGGCTGATAGGCAGCCGGAACTGTTTCATAACGGGGATGGGGCGGCACCAGCGCGCATAGCAGGCCAGCCGCTGCCCATACCATCATGGTGATCACATGTGGTTTCATACCTGGGAACATGCTGTAAAGACCCCCTGGGGCTTTGGTATTGGTTGGATACGGAAAACCAGCTTGACTGGATGCTCAAGATTCAGAATCGGCGCCATGATTGATTGGTGGCAGGATACGTCAATAAAAAAAACCCGCAGTTCCGGATTGGAAGCTCCAGCCACACGGGTTCACTATCTGGGCAAGACGCCTATCTGCCGTTATCAGATGTTCTTACCTGCCAGGAAATCAGCTTCGTTGCACTTGCAGATCTTCACATATTCGTAGCGGGGCGACCAGCCATTGGTGCCCTTGCCCTTGTTCGTGATCGCCTTGATCTTTTTCACTTCGGTCTTGCATACCGGACAGATCACCTTCCCTTCGGTGGAGGCGTCGTGTGCCAGTTTGGCGGCAAAGCTTTTCACTTTTCCCATGTTTTCCTCTTCTTTTTGCCCGCCTCAGGCGGATGCTTTATTGATTAATTGGCGCGTTCGATGTATTCACCGCTGCGGGTGTCGATCCTGATCTTGTCTCCCATCTCCACAAAGAAGGGGACCATAAGGCGCAGCCCGGTTTCGGTGTAGGCAACTTTACCGCTGCCGGAGGCGGTGTTGCCCTTCACGTTTGGTTCACATTCCTTGATGGTTTGCACCACCGTGACCGGCAGTTCGATCCCCAGGATCTCGCCATTGGGTGCAAACATGATCATCAGTTCCATGTTTTCCAGCATCAGCTTTTCGGCGTCGCCCACTGTGGCGGCGTCCACATGGATCTGCTCGTAGGTGTTGGTATCCATCATGATGAAGAATTCTCCGTCATGATAGAGATATTCCATCTTTCTGCGCTCCACGCGGACCTCGTTGAAGCTGTCGCTATCCCGGAAGGTGTTTTCGATCACCTTTCCGGTGCGGATGTTCTTCAGTTTGGTGCGCATGAAGGCGCCACCCTTGCCGGGTTTCACATGCAGGAATTCCACCACCTCGTAGAGCGAATCCTTGAATTCGATGATCATTCCATTTCTGATATCAGCCATGGTAGCCATATGTTATTTTACCTCAAATTATTGACTTGAAAAAACCAATCTTTTCAACCCCACTATCTTGGCAAGGGAAATTATCCGGCCCTTCTATCGCTCCCATTACCAATACGGAATCATTACGGAGTCATTACGGAGTTAATCCGTAATGACTCCGTAATGATTCCGTAATGCTAACGGGGGCGATGCAAGCGGGATATCGGCTATTCATTGATAAATAGAGTTATCACAGAAGCAGGATGACCCTGCTTCAGTGATTCTATCATATATGGCTTATAATGAATTTGTTAGGTTTTTTGTTTTCTGATTCAATCCGCTCATCCGGAGAGAAAAGTGCCGGCATCCAGTTGTTGAAAAGCGGTTCGAATCTCTTCAGCGGTGTTCATCACAATGGGACCGCGCCAGGCGATGGGCTCCCCCAGGGGTTTTCCGCACAGGAAGAGGCAGCGGAAGCCCTGAACTCCAGCCTCCAGGAGAATGGCATCTCCATCCTCGAACAGTGCAACCTGGCGGTTTTGCAGGCGCTGTCCATCGCAGGACGCTTCGCCTTGATAGGCATAGATGAAACAGGTGTGCCCGATCGGGGCGGGAAGAGTAACTTTCTGCCCGGCTTGAAGATGCACATCCCAATACTGGGGCTGGATGATGATATCCTCGGCGGGACCCCGCACCCCCTGAAATTCCCCGCAGATGATCTTGATGCTTGCTCCATCGGGCATTTCGACCACGGGCATCTGATCGGCTCTGAGGTCGCGGTAGCGGGGCGGGATCATTTTATGCGAGGCGGGCAGATTGGTCCAGAGCTGAAAACCATACATCCTGCCCCGGGGATCGGGCTTGGGCATCTCCTGATGGATGATGCCGCTGCCGGCCGTCATCCATTGCACCTCACCCTTGTGGATGACGCCGCTGTTCCCCAGGCTGTCCTTGTGCTCGGCATAGCCTTCCAGCATATAGGTGATGATTTCGATCCCCCGATGCGGATGCCAGGGAAAGCCCGCCTGATAAAGCTTGGGGTCGTCGTTGCGAAAATCGTCCAACATCAGAAATGGGTCGAAGGCGGGTTTGTCGTGATAGCCAAACACACGCTGCAAATGAACTCCCGCCCCTTCCAGGGTGGGAACGGCGGTCTTGATCAGTTTTTTTTCACGCATTCTGCATTACTTATCCAGATTCCGGTGATCGTGGTTTTAAACCGGTTGTTCAGTCCTTGGTTTCTTCTGGCAGCATGATCAGGGTGAGTTGGTTGCGGTCATAGATCAGATACTGGTTGGCTGCTTTGACAATGGTTTTTTTATCTATCTTGTCATAGTATTTGGGATAGTTCAGGAGTTCGTCCAAGGGTTTCCGGTTGCGGATGCTGTTCACGGTTCGATAGAGCCAGTAACTGTTGGTTTTTATGCTAACCTCATAGCGTTTTTGCATGGTGGTTTTGGCAGCTTCGATGTATCTGTCGTCCAGAAGGCCGGCCTTGAGGCTGTCCATGGTGGCAATAATGGCGGCGCTGAGCTCATCCACCCGCGTGGGGGAGCAGGCCATCACGGTCTGGATCACATAGCTGGGCTTGGGATGCTGTTCGATGCTTTGCCAAGCCTGGACAAAATAGACCCCGCTGAGTTGTTCACGGATGTTTTCCCGCAGCTTTTCGTTAAGAATGTTCAGCATGGCGGCAAGCTGGACGCCGCTGTCTTTTTTATCCGGATACCTGCCGTTGGTAATCAAAGCTACAAAACTGCGTTCGCTGCCTTTGTGGAAACGCATCTCCTGCCTGCCCTGGACCGCCCGGATACCCACATCCTTGATCTTGTCCTTGCGCCGGGCGACGGGCAAATTCGCCAGATAGGTGCAAACCAGTTCCTGCAGCCTGGCTTCATCAAAATTGCCCACAATCACGAAGCTGAAATCGGAGAAATCGGCATAGCGGTCACGGAAAATGTGTTCCAGCTGGGGCAGGGAGATGGCTTCGACATCCTCGCCGGTCAGGGATTTACGATAGGGATGATCGGCATAGACGGCGGAATTCATCCGATCGAAAAACACGGTCTGGGGATCGAGCATACGGTCCTGATAGAAGCTCTTACCCCTCTGAATGAAGGAGGCAAAATTCTCCGCTTCAAAGCGGGGATCAGTAACGTAGCGATATAGCATCTGGAACATCAGTTCCATGTCCTTGGGCGAGCAGGAGGCATCGATTCCCTCGTAATGGAGATCGAGGCTGAACTCCACATTCGCCACTTTTCCCACCGTGGCTTTTTGCAGCGAGGTGGCGTCAAATTCTCCAAAACCAGCTTCGGAAATGAACCAGGAAAGCATTCTGCCGGCAGCCATGTGATCCTCCGGGAATTGGGCATAGCCACCTGGACTGAAAGCCGAGAGCAACACCTCGTCATTCTTGAAATCGGTCTTCTTGCTATAGACGGTTACCCCGTTGGAGAGTTTCCAGATCCGGATGCCGCTGCGTTTGTCCCTGCTTTGCTTGGTGATCCTGCCGGGAGCGGGAATCTGGGAGATCAGGGGCTGGTCCACGGTCTTGTCCTCATAGGGTTCGATCTCAGCATCGGCAATGGTCAGGGCAATGCCAAGCAGTTCTTCCTCAGTGGGATAGACCAAGCCAGGCTTCTCGGGCCCGGTGATCGAGATGAACATGTTCTTCTCGGGTATCATCTGATGCACGATGGCATTCACCTCTTCCAGGGTAACGCTGCCGATCAGGCTTTCGATCAACACAGCTTCCTGCTCCGGCCCCAAATAGACATAATCATGCAGGATTGAGTAGAAGAGTTCCCACACGATATCATCCGATTCCCGGGTGTCCTTCTCGGCCAAGGCTTGCTCCGTCCGGCGCAGCAGGTCCAGTTTGGCACGCTCGAATTCGCTGGGTAAAAAGCCATAACGCTGCACCCGTTCGGTTTCGGTGAGGATGGTGGTCAGTGCGGTTTTGCCTTTTCCCTGGGTGAGCAGGGCAAAAACATTGGCCGCGGAAAGCGACCGCAAGAGAGGAAATTCATAGGCGCCCACATAGGAAAAGGGGGGATCGGCCTGGCGGGAATACTCGTCCAGACGGGTGTTCAGCATGGTGTAAAAAAGATTCTGTTTGATATACTCATAGAAGTCCTGCCCCAGGGCGAGCGGATACACCGGCTTTTTCCACATAACGCTGAGGACATGCATGGGGAATTCCGGATCGGGGGTTACCACCACTTGGGGGCTGAGGTTTTCGGGGATGGGGAAGCGCTCGAGGGGACGGGGATTCTCCCGCGCTGGGATCACGCCAAAATATTCCTGCACCAGGCTTTGCATCATCTGGGGCTCGAAATCCCCAATTACCACCACACTCTGCAGATCGGGACGATACCAGTCGTGGTAGAAGCGGCGGATCGTGTCGTGCTCAAAGGTGCTTAAAACCTCATAAGTGCCGATGGGAGAGCGTTCTGCATAACGCGATCCGGCAAAACGCACCGCATTCTGGGCCTCGCTGATCCGGCTTTGGGCATCCTGTCCCATGCGCCACTCCTCGATGATCACACCCCGCTCCCGTTCGATCTCCTCCGCTTCGAAACTGACCTGGTGGGCCATATCGGAAAGGATCATCAGTCCCTTGCGGAGCTGTTCCTCGTTATCGGTGGGCACCCGGAACATATACATGGTGTAGTCATAGCTGGTTCCGCCATTCAATCCATTCTGATAGCCCATCCCGATCGAGGTGAGATATTCGATCATCTGGCTCTTGGGGAAGTTTTTGGTGCCATTGAACACCATGTGCTCGGTGAAATGAGCCAGGCCCCGTTGATCCTCGTCTTCGCTTACAGAGCCGACATTTACAAAGAGACGGAGCTCTGCCCGGTTCTGGGGTTTGGCGTTGCGCATGATGTAGTAGGTCAGCCCGTTTTCCAGCCTGCCGGTCAGCAGGTTGGGATCGTTTTGCAGGGGGAGGTTCTTGATCTCCTCTGGAAGCGCTGCCAGGCTAACCAGCAGCATAAACATGAGTGCCAGGGACAGATACAGCTTTGTCCTGTACATTGGGGGGTGCTCCTTTATAGTATGGTTATCTTTCGGGATCGACGACGGTGATCAGGAACTGTTGGTCATTCTCAAGAACGTTTAACTCGTTGCCATAATTGTAAGTGGTTTCATCTTCGTCATCCATCACCACGGTGGCAAGATAATAGAAGTTGTTGTTGGGAGAGGCATACTCCACCCGGAGGAAGCGGAATTCGCCGGGCGGGATGTCGGTTAGGGTGGACTGCCCCACAATGGAGATGAAATTGTGTTTTAGTAACATCACACTGGCAATGCTCTGGCTGCTGTTGTTGACAACCTTGAAACTGGCCCGGTTGGGATCGAAGTAAGCAGAGAGGGTCTTGCCAGCCTTGATGGTGATAGTGGTCGAATCAGTGTAAACTCCGGCATAATCATTATAGATCTCATAGGTCTCTCCCAAAAGGCGCACCGGAACCCTTCTTTCCACGCCGGGATTGAAGATGTGCTGCTTGTCTGTGGAGATTTCAAAGCTGTGCTCGGTCTGACCGGGGATCACGGTCTCAGCTTCGTCGCCCACCGTTACGTAAAGCGGAAAGGAGGTGCGGTTGACCACACGAAAGGTTCCGCCGGATTCACAGGCGCTGAGCAGGATCAGGGTCAACGCCAGGAGGATCGCTTGCATAGTATATTTAATCATAAATACCTCGATGATTTCAACACAGTTCAGCCTCTTTTCCTGTCAAGCAGAAAGTGGCCGGTACTATTGTATGTTTCTGGTGTTCATCCCTCCCGCAAAGCCTGGATGGTGGCTTTGGCAGCAGGGACGGCGTTGTAGAGGAATTCGCTGGTGGAACAGGGGAAATCAGCACATTCGGCACAGCTTTGATAGCCGCGGGAAACCACACAGGCCCGGATGGGGCATTGGCCGCACCAACTGAAATGCGCACCTTCGCTCATGCAGCCTTCGCAGTTGATATCGGCTGCCGTAAGCTGGGCATCATAATTCTTGCTCCAGCGGATGGCAATATCCGCTTTGGCTTCAGCACTGCCACTTTTCGTGGCCAGGTAGCATTCGCAGCCAGGACAATCCAGGCCGCAGGCGGAAAGGAACGGATTCATCTGATCTCCTCCAGATAACGTTGCAGCGCTTCCAAGGCACGCCGGGAAAGCACCTCCCGCTTCTGTTTTCGGTCTTTGACTTGTTTATCCAATGCAGGAAGCAAGCCAAAATTGGCATTTACTGGTTGAAATTGCCGGTCATCGGGTTCGAACAGGCGGCGCCAGAGCTGTCCCAGAATGGTTTCCTCCGGCAGCAACGGAATCTTCTCCGCCAGGAGTGTTGCTGCCAACAGGCCGGTGGCGATGCATTCCACATAGCCTTCCACTCCGCAAAGTTGGCCGGCCACCCTGACCTGTGGTGCCGCGATGAGGCTGAGATTGGGATTGAGCACCCTGGGGGCGTTCAGATAGCTATTGCGATGGATGGAGCCATAGCGGAGGAATTCCGCCTGCTCGAGTCCGGGGATCAGACGGAAGATGCGTTTCTGCTCCTTCTGGCGCAGCATGGTCTGGCAGCCGACCAGGTTGTAGGCGGTGCGGTCTTTGTTCTCGGTGCGCAGCTGCAATACGGCAAAGGGTTTCCTGCCCTCGTGTTCCAAACCCATGGGACGCATCACTCCGTGGCGCAGGGTGTCTTTGCCCCGGCGTGCCAATTCCTCGATCGGGGTGCAGTTTTCATAATAGGCGAATCTTACGCTGCGGAAGATCTCGTTCTCAAACTCATGCGCCTGATGCTGTTCACCCTGCAGAAGTGCTTCCACGAAGGTATAATACTCAGCCCGGTCGAAGGGACAGTTCAAGTAGTCCGGTTCGCCCTTGTCATAGCGGTCTTTCAGGTAGACCCGGCTGGCATCGATACTGTCGGCAGCCACGATCGGGGCGATGGCATCGAAGAAATAAAGCTGATGCGTGCCCAACAATTGCTGCAGGGAGCCCATCAGGGAATCCGAGGTGAGGGGGCCGGTGCACAGGATGCAATTATCTTCTGGAATTGTAGCGATTTCCTCCCGGTGCAGCCTGATCTTAGGATGTGCCAGCAGGGCTGAAGTAACCTTGTGGGAAAACTGCTCCCGATCGACTGCCAGAGCATGCCCGGCTGGAACGGAACAGCTTTCGGCGATCGGCAGCAGCACCGATCCCAAGCGCCTGATTTCTTCTTTGAGCAGGCCGGAGGGATTATCTGTGCGGGTGGACTTGAGCGAATTGCTGCACACCAGCTCCGCTGCCAGGGCAGTCTCATGCGCGGGGGTCATGGTGCCGGGACGCATCTCATAAAGGTCTACGCCCCAGCCCTTACCTGCCAGATACAGTGCCGCTTCGCTGCCGGCAAGCCCGGCGCCAATGATCTTGATCCGCTTTTCCAAAATTATTCGCTCAATTGGAGAATCTCATCTGGAACTGATAGATAGTTTTTGTATTAACCTCGAACTTCCAGGATTCGATCTCCTGCCGCATTGCTCCCAACTCTTCCAGGATAAAATCACCAGCGATCACTGTTATCTCGACCGCTGCTACCGCGCCATCCTCACCAATAAACAATTTTACCAACAGAGTTCCGGTGCGTTGGCGCAGCCGGGGATCCTCGCGATATTGATCGAGCATTTTCTTCTTATTGGCTTCAACGGTATCCCTGATGGTTTTTATGGCTTTAAGCGAGTCCAATTGGCCCTTAATAGATGGGCTCAGTTCACGGATGGGAGTAACACTGGTAAGATCAGCCTGGTAGGTGCTATTGTCTTTGATGCTGAAGAAGATCGCCTTGCTTTGATCTTTGACTACATCTATGCTTTTCTCCAAAGTTTGCTTGGCTGTTTTCAATTTGAACTTCCGGTTGCCGGGGATCAGGTATTCAATCGTTACTTCCTGCCCCTGCTCGATCCTTTGGATAGCCTCATCATCGATATACAGGTCTCCTGTTACATCGGTTTCCACCACCACGCTACCATAGGTCCATTTGGTAGTGGCTTTAGGTCTGAGGGGCAGATCGGGCTTCAAATCCATGGTGGGTGGTTTGAAACAAAAATCCTGGATCAGGTTTCCCGAGGTCCAGGGTATCTGTTTCTGGTTGGTCTTTTCTCTCACTTCCAGCGCCACATCTTTCATCAGGTCCTCGATCTTCTTATCGGAAATGGTGATGTGCTTCACAAAAGCTGAAGTGAAGGGGCTATTCCGTTCCCCTGAACCATCGGAAGCAGTCCTGCCCTGTTCGGTGCTGAAGATGATGTATTGCGAACCTGCCTTGCCCTGCATCATGGCCAAACCACGGTTTGAAGAACGTACTCCCTTAAAGGGATTGTCGCGGCAGGCATCCAGAATGATAATGGAGATATCGGCTTTCTGCAGTTCGGTCATGATCCGGTCTGCCGGATAGGCATCCCATTGCAGGTCGCCTTCTGAACCGATCTCCTTGTCCACCGGAAGCAGATAGTTCATGCCATCGACCTGAGCTCCATGACCGCTGTAGTAAAACACCACAGTATCACCGGGTTGCAGGGCTGAGGTGAAACGGCTGATGGTTTGAGTCATGTTGCGCAGATCCTGATCGGTATAGAGTTCCACCTCAAAATTCAGGTTGCGCAGCGCCACCGCCACATCATTGGCATCATTGATTGTGTTGGCCAAAGGCTGGGCAAGATAGCACGAGTTACCTATAACCAGCGCTTTTTGCGCAGCATAGCCCATACCTGCAAGTACGAGAGCCATTGCCAAAGCAATAGTTTTTTTCATATCAACTCCATATAATCTATTAAGATCTGCGTAAAACAGTTTATTCTTTCGTCGATGGACATGATCCAAGTCCTGCTTACACCCCTTTTTGCACCTTCAGCAGAATCCCGATTCCAGGCAGAGCAGGCAAAATGTCCTGAAAGAAAAACAGCGACAGCGTGGCAGACACCGCCTGGCTGGCGGAGAAACCAGCCCCGGAAAGGAAATGGATGGCAAAGGACTCGCGCAAGCCCAAGCCTGCCACAGTTATGGGAATGCTGTTGGAGAATTGCGTGAGGGCCATCCGGATCGTGCTCTGCCAGAATCCCAGAGGCAGCATTTGCCTGAGGATGAGCCAGTATTGCAGATAAGAAAGAAAGGCAATGCTCAGTTGGATGACAACCATCCGGGGTGCAAACCTGGCATAGTTGGTTTGCAGAGTCCGGGTGCGCTCATTCAAGCCCATCAACCAATAGGCCCAAAGGGGGGCGGTGAGGCAGAGGACAAACACCAGTATACGCAGCCAGAGGGGAATCCCGGCATAGAAAAACAGAGCAGCACCAAAGGCATAGGTCCAGGTGCACCAGGTGAGAAAAGCGCGCTCGGCCCCGAAGGAAAACAGGGACGCCCAGCGGCTGCTGTTATTCACAAAGAGGATCTTGCCGGCGCTGGCAGAGCCTCCCGGAATAACGAAGCGCAGAGGCAGCCCGATCAGATAGGAAGCGAGCATTTCCCTTTTGTGGGGTTGATAGGAGGGATTGAGTTGCAGGGCGTAAGACCAGTTCCGATATTGCCCCCAATGGCGGACAAGGGTGCTGAACAGCAAAAAAACCACCAGCCACCAGGGCAGCGAAAGCAGACTGCGCCACACTTCGGAGAGCTCGATGCGGGCGGCGATGCGCCACAGGATATAGCCCGTTATCAATAGTCTGAGCAGATAAAGGATAATTTTGCCGGGTTTGCTGTTCAGAAAGCTCAGATTCATGAGTGGTGATATGAGATCAACCGATCAACTGCCGTGCACACTGTAGCGCTTCCCGGATCAAAGCTTCCGGAGGTGGTTCAATGCTGCCATCCTCCATCATTTTATGGCAGAGGGCGCGGGCAGTGGCGATGTCCCTGCTGGCCTGGGCATAAACCTCTTCATAGCTGCCGGGAAGCCTGGCCACCCCATCTTGCACAGCCTGGTCAGCCACTGCGGCTGCCTCACAGGCAAACACCTCCG
>CAZVXK010000023.1:0-3686 GCA_964631665.1 uncultured Candidatus Cloacimonadota bacterium | reverse complement strand
AAGACGATTGCCCGATCCGCCATCCGGCTGATCCAGTGCGCCTTGATGGTATCCGGACCCGGTGTGGATAGCGCGATCAATACATCGGCTCCCTGCATTGCCTCTTCCATGGTGGAAAAGCGGTGGGGATTGGTCCGTTCTGCCAGTTCCCATTGCTTGAATTTATCGGGGTTGCGGGCAAGGTCATCCCGGCCTGGATGCAAGCCCCCCTTGCTGTCGAAGATGGTCAGATTGGCCGGATCCAGCCCGGATTGGAGCAGAAAGCTGGCTATGGTGGTGTTGGAAGCGCCAGCACCGAAGAGCACGGCTCGGATGTTCCCGATCTTTTTGTCCGCCAGCAGCAAGGCATTGATCAGCCCCGCCAAAGTTACGCAGGCGGTGCCCTGGGCGTCATCGTGCCAAACCGGGATCTGGCAGGCGGAGCGCAGTTCGTCCAGCACCCGGTAGCAGTTGGGTTGGGAAATGTCCTCCAGATTCACAGCCCCCACGCTGGGTTCCAGCATTTTCACAAACTCGATCAGTTTTCCCGGATCAGGTTTGCCGTTCTGATCACGGTTGTTCACGCAGAGAGCGATGGCATCAAGGCCTCCCAAATACTTCATCAGCATGGCTTTGCCTTCCATCACGCCCAAGCCGCCAAACCTGCCGCAATCACCATCGCCCAACACCCGGGTGCTATCACTCACCACTGCCACCAGATTTTCCCGGTTGCTCAATTCATAGGAAAGATCGGCATTGTCCCGGATGGAAGTGGAAACGGAGGACACCCCTGGCGTGTACCACACATTGAACCAATTGAAGCCCCAGATGCCAGTCTTGGGCAGGGTTTGCATCTTGCCCCGGTAGTGGGCGTGCATCAGGGTCGAGAGCTTTTTCAGGAAGGCGGTCTGCGCCGCAGCCACACGATCGGCAGGAAAGTTTGCGGCAAAGTATTCCTTCAGGTTGGAGAGATCAGATTTGAGTTCATTCATATACGATCCTGTATGATGTATTCCGAAGTTTCCGGATTATAGTTTCAGCAGCTTTCCCACAGCACTTCTTCCTTCCCAGGCCAACCGGTAGAAATAGATCCCGGAAGCTGCAACAGTGCCAGTGTCGTCAAGGCCATTCCAGTGCAGTTGGTGCTTTCCCGGTTGCAGTTCTGCGCTCAAGAGGGTTTTCACTTTCTGGCCCCGCAGGTTATAGATCGCCAGTTCGGTCCTGCCTGCTTTGGGAAGCTCGAATTGCAGTTCACACCAGCCTTGGGAGGGATTGGGAAAGACCCGGTGGGCGATCAGATCCGCTCCCGGGATCAGATCCTCGTCCACGGCTGTTCCGTAATACTGGAAAGTCATTATGCCATCGATCTTCACGGCATTTCCCACAAAGTGCCTGGTATCCAGAAAAGCGTAATAATCCATTCCGGTTGGGATGTCGAACAGCGCTGTTCCCTCCGATAGGGGAGGATCATAATGGAAAGCGCTGCCAAAGCCATCGATGGTATAAAACATATAGTTGTCGGCATCCATTACCAGGAAGGAAACATTT
This sequence comes from uncultured Candidatus Cloacimonadota bacterium, assembly GCA_964631665.1. Taxonomy (GTDB): domain Bacteria; phylum Cloacimonadota; class Cloacimonadia; order Cloacimonadales; family Cloacimonadaceae; genus Syntrophosphaera. The sequence continues at coordinate 2,159 of CAZVXK010000023.1, read as the reverse complement.
CCCGGATAGTCAACTTCCTGATACACTTTGGGATACACCCCCAGAGAGGAAATGTCGTCCCAGGTGACCCGGCCGCAGAGGTAATAGGAATCTGATTGGTATGCAACCCCGAACCGCCAGTCCTGGACGGGATCGGGGGGCGGAGGGATTGTTTCTACCACCGGCAGCGGTTTATCTGCCGCGATCACAAACTGATAGTTGTAGGTCTCGCCATCCACTGAGTTCGCAACCAATTGCGCATAGGTTCCGGCGATGGGGGGATAGATGCCGAAGCTGCATTCCGCCCGGGCGCGGTAGTCACGGTTTTCACCCACGGGAAAGGATACCAGGCCAAAGTTGTCCGTGAAGCCAACCATATCGACCCGCGGCGTGGTTTCAAAGATCGCCAGGATCACCCTCGCTCCATCCACGGGAACCATATTCTGATCCAGCACCTGGATGTTGATGGTGCAGAGACCATCGGAATAGCGGTCGGTAACCGAGGTCAGGAACCCATCGCTGCGGATCTCGAACACGCTGCCGAACACCTTGCCCCAACCGTTCTCATAGACCATGGGCACATCAATATAGCCATTCACCGGTTCCCACTGCACCCAGCCGTCCTCCCAGAATTCATTCCACACGTGATCGGTGGACAGCGACATCACACTGGTGCAGGGTATCAAAGCGATGCGGGCAACCGCACTGGCGTAATCCGCGTATTCTCCGCACCTACCGATGTGTTTGCGATAGATGCGCACCGGCTGATGGGGGCGTTCGGCATTGGAGGTGAAGCTCATGGTATTATTGACCCACCACTGCAAAGCCCGCAAAGCATCGCCGGAACTGCCATCCCGGTTGAACAGGGTGGTACATTGGGTGAGAGTATCGCTCAGCACGGGATAAGTTTCTTCCTGAACGTTGTAGAGCCAGGTGCGCCAGAATTTTCCGGTGGGCGGAGGAGCGATGTTGTTGTTGTGGGTGCTGTTGTTTTCGATGATGGCGGGATCGATGTAGGCGGGAATTTCATCCGTGATCTTGGGGTGCACCAGATACCAATAGTAGATGTCGCGTGGCACTTCCACCTGCTCGGTCTCGCCAGCCGCGTTCTTTTTGAAATAGCGGGTGGTGGACCAATAGTCCGGATCGCTGGCCGGGGTGCCATAATCCACGATTTCCACATAGCTGAGCTGGGCGGAGACGTAATAGATCTGTTGAACATTCTCGGTAAACATTTCCGCCAGAGCGAAATCGGAATTCAGATATTGGGGGGAGGAATGCGCCACGCAGAAGGCAACTTCATCGATATACGGGTGTTGGGTGGTAAGGATCAGATTTGCCCAAAGGGTCTGTTTGGCAGGAGTGAGCTGGGAGAGAACGTTTTCCAGCTGCGGTTGCAGCCACAGTGGGGAATGGTCGATGGCATCCCGGGCGGTACTGCTCAGCGTCCCCATGCTGCTGATCAAGACGGCGTCCTGCTGATGATTGACATACTGCATGCCCAATTGCTGTCCCGCCCGCAGAATAGTGTTCAGGGGCAGGTGGTGGTAATTGTACCAATCCTCCCTTTCCAGATTAGGTCGTTTGCCTGGTTCCGGAATTTCGGGCAAATATGGCAACCGGGGCTGGACGCAATAGATATGGTCCTCGATGGGCAGTTCCGCCTGGGTGGTGCCTCTGGTTTGGGCAAATAGCATACCAGCACTCAGCAGAATGATGATCAAAGCATAGGTCTTCATCGTTGACTCCTTCTGCGGCAGGAAGTTTTGTCTATTCTCCGCCACAGATAATACCACCCTGACGATACCGCCATTATTGTCAATCTTTGTCTGACGGACTGGCCAGATCCATGGATTTTGGGATTAGGCTATCGGGCATGGGACGGCTGATCAAATCAGTTCCAATCTGTTTTTCCCTTCTCAATTTTCACCCTTGGCTCCCGTTAGCAATACGGAATCATTACGGAGTCATTACGGATTAACTCCGTAATGACTCCGTAATGATTCCGTATTGCTAATGGGAGCGATGTCTGCAAATTCCGATCCAGCGTGCTTGGGAAAATGCCTTGGTAAATGCCTGGAAAGCTGCAAGGAGAGTTCCTGGGAGAGGTTGGGAGAAGCTGGACTTGAAGTGAGAAGGGATTCCACTACTGGGAAAATGGATTCAGAAATCCACCTGAG
>CAZVXK010000022.1:0-26179 GCA_964631665.1 uncultured Candidatus Cloacimonadota bacterium | reverse complement strand
TTTCCCCAATTTCACCTTTTCGCCCTCTTCTTTCTTTCTCATATCTCTCATGTCTCATTGTGAAATAAACATCTGTTACACACGGTGGTTCAGACCCCTCCGGCAGGCAAAGATAGCGGTCTTCGTTCATGCCGCCGGATCGGCATCCGGCTGTTACAACACGATCGGCATCGTATGCTACTTTCAGCCTCTTCTTCAATATCTTTCATCTTCTTCATATTTCACTTTCTTCATATCATTTTCTCATTTTCTCGTTGTAATAATCTTCCATCGCCCCCGTTAGCAATACGGAATCATTACGGAGTCATTACGGATTAACTCCGTAATGACTCCGTAATGATTCCGTATTGCTAACGGGGGCGATGTGGGGTGGAGAAGGGAGACCTACTTGACATCCTTTGTTTCTAAACAATTGATCTGAGGAAAGATAGCCCCGGTTAATCCATCCGGTCTCCAGAATCAGGCGTGATCCGATCTACTCACCGCTCGATCCATCCCTTGACCCATATGGCAAACCTCAAAACTGGACAGCCTATGATGCCCGTCCAAGTTCGTCTGAGAGGGACTGCTCCCAACCCGCAAATAAGTTCTTTAAAACAGACCCCAGCCTCAGGGAGAATCGGCACGCACCGCCCTGACCAGGAAGAAGCGGCGGTCCCCGGTAAACAGTGCTGGCGGCAGCGGCAGGGAAACAGCCGTGGTTTCGCCCAGCAGGATGAACTCCCCCTGGGGCAGCACAGCGCAGAACACCCGGTAGCCATCCACCGTGATCGGATCCCCCTCGATGCTGTATTGCACGGCATCCCAGCTGAGGGTCCAGTTGCCGGAAACATGCTGGAGCAGCACGTTCTGCGGGGGCAGGGGTTGCCCTGCGGAGGAGAGCGAGCCCAGCTTCAGCACGAAGGCATCGGAATTGCCAAACACGGGCAGGATGAAAGGCCCGAGGGCAGCGGCGGCGAAATAGGACCCCACCGCATAGAGTTTTCCGGAACTGGCGTGGGCGGCAGTGGCATAATCGTTCGAACTGCCGCCGCCCTGCAGCCACCAGCGGATGGTGCCGTCCGGATCTAATTCCGAGATAAAGGCATCCGCCTCACCGGCGCTGGTGTAAGAATTCCCGGCCACCGTCACCTGTCCGTAAAAACGCCCCGCGGCATAGAGAAAGCCCATATAGTGGCAGAGATCGAATGCTTCGTTATTAGCATAGCTGTTCGAACCGAGGTCCGCCACCCACAGCCAGTCCCCGCCGGAGGACAGTTTGGCGGCAAAAGCTGCGCTGGTGGCAGGATTCAGGCTCAGGCTGCCAAAGACCGAGGAGGCGGTGCACTTTCCCGCCAGATACACATTGCCCAAGGCATCGCAGACCACGGAATTTCCGCTGTCGCCAGCGTTTCCGCCGGCCTGGCGCGCCCACTGGGTTTCCAGGCTGCCATTGAGTCTGGCGATGAATAGATCCGTGTTGGCGCTGCTGAGCGGGTGGCCGTCCAGGCTGAAGGAACCGTTGAAGGAGCCGCACAGATAGATGTTTCCGGAAGCGTCGGCGCAGATGCCGTTCGCCTGGTCGTCATTGGCGGCGCCATAGCGCTTTGCCGCCTGCCAGGTACCATTGGCATCGATCTGAGCAACAAAGATGTCCACTTCGTCCCCGCCACTGAGACCAATGGTGCCAAAGACCGCCGCGATCCCGATCCTGCCACAGAGAAAGATATCGTCATTAGCAGAGCAGGCGATGGAGAGCCCATTATCGATTCCGCCTCCCCCGGCTTTGCGCGCCCATTGAAAGACGCCATCGCAATCGAGCTTGGCCACAAAGATATCCTGGCTGCTGGAAGTGGTGGTAAGGCTGTATTTACCGAAAGTGGCAGTGCCGGTGAAGTAACCGGTGATGTAAAGGTAATCCTGGGAATCGGCACAGATGTCCGCAACACTCACCACTCCCGTGCTGTAAGCCCGGACGGCGGAGAGGACAGTTCCGGCGGGATCGAGCCTGACCACGAAGGTGGAGGTTCTGGTATTGCCTTCCAGAAGATAGATGCCGAAATTGATGTTCTGGCGGTAGTTGCCGCAGACGTGAAGGTTCCCGTCCGAATCCGGGACAACACCAGTGGCCAGATCGAGAGCGGTGGAGCCATATCCCTGCGCCCAGTCCCAGGTGGGTTCGGCGGTCAGGGCCAGGCTGATGAAAGCCATGAAGAGGCAGAGTAAAACTATTTTGGGCATGATCCCTCCCTTGTGGATCAGTAATGGTTTATCTTCTTATAATTTATATTCCGTCAGCGGTTTACCGGTATTCATAGATCATCCAGCCATCCCTGCCCAGGGCGAGAAAGATGAGATCGCCGCTGATGGCGATATCATAAACGGCGCCCGGAGGATAGATGGTGTTGAGGTCTTCGATCCTCAGCGGATTCTGGATGCCCAGGATCTTCACTCCGCCCTTGCCCTGGGCGATGAAGAGGCGGTTGTTGTGGATTTCCAGGTCGAGGATGTCGTTGGCCAGGCGGAACTGGTTGATCAGGCGGGGGTTGGAAAGGTCGCTGATGTTGATCGCCAAAAGGTTTTTCCCGGCTCCGATCCAGATGGTGTCCGCATATTTGGCCAGGACCCTGGCATCGTTGATCTGGTAATTCACGCCCAGGCTGAGGGGAAACTGCTGGTCAGAAACATCCACCGTAACCAGTCCAAAATCGTTCAGGGCATACAGATAGGGATATTGGGCGATGAAGTCCCGCACCCCCCATTTTTCGGAAAAGGTGCTTCTGATCTCGCGCAGGCCGCCGCGGCCGATATCGATGATGTCGATGCCCCGGAAGCGATCTGCCACATAGAGGATGGAGCCTTCGCGGGTGATCTTGTCGCCCAGGATGATATTGGTGAAGTAGATGCGGGTCCAGGTGTCCAGGGTATCCACCGGAACCACCGTGTTCGAGGGTTCCTGGCTGCAGAAATAGAGGTAGTTTCCGCCCATCACGTTCACATCCTCGATCTGGGCGGCGGAGAGGAACACGGCTTCCAGCTTGGGCGACCAGGGATTGAAGATGGAATAGATCCAGAGATAGTTCTGGTTGCGGGGGAGCACCTGGTCTTCACTGCTGTCGATATTGAAGGCAGTGATGTTCTTTATGTGGGCAAGCTGATAGAGATATTTGTCATCGATCGCGCCCAGCAGAGCGCAGACCAGGAGCAGGAGAACGATCAGAGAGTGTTTCATCTTTCACTCCAGAAGTTGCCGGACGATGTCTTTCACTTTGATGCCTTCGGCTTCGGCAGCAAAGGAGATCAGAACCCGGTGGCTGAGCACGGGTTCCGCCACGGCACGGACATCCTCTTCAGCAGGGGAAAGCCTGCCATCCAGGGCGGCACGGGCTTTGGCGGCCAACACCAGATACTGGCTGGCACGCGGGCCGGCACCCCAGGAAACCCATTTCTGGATCTGGGGGCTGGCTTCCGGATTGGCGGGACGGGTGCTGCGGGCAAGCCGGACGGCAAATTCCAGCACATGCTGGCTGAGGGGAAGATTGCGGATGGCGGTCTGGTATTCGATGATGGAGGTTGCGGATAGCAGGGGACGGGGCAGATCGGTTGGTGCGCCGGTGGTGCTTTTCACGATCTGCAGCTCTTCCTCGTGGGAGGGATAGTCGATGTCGATATAGAGCATGAAACGGTCGAGCTGGGCTTCCGGCAGGGGATAGGTGCCCTCCTGTTCGATGGGATTCTGGGTGGCCATCACGATGAAGGGAGGGTCCAGCGGCCGGGTCACATTGCCGCTGCTGACCTGATATTCCTGCATCGCCTGCAATAGGGCAGCCTGGGTTTTGGGCGGGGTGCGGTTGATCTCGTCCGCCAGGATCACGTTGGCGAAGATGGGGCCCTTGATATACTTGAATTCGCGCCCCTCCCCCCCGCTGGCGGAAACCAGAATGTCGCTGCCGGTGATGTCCGAAGGCATGAGGTCGGGCGTGAACTGGATCCGGCCAAAGCTGAGATCCAAAGCCCGGGCGATGGTGGAGATCAGCAGCGTCTTGGCCAGCCCGGGCACGCCTTCGATCAGCATGTGCCCGTTTGCAAAGAGTCCGGTCAGCACCTTTTCCACCACGGCATCCTGTCCGATGATGCTTTTCCTGATCTCGGCCAGGAGGTCCTGTTTCACCGTTTTCAGTTCAGTTATCTTTTGAACCATCTGTTCACTGTTCATATAAACTATCTCCACAAAATACCGATTTTAGAATCTGATGTCCGCTCAGGGCGATGGCAAAACTGCCGGTTGCGCTCATCAGAATCGCCGTGAGCAGATGAGCGAATGCCATGATTGCGGAGGCGTCCTCTCTTGTCAACCCAAATCCCAGCGAAAAGATGATGATCATCATCCATTCATTGCTGCCAAGCTGCGCCGGAGGCTGGGGCAGGGCATAGGAAAGATTGATCAGCGTGTAGCCGAACAGAACCAGGGCGAAGGGATAGACCACTCCGAAGGCTTCGAACAGCAAAAAGAAATAGAGCCCGTCCAGCAGCACTCCCGCCGCGGTCAAAACCAAGGCTCCGGTCAGCCGGGACCAGTGATGTTCAAACAGGTTCAGCCCCTGCACGAACATTTCGATGTAGCCATCCAGCTTGCGTTTGACCTTGCCAGGCAGCCAGGCGAAGAAAACCTGCAGGGCTTTGACCACGCTGTGCTTACGTTTTGCCGAGAACAGGATCACCCCCAGCGAGAACAGAAAGACCAGCAGCAGCAACACCAGAAGCACCAGGAAGCCGGTGGAGAGCCTGATCCGCAAAAAGGGCAGCAGCAGGATCACGAAGAAGATGGCCAGGGTGTCAAAACTCTTGTCGATGAAGATGGTGGGCAACACCTTCAGCATGGGAAGGCCGTGGTTGCGTTTCACAAACCAGGCTTTGACCACCTCACCCAGCCGGATGGGGATCATGTAGTTAACCCAGTTCCCGCCCATGCTGTAAAGCCAGGTGCGGAAGACCGGAAGCCTCTGCTGCTGCGCCATCAGCAGGTTCCAGCGCCAACTGCGCAGGAAATAGGCGCCCAGATAGACCAGCGCCGCCGTCAGCACATAGTTCAGCCTCACCTCCCGGAGGCGAAGCAGCAGCAGCCCCACATCCACAAAACGCAGCCAGAGCAGCAGCAGCACGATGCCCAGAATGGCACCCAGGACAATGGAGATCAGACGCTTGCGGGGCATCGGAACCTGGCCTTGACAGCGCTACCGGTCAGGAACCAACCCGCCGAAACAGCAGATAGTAATGATGAGCCCAACGGCGTTTCAGGGCTGGCGGGGCAAGGCGTTCGAACCAGTGATGGCGCAGCATGCGGCGGGCAAAATCCGGATCCTCTCCGGTATAGAAGTCCAGAATGCTCAGGGGGTGTGCCTGCCGGGCAGTTTTAAAACTGGCCATGCCCAATACTCTGCGGGGCAGCCACTTCTGCAGGAAATCCTCCTTGGCCATGCCGATATCGGGCCAGGGCGGGCAATCGATGTAATCCGCCTCCAGAAGCTGCCAACCTGCCCTCACCAGCAATGTGATGATGGAGGGGGGATCGATCTGTTCCGGTTTCAGAGAGGGATAGCGTTGCGGGCTGTAGTCCCTGAACTGCAGTTTATAGCCCAGGCCGTCCCGGTTGGGAACGCTGATGAAGATCAGTTTGGCGGTGATGCGGGCCAGTTCATTCATAAAATCCCTGAGCCCGTCAACGAACCAGAGGGCTGAAAAGGAAAAGCTGAGGTCAAAGCTGGCATCAGGATAGTCCAACTGCCGAAAGCCGGGATTGAGCCTGGTCTGCAAATGCCGGCCCAGCCGCTGCCAGAGAGCCTCGATCAGCTCCAGGCGCTGGGGATCATCGTCCTCCAGGGAGATGGCGATCCCCTTGTCCGCCAGAGCCATCAGGTTAATGCCGCTGATGCCGGTGAAACCGAAACAGGGGGTCTCGATCGCGGTGGCGATGCCATGCTTTTCCGCCAGTTGGAGCAGCTTGCGGTTGAGCACGATCCGCTCATAGGAAGAACCCATCCCCTCATGGGGATACTCAAAATACTTCTCCCAGTCCGTGATGATCGGGATCGCCATCAGTGCTCCAGATAGTCGGCGATGGTGATCTGGATGCCGGGAATGGTGTAGGTCTCCGGTATCTGCATCAGCTGGTAGGTATCCGCCACGTAATAGAACCAGGATCGGGAGATCAGCTCGAAGCGGCTGACCCACAGCTCGCTTTTGAGCAGTTTGGCAATGTGTTCCCCCAGCCGGAAGAACTTGCGGTCGAAATAGAGCAGCGGATGGTAGCTTTTGCCATGCACCTGCCGGGAGATAAAATTCACCAGATCATTGAGCTGCACCGGCTCCCGGTCGGCCACATTGAGGGCGAGCCCTGGCTTGAACTCATTGGTGAGCAGCCAGATGAAGGCATTGGTGATGGTATCGATGTGGCAGAGATGGATCCAGACGCGTTTGTTGATCATGGGAAACTCATGGGCCTTCACCAGCCTCACCAATTGATAGGGAAAGCCCTGATCCCCCCTGCCATAAGTGATGGAGGGACGCAGGATCGCAGCCTTGAGCCCGTTCAGGACGGCGTGGTTGATCAGCTTCTCGCTTTCGATCTTGGTGTAATGGTAGTAATTGTCGGGATTGCGCTCGCTTTCGTTATTGGCGGGAAGCTCACGCGGAATGGCGCCGAACACCCCCACGGAGGAACAATACAAGAGGATAGCCTCCCGCTGCTGGCAATACTCCACCAGAAGCTGGGTGCAGATCAGATTGGTGCGCAGATACTGCTCCCGGGGAAACTTCCTGCCCCCCCGCAAAGCGCCGATATGCGCCACCAGCTCAAATTCCCTGCCCTTGAGGAAACCCTTCAGCCCCTCGGTATCGGCAAGATCGAGCTGCACGATCTCCACCTCGGTTTCAAACCCAGCATAGCGCTCGAAACTGGTTCCCGGGCGCACCAGTGCTGTGATCTGAAAATCGAGCTGGCGGTGCAGGATGGCTTTGAGGACTGAGGCACCGATCAGACCGGTGACCCCGGTGATCAGAAGGCGCGCCATATCTTGCGGGCGATCCGTCTGAGCAAACTTCTCCTACGGTGGTGATGGTGGTGGGGTCGGGGCACAAAGACGTAGGAATAGGGGATGTCCCTGCCCTGCAGCAGCATACGGGGAAAGGTCTCGGTAAGCAGTTCCACAGTGTGGTGGTCAAGCTCCTGCTCGATCAGCTTGATCGCTTCAAAATAGGCATGGAAAGTGCCGCGCACATGGTCGTCCGAAGCCAGCAGATGAGCCCAGCCATTGCGCAACAGCGACCAGGCGGTCTGGCGTACCTTTTCCCCATACATGCCCAGCAGGCTGCCGGCATTGACCTGCATATAGATGTTGCGCTCGATCATGTGTTTGGCATCCTTGATATGTTTCATGATGCTCACATACCGTTCGGCATGGGCCAGGATCGGTTTGTAACCCTTGCGCAGCAGCGGGAACACCTGGGTGTAGAAATCGTTGGGCAGCCCGTTGAGGTCGGATTCGATCAGCACATAATGGGAATCGCCCATCACCAGGTTCAGTGCCTGGATGTCTTCCACCACATTGGGCTGCAGATAAACCTCGAAACCGGGGTGCAACTGAAGTTCGATCTGGTTGGCAGCCGCCTGTTCGCGCAGGATTTGCAGGCGGCGGTCATAATCTTCACGGGTATATTGATAATGCCCACGGAAAAAGTGGGAGGTCAGAAAGGCATGCCTGATCCCGCCCTCCGCCATCAGACGCATCTGGGCGACCGATTTCTCCAGTGAATCGGAGCCATCGTCAAGATTGGGGATCAGATGGCAATGGACATCGATCATCGGTCTAAGGCAGGCGCTCCTGGATCATTTGGATGAATTCCATCAGGACATCGTTGTTCGGGAAGGGCTTGATCAGGCGTTCCGATTCCTCCAGCATTTTCTCCACTGTGGAACGGGCCCGGTCATAACCCAGGATGCCGGTGTAGCTGTTGCGGGAAGTGGGGACATATTCCTGGTCAAAATCCAGGCCGGCGCTGCCCCGGTTGTAATCCTCCACGATATCCTCGATCATCTGGTAGGCCAGGCCCAGGTTCAGGGCATAGGTGTTCATGATCTGGCGGGTGTTTTCCTCCGCCTCGGCCAGCACACAGGCGATGTCGGCAGCGGCTTGCAGCAGGGAGCCCACCTTCTTCATATCGATGAATCTGAGTGTGTTGATCTTCATCACTTTGCGCTTGCTTTCCAAATCCACCATCTGCCCGCCGATCATCCCATAGGACTTGGTGTGGCTGGCCAGCAGGCGCACCGCCTCCAAAGCTTGCTCGGGACGGGAAAGGCCGCCCAAAACCTCGTAGGCAAGGGTGTGAAGCGCATCACCGGTGAGAATGGCGATGGTGTTGTCAAACTTCTGGTGCACAGCGGGATTGGAACGGCGCAAGGGGGAATTCATCACCATCGGCAGGTCGTCGTGCACGATCGAGGCATTGTGAACCAGCTCAATGGCCACCCCGGCCAGCACGGCATCGTTGATCCCCTTCTTTTTCCTGAAGCCGGTCAGCATCTCATAGATGGATATCAACAGGAGAGGGCGCCAGCGTTTGCCCCCGGAAAAAACGGCATAGCGCATGGCCTTCTTCAAGTTTTGGGCAGGGGCCGCGGCTGTCCCCACGTAGTGTTTCAAGCTGGTCTCGATCAGTTCCAGCCTGGTCTCAAAATACTTCTGTAGCAGCAATTTGAACTCCACATCTCAGTTTAAACCAGTATCTCACCAGTTTGGTTTACTGTACTTGGCGACTGCTAATATTGTCAAGATTTTTGTTCAGCTTCTCAGTTTTTTACACAGATCCCGCTTTCTGCCAATGAGCACAAAGCAGTCAGTGGATAACAACGGAAGGCTTGTGGAACCAGTTCCAACTGGCTATAATTGTTAATAAAATCCTTTACAAAAAAAGGGGTAAAGAAAATGTGGTTTTTCTAACAGTCCATTAGGAGTTTATTTATGTCTGACAAGGTGCGTGAAGCCGGCAGCAAAGCTGCTATGAGAGAAATGAAGGAAGAGTATCTTCGCATGCTCGAAGAATCCTTCCAAAACACAGCTGAATTCAAAAAGGGCGATGTCGTGGAAGCCCCCATCGTCTCCATTGACGACAATTACATCATCGTCAACCTGGGCGGAAAATTCGATGCCTATGCCGAGGTGGGCGAGTTTTCTAACGACAAGGGTAAACTGGCTTTGAAAGTGGGCGACATCCTGCGGGGTTACATCGTGGAATCCAACGATCAGGGCTTCGTGATCGGAAAAAGCCTCACCAAACAGTATGTGGACAAGCAATCCCTGCTGGATGCCTATGAGCGCAAGATCCCCGTATCCGGCAAGGTCTATGCCGTCACCAAAGGCGGATACAATGTTGATGTCCTGGGTGCCCGGGCGTTTTGTCCCGGTTCGCAGATCTCGCTGCGCAATCAGGAAGATTCCGCCCAGTTGATCGGTCGTACTATGGATTTCAGGGTGATCGAGTGCACCGAAAGCTGCCGCCGGGTGGTGGTTTCCCACCGCATCCTGGAAGAGGAGGAGGAGCAGCAACGCAAGGATGCCGCGCTTGAGAAGCTCAGCGTGGGCGCTGTGGTAACCGGCACCGTGATGCGTTTGACCAATTTCGGCGCTTTCATCGATCTGGACGGCATCGAAGGCTTGATGCATGTGTCCGAGATCTCCTGGCAGCATGTGGGCAAGCCCCAGGACCTGCTTCAGGTGGGGCAGCAGTTGGAGGTGAAAATCCTGGAGATCAAAGGTGACAAGATCGCCCTCTCCCTGAAAGCCCTGCAGGAAAATCCTTTCGAATCCGCCCTCAAGGAGCTGAAGGAAGGCGACATCATCAATTGCCGCATTCTCAGGCTGCACAATTTCGGCGCTTTTGCCGAGATCAAACCCGGCGTGGAAGGGCTGATCCCGATCTCGGAAATGAGCCGCAACCGCAACATCTCCCACCCCCGTGAACTCCTCAAGGACGGGGATTATGTGGAGGTCCAGATCCTACGCATCGATCCGGACACCCATAAGATCTCACTCTCCCTCAAAGCTTTGCAGGCTGATCCCTGGGACGAGATCGACTCCCTGGTCCAGATCGGCAGTCCCTTTGAAGGCAGTGTGGAAAGCTCCACTAATTTCGGCGTGTTCGTTACCATCAGCACGGGCATCACCGGGCTCCTGCCCCGTTCCCGCATCCGCAAAACCGATGTCTTTAAATCCGGCGACCTCGTTACCATGCTGATCACCGCCATAGACAAGGAAAACCGCAGAATCACGCTGGATTATACCGACCGCGCTCCGGGTGAGCTGGTGGAAATCCACCACCGTGCGGACGAGCACCATGACCAACGCGATCATGCCTCCCGTCCTCCACGCCGTGGCGTTAAAAGCCGTTCTGACGAGGAATGGCGGCGTTATGCCAATCAAAAGGTAAGCCCCCCGGACGATAATCCCTTCAAAGACCTGTAACCCATAATGCCTGGCCAGGACAACCAATTCCTCCGGCTGCGCAAACAGAAGCTCGAAAAGCTGTTGGCAGCCGGGATCGACCCTTATCCCGTAAAATCCTCCCGCACTCACAAGATCGCCCAGATCATGCAAGACCGGGAAACCTGGATCTCCTCCGGGCAGCAGGTCTGCCTGGCAGGCAGGTTGGTGGCGATGCGCCGCCAGGGCAGGCTGGGCTTTGGTAATGTCGAGGACGACAGCGGACGCATTCAGATCTATGTGGCACAGAACCTTGTTGGCGAAGAGAACTATGAGCTGTTCAAGCTCTGCGATCCCGGCGATTTCGTCCAGGTGGAAGGCACCCTGTTCCACACCCAGGCTGGTGAGTATTCCCTCAAAGCCAGCCGCATCGGGTTGTTGGGCAAGAACCTCCGCCCCCTGCCCGCCGTGAAGGAAAAGCTGGTGGAGGGCAAGCTCATCCGCTATGATGAATTCTCGGACATTGAGCTGCGCTACCGCAAGCGTTATCTGGACCTGCTGCTCAATCCCAACCATCGCAAGGTGTTTGCCCTGCGGGCCAGGATCGTCTCCGCCATCCGCTCCTTTCTGGACGAATTGGGCTTCCTCGAGGTGGAAACCCCTGTATTGCAGCCGCTTTATGGCGGTGCCAACGCCCGTCCCTTCATCACCCATCACAACACATTGGACACCGACCTTTACCTGCGCATTGCCACCGAGCTCTATCTCAAACGCCTGATCGTGGGCGGATTTGAACGGGTTTATGAACTGGGCAAGGACTTCCGCAACGAAGGCATGGACCGCACCCACAACCCCGAATTCACCATGCTGGAGCTCTATCAGGCCTATTCCGACCTGGACGGCATGATGGATCTCACCGAAGGCCTGATCCGCCACCTGGCTCTGAACGTCCTGAACCAAAGCGAATACCAATTCCGCGGCCACCAGGTGGATCTGGGGCAGCCCTTCACCCGTGCCTCGATGACCGATCTGATCTTCAAATACACCGGAACCGACCTTTCCGACCTGGACCTGGACACGGCCACGGTGGTTTGCCGCAAGCACAATTTGGAGATCCCCCCCGCCGCTGGGGTGGGCAGATTGGTCGCCCTGATGTTCGAGCATTTTGTGGAGGACAAGCTGATCCAACCCACTTTCGTTACCGATTTCCCCAAGGAGATCTCCCCCCTGGCGAAAGCCAAACCAGACAATCCCCTGCTCGCAGAAAGGTTCGAGCTCATCATCGCCGGACAGGAATTTGCCAATGCCTTCAGCGAGTTGAACGACCCCCTCGATCAGCGCGCCCGGCTGGAAGAACAGGCCAGGTTGCGCGCCCTGGGCGACGAAGAGGCGAATGTGGTGGACGAGGATTTCCTGGAAGCCCTGGAGTATGGCATGCCGCCCATGGGCGGACTGGGGGTGGGCATCGACCGTTTGACCATGTTGCTCACCGAAAACGACTCCATCAAGGAAGTGATCCTCTTCCCCCAGATGAAGCCCGAATAGCCTGCGCCATCCTCCCTGCCCGGAAATATCCCTCTATTTTCAAGATCCCGGCCTTCTCCAAACACCCCTATACACCCTAAACTCTCTCAGGGAATCGCTTCCTGGTCTTTATCCTCCTGATCCGTATCCAGAAGGTATTCCTCATCTGGACCGGTGCCAAATTGATAGGTGAAATCGTGGGTGCCGGCCTTAACCAGGTTCTTCATCTTATCCGCGATCATTTCCACCTCGTCCAGATAGTCGATCGTGTTCAATCCTCCCACCGGGTCGCATTCCGCGGATTGGATCTTTAGCATGATCTGTTCCCTCAGATTGTGGTGCTGTTCGTTGATCCGCCCCTCCATTTCGATGATCTTGTAGGTATAGACCGGTTTCAGCTCCTCCAGATACTCGATGCTGAGGTCCAGCATATAGATGATCTTGGCATGCAGGTCGTCGATCATTTGAACAAAGTCGCTGCAGAGCGGATTCTTCTGGGCCTGGATCTGGTAATTCAGGATGCGGTTGACCTCTTCCGAGAAATCCCCGATCTTCTCGATGTCATTCACCGTATGCAGCAGGGCGGGGATCTTTTGGATGATCGCATCCGCATTGGTGCGTTCATTGACCGCCACCAGATAGCGCGTGATCTCCCGCTGTAAATGGTCGATGGCAGCCTCGATGCGGTTCACCCGTGTCTGTTTGCGGTAATTGCGGTTTTTAAAAGCGTCATAGGACAGGTTCAGAGCCATGCGCACCAGACGCAGCATCTCCCGCATCTCCTTGATGGATTGGTCGATCGCCAGAAAGGAATCGCCGATCAAGTGGTAATTCAGATGCTTGGGTTCACCCAGGGAAATGGTGTCCTCAGGGTCGTCCGGAATGATGCGGCGGGCCAGATAGGCCAGGAAACCGGCGAAGGGAAGAAAGACCAGCGTGTTCAGCACATTGAAGAAGGTGTGCGCATTGGCGATGTGCCGGGCGATATAGCGGGGTACATTCTCCACGATGGTGATGTCGCCCGGGGTGATGCGGTTTACAAATAAAGTGTATATCCCATAGTAGGTTAGCAGCGTGAAGAGGATCGTGCCCAGCAGGTTGAACAGTGTGTGCACCATGGCCACCCGCTTGGCGGTGTTGTTGCCGCCCAGACCGGCCAGCCAGGCCGTGATCGTTGTGCCAATGTTATCCCCGAAAACCAGATACAAAGCCCCCTCAAATCCGATCAAACCGTTGTTTGCCAGCACAATCACGATCCCGATGGAAGCCGAGGAACTCTGGATCAGCATGGTGAAGATCATGCCTGTGAGCACTGCCAGGATGGGATTGGTGGAAAAATCCTGCATCAGTTGCAGCGCGGTCTCGGATGACCGCAGATGCTGCACGGCGTGGGACATTACGTTCAATCCGATGAACAGCAGGCCAAAGCCCAGTATGATCGCGCTCCAGCGTTCCATCACCCGGCTGCGGCGCATGAATAGCAACAACGCCCCCACGATCACAAACAGAAAGGCAAAGTCCCCGATCTTGAAAGCGATCAGCTGCGCTGTGATGGTGGTGCCGATATTGGCGCCCATCACCACCCCCACGGCCTGATTCAGGGTCATGATGCCCGCATTCACCAATCCGATCATCATCACCGTGGTGGCGGAGCTGCTCTGCACCATCGCGGTTACGCCCATCCCCACCAAAACCCCCTTGATGGGCGTGTTGGTAAGTTTCTTCAGGATGCGGCGCATCTCGGTTCCGGCCACAGCCTGCAGATTGTCGCTCATCTTGTTCATGCCGAACAAAAACAGCGCCAAACCACCAATCAGATTGAGAACATCTAACACAGTCATCTTATTGCCAGTACTTTTTACCTGAAGTTTTTTATTACTTTTTTTCAGAGCCTGTTTTGGTCAAGATTTTTATGAGGAGGGGACAGAAAGTATAGAGACAAGAGGGCTTAACAACGAGAAACGAGAAAAATGGGAGATAGTACAATCTTGCGTTAGCTTGCCCCTTTGCCCTCTTGACCTCTTGCCCCTTTGCTATCGGCTAATACCGCCCAACTTCCTCTCCATCAGCCAATTACTTGCCGGCAGACGGTGTGGAAACAATCAGGAAGGGAACCGGAGAGTACCCACCACAGATAGTGGCTTAACCTCTCGCATTGGCAGGGATAAGATGGAAAAAAATATCATTAATACACAAAACCACACCTGGGCTTGTGAATCAATGGATCACTTCATTTCTCTCTTGGAATCCCACTCCTGCGATGAGTTGATAATGGTGGTTCGCAGCCAGAAATTCGCACCGCCATCCAACCAGGAATTCTCCTGCGCATTCTTTTCAATTGACAAGAAACAAGCCTTGAGATTTTATTGTATTAACTTCAAGATAGGGGTAAAGCTTTATAAATGAAACTGTTTGAGACTCATGCCCATTTGGACCTGCCGGATTTTGAACCAGACCGGGAAATTCTGATCCAGAAGTGCTTCGACAGCGGGATCGAATATATCATAAACATCGGTTTCAACAAGGAAACCTCACTCAGCTCGCTGGCGCTGGCGAAGAAAAACCTGCATATCTTCGCCACGACGGGCTTCCATCCCCACGAGGCCACTGAATTCGATGCCGAACTGATCAAACGCCTGGCTCGGGAAAAGAAGGTGTTGGCGATCGGTGAGATCGGGTTGGATTTTTTCCGCAACCTCTCGCCCTATTCGGTGCAGCGGGAGGTTTTTACCAATCAGGCCCTGCTGGCGGTGGATTATGATTTGCCCATCGTGGTGCATAACCGTGATGCGCATCAGGAATGCTATAAGATCCTGAAAAGTGTGAAAGCCCGGGATGTGGTGTTCCATTGTTTCTCGGGGGATATCATCTTTGCCCAGCAGGTGCTCGACGAAGGTTGGATGCTATCTTTCACCGCCGCTGTCACTTATGCCAATTCCAATCTGACCGATGTGATCCGCATGATGCCCCCGGAGCAATATATGATCGAGACCGACTGCCCCTACCTGCCACCCCAAAGCCTGCGCGGCAAGCGTAACAGCCCCCTGAACCTGCATCTGGTGGCGGAGAAACTGGCCGAGATCAGAGAAGAGTCGCCGCTTCAGATCGCCGAACAATCCTTCGCCAATGCCCATCGCTTCTTCCGCGTCCCTCCCGATCCGGTAAAACCCACCCACCACAAAGCCAGCCACAAAAAAAGTGAAAACAAAAGAGAGAAACATAAATGAACAAAACCCTTATCCTGATGGTATTGCTGCTCTGTGGCGCACTGCCTTTAACCGCAGGCAATTCCATCTTTTCCTATGATGGTTTTCCAGTGCAATATTATGGCAAGGACATCTACTCCCTGGGCATGGGAGATACCGGAAGCAGCGATGTTTTCCGCTACAACACCGGCTTTGGCAACCCCGCCATGCACAGCCCCACGAACCGGGTGCTTCTGGCCACAGGGCTGATCATGGGCTGGACTTCCTACCGTTCGCAGGATGCCGATGGCACCAGATACAGCTTTATGGACGATTCCCTGGACTTGCCCTATTTCAGCCTGAGCATCCCAATCAAAAGACACCGGTTGGGCTTCCAATTCAACTCCTTCGCCTCTGGTGTGGTCAGCAACCAGCGTCAATTCACCCTGGAGGATAGCACTGTCGTCACCGAGAAGCAATCCATGGACAAATATCTCTACCGGGCTGATCTGGTCTATAGTGTCCGTCTGGGTTCGCTGAACCTGGGTATGAGTGGAAATTACTATTTCGGACACGACAACCGCCTGTTCGAGCAGGAGGCCAACTATGGATTGTTCAACACACGGGAAGAGCTGGACCGCACCTTCAAGAATCCCAATCTCACCGTCGGTGCGATCTATTCCTTCCCGAAGTTCGCTCTGGGTGCCTATTATTCCCCGCCCTGCATACTGAAGGGCGGGGAAGCCCGCACTTCCATTCACGAGGCAGAGGAGGAGGTTGATTATGAATACCGGCTTCCGGCACATCTGGCGGCCGGAGTAACTGTATTGCCCTTTCCGGAGATCAAGGCGGCGCTGGACTTCCATTTCGAGCCCTATTCCCGCCTCGACGACCCCAGCCTTGGTGATAGTTGGAAAGCCAGCCTGGGCCTTGCCTATGAGCCTTCTGCGGAAGCCCATCAGCATGCCTTTATGAGGATACCCGCGCGCACGGGTATTTCCTTGCGGCGCCTACCCTTTCAGGCAAATAATTCTGACATCGATGAACTGGGGCTGAGCCTGGGGCTGAGCCTTCCGCTCAAACGGGATGTGAACCGTCTCGACCTGGGATTCCAGTATCTGAAACGCGGAAACCTCAGTCAGAACCAGCTGGCGGATAATTCCTTCCTGCTCCTGGTGGGATTCACCGGCTTCGATATCCTGGGCAAACCCTATAACCGCATGACTCCACGGGAGATTCCACAAAAGGAAGAGATGGAAGAATGGTAGAAACCGGCTCCGAAGCGCCCAGTTTGCTGGCCCAGATATTAGCCAAGCGCCACCTCAGCGCAGCCGAACTCCGCCAAAATCTGGACAACCTGCCGGATGAAAGCCTGCTGGCCAATATCGACATCGTGGCAGACCGCATCCGCAAGGCCATGTTCAAAAACGAGCCGCTGGTCATCCTTGGCCACGACGACCCGGATGGCATCACCAGCACCTATATCCTCTATCATTTCTTCAATTCCTGCGGCTATCAGCGGCATCGCTATTATATCCCGAACCGCAATCTGGAACCCCATGGCATCCAGGATTCCTTTGTGGCCTATGTTAAACAACACAAATACCGGCTGGTGATCACCGTGGACAACGGCATCTCCAGCTCCGAAGGGGTGCGGCGGCTGAATGAACTGGGCTGCGAAGTGATCATAGTTGACCACCATCTGATCCAACCGGAACAGCTTCCCGAGGCCTATGCCATTCTCAATCCCCAGCTCGCCTATTGCCAATATCCGTTTAAAAACCTTGCCGGAGTGGGGGTGGTATTGATGCTGATCCGCTATCTGGGCAGGCTGCTGGAGCATCCCATCCCCCTTTCCGCCTATTTCTGGACAGCAGTGGGCTCGCTAGCGGACAAGGTTCCCATGACCGGCGCGAACCGCATCATTTTCCGCCACTTGCTGGAACACTGGAACGAACTCAGTGATCCCAGCGTGGATTTTCTGCAGCGCAATTACCACCGCATCTCCAATCAAATGGACAGCTTCAATTTCGTGCAAAATACCGCCCGCCTGATCGCTAACGGCAGAAAAGCGGGGGGACAGCACACAGCTCTGCAATTCCTGCTGCAAATGGGCGATGAAAAAGCCCGGCTGTTCCAGAAACTGGAGCATGAAAAGCAGCTGTGGGAAATTGAGCTCAACCGGGTGTTCGCTTTTCTGGACAAAGTCTCCGCCGATTTTAACGGCAGCGCCTTCACCTATTTTGATGATGAGGATGTGATCCCCTATCACCTGTTGGGAACCGCCGCCACCTATATTCTGAGCAATCTGGGCATCCCCACCTTGATGCTGAAGATCCACAATGGCAGTGTGGTCTGCGAGGGACGCTGCGCCGAAGGTTTCAACATGGTGGATGCCTTCACGCACTGCAAAGAGCATCTCCGGCAATATGGAGGACATGTGCGGGCCGCCGGTTTCACCATGGATCCCGATCATTACGACGGCTTCCTGGAGTGCTACAATGAATATCTGGTCAACCAGCTCCCCCATCATACGCCCGCTCTGCCCCCTCAGGAGGATGCCCGCCTTCGCCTGCAGGATTTCAACCTCCGCAATTGGCAGGACCTGGAACTGCTGCTACCCTTTGGCCAACAGAACAGCGAACCGGTGATCATGATCTCCTCTACCAGCCTGGCTGAATTGCAACAGCTGTTCAGCATCGAATACAACAGCGCCGACCTTCCCCCTGGCAAACGCGGAAAAGTCCTGCTGAACTGGAAAAGCCCGCAAAGCATACGCATCCTTTCCTTTCAGGAAACCTCGGGAGTTTGACCCCCTGCTCGCCATGAAAGTGCCACCCCTCAGCGAAACCCTGCGCAAAGGCATCCACATCAGTTCCCTGGTGATCCCGCTCAGTTACAGGTATCTGTTGGGCTATAACAGGAGGCTTGCCTTTCTGCTGCTGCTGGCGGCTTTTATCCTCAGCCTGATCATGGAGTTTTACCGCCTCTGGCACAAGACCTTCCGCAAAACCTTCTACCGCATGTTCGGCCTGGTCTTGCGTCGGCATGAACTCAAAGACTTCACCGGCGCCACCTACCTGCTCTTCGCCGCCATGCTCAGCGTGGCCATCTTCAAGGGCGAGATCGCTTTTTGCGCCCTGGTTTTCCTCTCCGTGGGCGATACCTTCGCCGCCGTGATCGGCATGAATTATGGCCGGCGCAAATTCATCGGAATGCGCAAATCCTTGGAGGGCAGCCTCGGCTGCTTCGTGAGTTGCCTGATCTTTGGTCTGATCTTCTATTGGAACCAACCGGTGATGATTGTCAGCGGCTCTTTGGCGGCTGCGGTGGCGGAACTGGTCAACATCCCGGTGGACGACAATGTCAAAATCCCCATCGCCTCGGGTTTTGCCATGTATCTCAGCGGGGTTGTGTTCTGAGGTAAATATGCTGTTATCCTTTGTAATACCGGTCTTTAACGAACAGGATTCCCTGCAGGAGCTGTGCGCCGAGATCATTGCCAACTGCGCACCCCACGGCCATGAGATCATCTTCATCGATGATGGCAGCACCGACCGCAGTTTTCAAGCCATGGAAGAGCTGGCCTTGGGGGATCCCCAGATCCGGATCGTGAAATTCAGGCGCAACTTTGGCAAGGCGGCGGCGCTGCAATATGGCTTCCAGCTTGCCCGGGGAGAGATCGTTTTCACCCTGGATGCCGATCTGCAGGACGATCCGGCGGAAATACCCAATTTCATCGGCAAGCTGGAAGAAGGTTGGGATTTGGTCTCCGGCTGGAAACGCAAACGCCGTGACCCGATCTACAAAGTATTGCCCTCCCGCTTGTTCAATTTCGTTACCGCGCACACCTTCCGCCTCAAGCTGAAAGACTACAATTGCGGCTTCAAAGCCTACCGCGCGCAGGTAGTGAAGGAGCTGCAGCTCTATGGCGAAATGCACCGCTACATCCCGGCTTTGGCCAATTCCCTGGGTTACCGGATCACCGAAATACCCGTGGAGCATCGCAAACGCCGCTTTGGCCATTCCAAATATGGGATCGAGCGCTATCTGAGGGGGTTTTTCGATCTGCTGACTGTGAAAATGGTAACCCAATATATCAAGAGCCCGCTCTATCTCTTCGGCCGGATCGGGATCCTGTCCTCGCTGCTGGGAGTGGTGATCACCCTCTATCTGAGCATTCTGAAGATCTTTTGGGGGCAACCGCTCTCCAACCGTCCCCTGCTGTTTCTGGGTATAACCTTGATCCTGGGTGGGCTCCAATTCATCTCTCTGGGCCTGATCTCGGAGCTGATCATCAACCGCCTCTCCCCCACCCGGTGGTTGCCGGTTTCGGTGGAAAAACTGGTAAACATCCCTCCTCCGGAAGAAGACAATCTGTGAATCCCGCCGAAAAACTCTTCCTGCAACTGTATCTGAACCATCCCGGCAGGTATTTGCTGCGTTTCAGCTTCATCTTTATGGTGTTGGGCATCGTTCTTTCCGTGGGCATTCTGGCTGCCGGGCTCAATCTTTTTGAGGGTTATGAACGCGCCCTCAGGTCTTTGCTGTTGGATTCCTTTCCCCATATCAGCGTCCAGAGCGTGAACCGGGATTATCTGGATCAGGATCAGGTGGCCGCCATCCGTCAGGACCTGCTGGCCCAGCCTGAGGTGGCTTCCGCCATCCCCACCATTTCCTTCAATGCCATGGCCTACAATGGCAGCAAAGTGCGTGGCAGCCTGATCCGGGCTTATGATCCCAACCCTGGCGGGGCAGACCACTACAGCAAGTATGTGTCCTCCGGCAGCTCCCGCCTGGAAACTGGCAAAGTGATCGTGGGGCATTATCTGGCCCAGGAACTGGGCCTGGCCTTGGGGGATACCCTGCGCCTGGTCTATCCCCAGTTGGACCGCATCACCCCTCTGGGAATGTATCCCAGCGAGCACAGTTTCATCATTTCCGGAATCTACAAATCCGGCTATTACGAATATGACCGCTCCCAGATTCTCTGCACCCTTGCCGATGCCCAATCCATCCTCTATATCCAATCAAGCACCGGAAGCATAGAGGTGAAGTTGAAGGGAACTTATGTGGATGATGCCTGGGAGATAAGCAGGAACTTTGACCGGATGCTGGGCAATGGCTTGACTGCCTTTCCGGTGGCGAATTCAGGGTTGCTGAGAGTGGTTCGGATGCAGAAGTGGCTGATCTTTGTGATCTTCTGTTTCTTGGTGCTGATCGCCGGAATCAACATCATCAGCGCCGTCACCACCCAAATCCTTGACCGCAAGAACGAAATCGCCGTGCTGAAAACCCTGGGCGCCACTCCCCCCACCATCAGGCAGATCTTCCAAAACCAGATGCTGCTGGTGTGCCTGGGGGCGATCGTGCTGGGGCAGCTCTTCGGTTATCTGCTTTCCTGGCTGGTGGTCAAGCAGGATTTCTATCACCTCAAGGGCGATGTCTATTTCATTGACCGCCTCGAGCTTTATGTTTCACCGCTGAACCAGATCATCATCTTCGTGGTGGCGGCAATCCTCGCCGTCATCTGCATCCGCATCCCCCTGCGCCGGATCGACCGGATGCAGATCATCGACCTGTTGCGCAATCCCTGAGGGAGGTTTGTTTTGATATATCTTGCCGGTTATTCGCTTTATAAAGCCTACTATGATCAGGATCAGACCATACAGGTGCTTAAAAATGCCACTCTGGAAGTGGAGGAAGGCGATCTGGTGGTCATCACCGGCCAATCCGGCTGCGGAAAGAGCACTCTGCTGCACATCCTGGGTTTGTTGGACGATCCCGATCAGGGCAAAGTGTGCATTCTGGGCTCTGAAGTTTCCGCCCACCAGGCTTCCGCGCCTTCCATCCGGAACCGGGAGATCGGCTTTGTCTTCCAGTTCCATTATCTGGTGGAAGACCTCAACGCCCGGGAAAATGTTGCCTTGCCGATGCTGATCGCGGGAAATACCAAACACTCCGCCCTGGCCCGGGCGGACGAACTGCTGCAGCTGCTGGGGCTTGAACAGAGGCTGAAACACTATCCCAATCAGCTCAGCGGCGGCGAACAGCAACGCCTGGCCCTGGCGCGGGCTTTGATCAACCAGCCCAAGATCGTGCTGGCGGACGAACCCACCGGGAACCTCGATCCCGGGCACAGCCGCGAAGTATGGCAGCTCTTTCATAAACTGAACCGGGAACTGGGGCAGACCTTTGTGATCGTAACCCACGATCCCGAATTGGCCTCCCAAAGCGACAAGATCCACGAACTCAAAGATGGCATTCTGATCTAAGCCCATGAAACGCTCCCGGGTTTTCCTTGGCATCATCATTTTCCTGCTGGTGATCAACACTCTGTTCTTCCTGGCCTGGTATGCCTTCGACCTGCAGGGGGTGGTGAAGGGGATCGTGGAGCGGGAAGCCGGGAAAGCCTTGCAGGGGAATCTCAGCATCGCCGATTTCACTATCAGCGACCGGCAGGTCTTTGCGGAAAACATAGATTTTGCCGCGGCGGACAGCTCTCTCTTCTTCAGCGTGGAAAATGCCCGGGTGCGTTACAACCTGCTCAAGTTCATCTTTTCCGGTTTTGAGATCCGCAACCTGCTGCATCAGGTCGAGATCAACCAACCGCGGGTTTCCTACACCTATATCCCCAAACCCAAGCCCAGGGTTCCACCCCCCAAAAAGAAATTCCGCTTGCCCGATCTGAGCAGATATTTCAACCAGTTGGAACTGCATGGTGGCGAGGTCAGGTTGAAGCTGGACCTGCCCCTGAACCTGGCTGGCGAGGACTATCTGACTGCCAGCGAGGAACTTACCCAGATCGAGATCAAGGCCACCAACGCCAAGTTCCTGGAAGCCAGCCTCAGCGCCGTCAGCCACAAGGGAGGCTTGCTTCAGGCCTTTGCCCGCATGGACCAAGACCGGCTGCTCTCTTCGTTTGTAGAGCTGAAAAACTACAATCCCGCCGATCTGGCTCATCCCCTGTTGCAGGATTTCTCCACCGAACTCAACCTCACGCTGCAGGCTTCACAACCTTCTGCCGACGCCGATTTTGAACTGGATGCCAAAGCCTTGGTCTGGGATACCCGGGCCACCCTGCTTTCCCAATACAGACTGAACCTGCCTTTTTTGAGCGTGGAATCCGATGGGGACAGGCTGTCCGCCCAACTTTCCCGAACCAGCCTGGGCAGCAGCAGCGTGAGCGGAAGGATCGCTTTGGAAGGGCTGCAGAAACAGATCAGCTTCGATCCGAGCCAATTGGATCTGAGCCTGGATTTGGGCATGATCGATCCGCAGCTGCAGGGATGGGTCACCGCCACTGTGGCCGGCTCGGGAACGGTCAAACAGCCGCAGCTGGCGCTGACTGCCTCCTCTGAGAGCATTTCCTATCAGGATCAGTCTGTTTCCGCCATCGCTCTGGAAGCCTCCTATGCCGATAACGAACTGGCTTTTTCTCTGAACAACGCCGTCTGGCAAAACCAGCAGATCAGCCTGCAGGGCACGCTCGATCCCCAATATCGGACTGCCCTGGCACATTTAACAACCTCACCCATATTGAACAACTATGAAGAACTAAGGGTTACAGCCCTTTGCGATCTGGAGGTTACTCTCTATGACAAGCTTCCCCATCTGAAGGCGGAAATCGATCGGCTCAGCGTTTCCCGGGCAGAGCTGAACCTTCCTGAGCTCAACGGTGCGGTTACGCTGGTGCCGCTAATGATCGAGGGCAGGCCTGAGAACTACTATGTAAATCTGGACCTTGCCTCTGCCGATGGCACCCAACTGCACCTGGTGGGAGACCTGCTCGACCGCAACCTGTTGATCAGCGGCAACTTCCAGGATATTTTCCTGGCCTCGGTTTATGGGCAGGATACCATCAAAAGCCTTGCACCAAAGATCAGCGGCTCGATCCAAGGATTCCTTAATGGCGATCGCATCGTGGCTTCTTCTGCCCTGAATGTAAGCCTGAACGCCGGGCTGGATTTTCAAACCGGGCTGCAATTGACCGGTTCCTATAGCCTCTCCAGCCAACGTGGAACCCTGTTTGCGGATGGCATTGAAGGCCGGCTGAATTCCCAACCCCTGGATTTCGAACTGGCAGCCCAGATCGAGGGACAACTGCTCACCCTCAATTCCCTGCGCCTCAACGACCTGCTGCTGCTTAGCGGATGGCTGGATCTGGGGCAGGTGCGCGAGCATGGATTCAGCCTTGGCCTCAGGGGACTGGATGCCGCCACTGTGCAGCGCTATTACCCCCAATTGGAATTGCCCGACATCCGGGGTGTGAACCTCTTTGCCAAATACAACCTGGAGCGCGATCAGGAGGCAGATGTCACCTTGTGGGTGGATGAGGTCAATATCCCCGGCATCAATCCACTCAACGCCGCTTTCAAGCTCTCCGGTCCACCAGGAAGGATTGCCCTGCAGGGCAGGGTGTTCAATTCCTTCCGCGAACTGGTCAGCCTGGAGGGATCGGTTGCTATCAACGACAGGATCGATCTGGAAGCCACCGCTCTGCTGAAGGAACTCCGGGTTTCCGATCTGATGCCCGCACCGCCGGTTTTTGCCGATTTGAATGGCGAAGTCCGCTTCAGCGTAACCGATCTGCTCAATGCCAAACCAATTCTGGAGCTGGCCACGGAACTGCGTTCCCGGCGGGTGGAGATCCCGGATGCCGTGGTGCTTAGCGATATCGTGGTGAATCTGCGGCAGAGCCCGGAAGTGCTCTATGTGGATTCCTTGCGGGTTACCGCCAACCGGATGGCCCAGCTCAGCGCCCAGGGAGCCTTAGACTATAACCTGCTCTCGCAAACCTTTTTTGACGGCAACCATGCCCTGCAGCTCAGGGTGGAGGGATCGCTGTTCGCCTGGCTGAAGGAAACCCTGCCTCTGGTCACCGAAGCCAGTGGCCGCTCGAGCTTTTATTGCACTGTGGAAACCTTGGAAGACCAGTTTCTGGTCTCCGCCGGCGAGATCGACATCCGCAACGGATTCATCATGCTGAAGGACCAGATCGAGCCCATCCGCAACCTGCACCTGCTCGCAACCCTCTCCAACAACCGCCTGCAGTTGGAAAACTTCTCCTGCTACATGGGCGATGGCAAGCTCACCGTGCTCAACGACTTCGAAGAAGACAGCAGCAACCATTTCTTCGTGGGCTTTCTGGATCTGGGCAGCTTCCGCCTCAAGATCGAGGAACCCGGCATCCTGGTGAACGCGCCCATGTTCACCACACCCCGCACCCTGACCAATATCGTGTTGAGGGGACAGAATTCAGAGTATGCCACCGTGAAGGGTCCCTTCGACGACATGCGCATCTCCGCGGAGGCCGTGCTTTCCAATGCCAGCGCCGTTTTCCCGCCCAATACGGACAATCTGCTCAGCCTGATCTACAGTTTCCGGGATGCCTTTTCCCGCGGCGACTATTCCAAGCCTGATCCCGTGCCCCTGCCCTTCACGCTTGATCTGATGGTGCGCTTGAGGGACAACATCAGCTACACCACCTATCCGGCCAACATCTCCATTCAACCGGGGGGATTCCTCCACATCGTTTACAATGGTTTGGACTGGATTCCGGTGGAGGCCAATTTCGTCTCTGAGCGCGGCACCATAGATTTCTTCGGCACCGTGTTCCAAACCGAGCGGCTGAACATCATCATCCTTGAATCTCAAAACCTGATCCTGGTGGAAGGCTCCTTCTATCGCCGGGCTGCCGACGGCACTGTGATCACCCTCTCCATCGGTACCGATCCCGATACCTCCAAGCCACTCTTTGACCGCCTCAGCTTCAACCTCAGCAGCGACAATCCCGAAGACCTCACCGTCACCGACATGCTGGCCCGCCTGCGCTATAGCAAGAATCCCGGGGAACTCACAGACACCCAAAAGCAGAGCCTGCTGCAGGACGAAGCGCTGAACCTGATCTCCGGAAACCTGAACACCACCTTGCTTTCCCCCTTCATCTATCCCATCGAAAACAGGCTGCGCCGCCTGCTCAAACTGGATAACTTTAGCATCAGCGTGGGTTTCATCCAAAATCTCTTCACCGAATATTCCAACGATCCGAACCAACTGGCGGAATTCACGGACATGAACCAGTTCATGAGCGATGTCACGCAATTCAGCTCCGCCATCCTGCTCAACAATCTCTCCGTTTCCATGAGCAAGTATCTGGGCCGGAAGTTCTTCCTGGATTACGAATTCACCCTGCAGGAAGCCACCGACCTGCAGAAGCGGACCAAGATCGTGATATCCCACGACACCTCACTGCGGGTTTTCCTGCCCCATCAATTCCGCCTGGGCTACACCTTCAAATATGAGCCCCAGGACGACAATCTCACCCATGAGATCATGCTCCAGCGCTCGTTCCGCTTCTGGGGCCTATAATAAATCCTTTGACAAAAATGGCAGGTTCAAAAGATTGCCAAAAATACGATTTTCACCCTGGAGGTTCCAATGCCCGATGTCAATAACAACAAAGCCCCTGAGAAACCGATAAAAAGCCCCGGCCCCGCAAAACGGGATGCCGTCCAGCCCAAGCGCCAGGTCGGCCTGGTGGAGCTGATCCTCTTCCTGCTCCTGGCGGGAGTGGTCTTCATCTTTATCTTTGGCATGCGGCAAATGAAAGCTGAGAAAGAACTGGAACTGCTCGCTCAACAGAAATTCGAGCAGATCGTCCCCCAGATCGAACTGGTGGTCAAAGCCGCCAAGGAATACCAGGCCAACGATCCCTTTGCCGCCCTTCCCCTTTCGATCGAGGAAATGAATCTGCCCTCCAATATCAACACCGAAGCCTTCCTGATCACCTACAGCGAAGAGGGCATCGTAACCGCCACTTCCACCAAGGAATTCGGTCGCGAGGGGATCCAGGTGAAGCACGACATCAATGCCGGCACCTATGAGATCAGCGATCCCGCCCCCAACGAAAAACCCCGCATCCCCGAGGATTGGCTGCCGGAATAGGCTTTTTCCGAAACCCCAAACACTGGCCAAGAGCAGAGAGCTGAGCCCGGCTGAGCCCTCTGCTTT
>CAZVXK010000021.1:0-27158 GCA_964631665.1 uncultured Candidatus Cloacimonadota bacterium | reverse complement strand
GGAACTCCCTCTACATCATTACGATAAACCGGATGATGATCTGATCCGCAGCCACTATCCTCTGGTTATCCTCTGGCATTCTGACGAGCAACTTTTCCAGTCATCCACCCCTCATCGCCCCCGTTAGCAATACGGAATCATTACGGAGTCATTACGGATTAACTCCGTAATGACTCCGTAATGATTCCGTATTGCTAATGGGAGGGATGTTGGGGGCAAGGCGGTCGGGAATGGACAAATTGTTGCAGAATATATTGCAAATATTGAATTTAGTTTAAACTACTGTTATGATCCCCTGAAACCAGGGTAATTTTAATGCCAACCGCAATGAAAAATCGACCCAGAAGTGCAGAAAATGAAATGAAAAACAATTACAATATCTAAATCAGCCCGTCCATTCCTTCACCAGACCGGGCAGGATCTGACCCGCAGAGCCGCAGTGGAATTCATCCACGAAGCTTTGGTTGTTCATCGGTTCCAGGTTCACCGCTATGATGCGCGCACCGAAATACTTGGCGGTCATCACAAAACCAGCGGCTGGATAGACGATGCCACTGGTTCCGATCATCAGAAAGACATCGCAATTCTTCAGCTTTTGCTCGATCTCATACAGGCAATAGGGGATCTCGCCAAACCAGACAATATCGGGACGCAAGGAAGCACCGCATTTGCCGCAGAGTGGGATGTCGGGAGTGAGGTCGATCTCCTGCATCCGGAATCTGGCGTCGCATTCAGTGCAGAAGCAGCGATACAGGTTTCCATGCATTTCGATGATATTCCTGCTTCCGGCAAGGGTGTGCAGATTGTCCACATTCTGGGTGATCAGGCTGAAATTGTTCCCCAGATAGTTCTCCAGCTCCACCAGGGCGTAGTGGCCGGGATTGGGATTGGCCTGCACAGCCTGTTCAAACCTTTGTTTATAGAAGGTCCAGACCAGAGAGGGATTTCGTTCGAAAGCCTCCACCGTGGCAACATCCTCCACAGCATGCTGTTCCCACAGGCCGCCGCTGTCGCGGAAGGTTCTGATTCCGGATTCAGCGCTGATCCCGGCGCCAGTCAGCGCCACCAGGCGGGTGCTGCCACCAAGCTTCATGCAGTTTTACCTTGGTCCTTGATCCAGAAAATAATGGGAACGCCGTTCCCCAAATGGAGAGGCGTTCCCAATATCATCAGCTGTTGAGAGTTCATTTCATCAGCATCATTTTGCGGGTTTCCACCCGGTTGCCGGTCTGCAGGCGGTAAAGATAGACACCGCTGGCGACGGCGGACTGGTTTTGGTCTCTGCCGTTCCAAACCAGGCTATGGGTTCCGGGGGGGAGATCACCGCTGTAAAGGGTGGTTATTTTCTGTCCCTTCAGGTTGAAGATATCCAGACTGACCTTGTCAGCGAAGGGCAGGCTGAAGGAAATGGTGGTGCTTGGGTTGAAGGGGTTGGGATAGTTCTCGAATAGTTTCACCTGTTGCACCAGCAGAACAGATTCGTCATTTTCCACGAATTCGCTTTCCACCCAAATATCGTCCAGATACCAGCCTTCACCGGTTACATAGCCGTCCGAACCAAATATGAAGCGGAATTTGGCCATCCCGGAATAGTCAGCCAGGTTGAAACTGGCTTCGGTCCAGTCAAATGAGCCGGAATAGACATTGGTATTGGCGGGAAAGGGGGAGGCGGGATTGTTATAGATGCGGTGGGAATATCCACCGATGGGTGTGATCTGAGTCCAGGGTCCATTGTTTACGGACATCTGCACCAAACCACCATCCCAGGCATAGGTGGGGGTGGAATGGTTTTCGGCATCCATCCAGTGATGGAATCTGAGCACACTATTCAAGCCCAGGGCGATCTCGGGGCTTTCTAAAACCCCATAGGCGCTGTTGCTATAGTTGTTGGTGCCCTGGCCGCCGAACTTCATCGAATATGAGCCCTGGGGGGTGAAGTTGCGGGCGCTGCTGCGATGCCATTGATTGATGAAGCCATTCATCGGGGCAGAACTGGTCCAACCCATCATGTCAGGTTCGAAATTATAGTTCTGCGTGCCCAGATAGAGCTGAAAAGTTCCTTCCAGCGTATTGCCATTTTCCGCGTTGAGCAGGTAACCAATGCTGATGGAGGTGTTGAGCTCCGCATCGGGGGAGATTTGCATGCTGAAAACTTCGTCATAATTGGCAAAGCTGTCAGGTCCGATGGGGGAGAGCAACACCTCGAAATCTGAAAGTGTAACATATGGGCTGTCGCTGAACAAGATCAACAGAGGCGAAAAGGCATTGCCGCTGCCGGTGTTTTGCAGCAACAGGTTCAGGGAGAGATTGTCACCGGGCAGGATGACATTGGTGGGGCTGTTGAACTGATAACCGGCAATACTGAGCTGGGGAGCGTTCAGGATCAGGATGCTGGAGGAAGTTGCAGTATAACCATCAAACTGTGTGGTGAAAGTGAGTACAGCCACGGCGTGGTCGGTATAGTTCCCCTGAATGCGGATGCGGAAGAAATCGCTGATCACGAGTGAACCGTTCGAAGCAATGGGGTCAAAGCCATAGCTGCTGTTCAGAACCTGGATATTGGGGGAGTTTGAGCTGAGGGTAACCATGCCGGGATTCACCTGGTCATACATACCCACATTTTCCAGAGTAACCGTGAGGTTCACGATCTCACCGGTGTGAAAGAGGTTGTCCGCGTCCAGATATTGCACCTCGGTTGCCACCACATAGGGCATTTCGCTGGCTTGGACAGTAAACACCGTATGGTAGGAAAAGAAATTTGGTGCTGTGATGTATAGGTCATAATCACCGGGCGCAAAGCTCTGCAACATACTGATATAGATCAGTCCGGAGGCATCTGCCACCCCTTCGTAGACGATCTCTCCGGCAGATTTGATGCGCAGGCTGGCCTGGGGTGCATTGGTCTGGATCTGGTAGCTGTTCACGCCCACTGTCCAATAGGCGGGCAGCTCGGCAATGATTTCCTGGGGATAATCGGTCCACACCATCAGGGCAGGATCACCGATCAGATTGGTCTCATAGGTAACCCAATACATCACCGGGCTGTTTGAGATAAAGGGAATGTTGTCGATCTTGGAATCCGCCAGTGCCCAGCCCAATTCAAAGATATCCTCACCAAAGATGGCGTCCACATATTGGCGATGGAAATATTGGGAGGCTCCATTGGTGGAATTCTGCATTCCCCAACCATAGCGGGAATGGGAGATCATGGAAACCGCCGAGGTGGCAATACTGGTGAATTTTTCAGTGATGCAGTCTGAAGTGTATTGACCCGGAGTGGTGGTGCGGTTGTCAAAAGCACCGGCATAGCAGCCTTGGGTGAAATAGATGGAGAAATTGTGGTTGGTGCCATTGTTGGTGATGGAAGTGGCGGAAACCTGATTGTTGGATAAGCGCATGGCATAGGTGGTGTTGGAATGCCCCAAATGATTCACGAAATTGGCTCCCTGGCTGAGCAGGGGACAGATTTGCGTGGGTCCCCAGGCTTCCTGATAGCCATAAGTGCGGTCATAAAGGGTGGTGATGTTCCAATTGGTGGGTACGCCGACCGTGGTGTAACCATGCATGGAGGTACCACCGATCATTTCGTCCATGTAATCTCCACCCCAGGTGGGACCATCCCACAGCCATTCACCCACGAACAGCGCACTCTTGACTTCGCTGACCACAGGCTCATCCAGATATTTCATCACTTTGTTGTAGAAGATGGCGATCTCAGCATCCGAATTGTAACAAAAACGTCCGATGGACAGCTCCGGAGCCAGGTCAGCTTCATAGATCTCTCCCCAATAGGCATCTCCGTCGTCGTTCCAGGTTCCATCCAAACAGGAATAGTACATATCCGCCGGAATATCGGCGTCCATCTGCCCGCCTTGGGAGAAATTCACATATAGCCCGCGATGGGGGATCACGTCTGTATCTCCGGCCAGCAACACATGGCGCAGGGAATTGGTCTGATACATGCTGATAATGTAATTCCTGATCTTTTCCTGGGTGTCCACACCGGTGAATTGGGAGACGATCTCCTGCACCGGTTTCATCAGCATGTTGTATCCTTTTCCCGCATAGAGTTGCATGAAGGGAAGCCATTGGTCATACTTGTCAGCGTCGTGGATGATTATATACTCATAACCATCGGTGCGGGTCTCGTAACGGGGAATGGCGATGTCGTTGTCTGCCGCGCGTTTCAGATAGTTGCTGATATAGGCATCCTGCTTCAGAAGTGTTGTGGCAGCCTGGGCTTTGGTGCTGAATTCGCTGGAAACTTCGATCGTGATGCTCTGATAGCAGATAAGCTCACCGGTCACAGGATTGTACTCAACCGGGCAGATCGCTGTAAAATTGATCGGATGGCCTGCCAGGAACTGGGTGTTCACACCATTGTGAGCAACTTCCGGGAAGAAGGCATCAGTCCCATAGATGCTGGCATCCGGCTCGGCCAAGGGCATCAATTGCTCCCAGGATAGTGGATACTGCGGCTGGACCGGAGCAATTGGTTTCTCCAGCATAATCGTGTAGGGATTGTGCTTCTTCAGTGTGATCCCGGTCGCTTCAGTTCCTATGGGCAGCAGCAGTTTTGTGCCTACCCAGGGTAAGGCCGGTTCGCCCGGTTTGCCATAAAGCTGGCTTCCGGGCAATTCCACAATAGAATTCTCAGGAGTGGTTTTCACAACCACCGGGGCAAAATTATAGGTGTGGGTAATGTTCGCTACGGCAGCAAGCACACACAACAGCATTGGAACAAGGATCAGAAAACGTTTCATATCAAACCAACTTCCTCATGTTTATTTCTATTATTTCAATTACTATATGCAAGGCATGTTCCAAACAACACATTATCAGCTCTGAACCTGGGAAAATTACTGTAGACCAGATCACAGGCTATCTTGCCTGGTATGGCTTTTTCATTAGGCTCAGAAAAACTATTGACAAACGAACAAACGACAATTTTGTGGACTCATAAGATATTAGCTGCTAAAAAAGGGGAAACAATGAGATTAGCCATTGAAAAGAAAGAACTGATCCATCACATCCAGCATTTGGCAACGATCGTGTCTTCCAAGACCACATCGCCGATCCTGACCAACTTTTTGATCGATGTGGATGCCGACAAGGCTGAGGTGAGGATCACTGCCACCGACCTGGAAATCACCGCCGTGGTATGTTTCAATGCCGCTGTCAGTGAGGGGGGTACCATCGCTGTGTCCGCCAAACATTTCAACGAAATCATCAATTTCATGCCTGATGCTGTTATCGATTTGTGGAGAACGGAAGACCTGCTCATGATCCAATGCAACAAAATAGATTTCAATATTCTATGCGCCGACCACTCTCTGTTCCCCCTGTTGCCATTGCCCGACCTCAGCGATGCCATCACCATGGATGCCGAGATCCTGAACCGCATGATCAGCAAGACCACCTTTGCCGTATCCACCGATGTCAACCGCGCCGCTCTGATGGGTGTCTGTTGGAAGCTGACCAGTGAATTCCAGATGATGGCAGCCACCGATGGCCGCAAGGTGGCGGAATTCATCGTTCCGTTTACTGCTCCACCTGCTCCGCCCGAGAATACAGAGATGGCCGAGGAGAACATCTTCCAACCTACACCTGCCGAACAAATGATCGAAAAGATCATCCCGGTCAAAACACTCAATTTCCTGCAGAAGATCATTGAATCGGGAGTAAAGGAGATCAGAATTCTGATCGAACGCAACAAACTGATCTTTGCCTATGGCAAGTTTGTCGTGATCTCCAATATTCTCGAGCACAAATATCCGGAATACCAGAAAGCTTTTGTGTCCAATCTGCCGAACCAGATCCTGGTGAACAAGGAATCCCTCCACACCTCGATCCGGCGGGTGGCCTTGGTGGCACCGGAAGACAATCTGCGCATCCGCTTCGAGATCGATGCCGAACGTTTCGAGATCAATACCAGCAACCGTGACACCGGCGAAGGGAAGGAATTTGTGGAGACCTATCAGTATCAGGGAACCCCCACCTCGATCTCATTCAATTACCGCTACATGCTCTCCATCCTGGATGCCATCGACACCGAGCAGGTCCGCATCATGCTTGGTACCAGCCGTGATCCCATGATGATCTACAACGAGCCCTTGCCGGAGAATCAGCAGATCACCTTCCTGCTGATGCCCTTGCGGTCATAACAGATTGTATCTGAAGCAGATCGCACTCCAAAATTTCCGCAATTACCTGAGTGCCGCCTGGGAGTTTGATCCAAGGGGAAATCTGATCATTGGCCCCAATGGCTGTGGCAAGACCAATTTGTTGGAGGCGGTGGCATATTGCGGAGTGGGGAAATCAATCCATTTTCACCGCGACGACGAACTGCTGCATTACGGAGCCGATCTTTTCACCATCAGAAGCTCGTTTGCTCTGGACACTCAGCTTACGTTGTCCTTCCAGCTTGCCTATCAGGCGGGCAGGAAGCTGCTGAAACTGGATGAGCAGCCGGTTCGCCAACTGAGCCGGTTGTTTGAGTGTGTGAAAGTGATCTATTGCGCTCCGGAGGACATGAACCTGATCGGCGGCAGCCCACGCTGTCGCAGGCAGTACTTCGATCTGGCCATATCCCAGCTCTATCCCCAATATATTCCACTGCTGCGGGAGTATCTGCATTTGGTGGAGCAGCGCAACACTTTGTTGAAACGGGAGTATGAACCTGCCGAGAAAAGAGGTTGGGATCTGAAGTTTGCCCACAGCCTGATCGAGGTGTTGAAGTTCCGCAGGCGTTATCTGGAATTGGTCAACAATTCCTTCAGTACAGAGTTTTCCTGCATATCGAACCAAGCAAGGGACATCCGCTTGAACTATCTGTGTTATGCTCCCAATGGTTATTCTGAAGACCCTGAACGGATAATGAAACATCTGAGCCAGCTCGAGACACGGGAGAAAAGATATCAGCGCAGCCTGATCGGAGCCCATTTGGATGACTATGAATTCATCCTGGCCGGCCATGAATTGAAGACTTTCGGTTCACAGGGGCAGAAACGCGTTGCTGTGATCGTGCTCAAATTGATCCAAGCAGCCCTGATCGAAACGGTTACCGGGATCAAGCCCATCCTTCTGTTCGACGATATTTTCGCCGAACTCGACGCCGAACACACTTACCGGATCAGGGAACTGGTGGATTATCGCTATCAGGTGTTCATCGCCAGCCCCCGTTCCGATATCTCGCAGGTCTGGACTGAGCTGGAGCGGTTGCCACTGCCGGGGGTGGCATCGTGAAACGCATGAAGAGCATCGTGGGCTGGATGTTCTACGACTTTGCCAATTCCGCTTTCACCACAGTCATCGTAAGCGTGGTGTTCAATTTCTATTTCAAACAGGTTGTGGTGGGCGGAGCCGAAGGTTATGCAGAGCAACTATGGGGTTGGGCGATCGGAATCTCCATGACCCTGGCGGCAATAACCGGACCTATTTTGGGAGCGGTGGCGGACTATTCCCGTTCCAAGAAGAAACTGCTCTTTTTCTTCTGTTATCTCACCCTGATCTTTACCGGCCTGCTCTATTTTGTTACCCAGGGACAGATCCTGCTGGGAATGCTGCTGTTCATCACAGCCAACTATGCCTTCAACAGCGCCAATATCTTCTATGATGCATTTCTGCCGGAGCTCAGCGATGCTGCCCATATCGGTAAGGTTTCCGGATT
This sequence comes from uncultured Candidatus Cloacimonadota bacterium, assembly GCA_964631665.1. Lineage (GTDB taxonomy): Bacteria > Cloacimonadota > Cloacimonadia > Cloacimonadales > Cloacimonadaceae > Syntrophosphaera. The sequence goes on along the minus strand of CAZVXK010000021.1, from coordinate 19,489 downwards.
TGGCTGGGCTTTTGGCTATGTGGGTGGATTGGTCTCCCTGCTGCTGGCTTTGTATCTGGTCAATCTGAAGGCCGTGCGCTGGGTTTTTCCCATGATCGCAGCTCATCTGTTGGTTTTCTCACTGATCACCTTTCTGCTCTTGAAAGAAGTGCGAAAACCTTCCCGGCGCACCAACTACCTGAAGGTGGCGCTGCAGCGGATCAGGTTTTCCCTTGAGCACATCGCTCAACTGCCGAACCTGCTGCGCTATGTGATCAGCTATTTCATCTACAACCACGGCATCTACACCATCATCGTGTTCGCCACACCCTTCGGCATGGAACGCTTTGGCATGAGTGCCGAGGACATGATCAAGTTCTTTATCCTGGCCCAGTTCACCTCCGTTCTGGGAGCTGCCTTGTTTGGTTATCTGTCTGATCATTTCCTCAATGTGAAACTCTCGCTCAGCCTGTCGCTGCTGATCTGGATCGCCGTGGTGGGGTGGGCTTTCTTCTGTGGCAGCGCCGGAGAATATTATCTGGTGGGGCTCCTGGCCGGGATGGCGATCGGCAGCAGCCAGGCCAACAGCCGCACCCTGATGTCCCTGCTCACGCCAGTGGACAAGCAGGCGGAATTCTTCGGTTTCTACACTTTGACCGGCAGGCTCTCCTCGATCGCGGGTCCGATCCTGTATGGTTCCATCTATCGTTTCACCGGTGATCTGCGGCTGGCGATCCTGTCGCTGATCGCGTTCTTCCTGGCTGGCTGGATCGTTCTGCAGGGTGTTTCACTCAGCCGGGGTATCAATCAGGCAAGATCACTTGCCAAAGGAGTTTGACATGAAGAAAATCCTGCTCTTTGCACTCGTCCTGTCGGTGCTGCTGGGAATCGGCGGCTGCGGGAAAAGGGGAAACACCCTCTATGTGTTCAACTGGTCGGACTACATCGATCCCGACCTGATCAAGGAATTCGAGCGGGCGAATAACTGCAAGGTGCGTGAAAGCACCTATGATTCCAATGAAAACATGCTCACCAAGGTCATGAGTTCGCGCCAGGCCTATGATATTGTGGTCCCCAGCGGAGACCATGTGAGCATCATGCAACGCCAGAACCTATTGGAACCTCTGGACCGCAGCAAATTGAAGAACTATGGCAATCTGGACCCCAAGCTTTTGGCCAAGGCCAGTTCCTTCGATCCCGGCAACCTCTATTCGGTACCCTATTTCTGGGGATTAACCGGTTTGATCTACAACATAAAACAGGTTCCGCCGGATGTTGTTGCCACCCAAAGCTGGTCTGCATTGGGTGATCCCTTCTTTGAGGGCAAGCAAAAGATCACCATGCTCGAGGACGCCCGTGAGGTGGTGGGGGCTGCCCTGATCTTTGCCGGATTCGATCCCAACGACACTTCCCCGCAGGCTATGGCTGAAGCTGAAAAGGTACTGCTGGTGTGGGACAAGAACATCACCCAATACGATTCTGAGTCCTTCAAAACCGAAGTCGCCAATGGCACCACCTGGCTGGCGCAGGGCTACAATGGCGATGCCTTGCAGCGGATGGTGGATCATGCCGATCTGGGATTCTACCTGCCTGTGGAAGGCACCAGTCTGTGGATGGACAACATGGTGATCATGAAATCCTCCCAAAACAAGGAGCTTGCCTACAAATTCATCGATTTCCTGCTCGATGCCGCCAATGCCAAACGCAATGCTGAATACACCCAATATCCCACTCCCAACCTGGCTGCCTACCAGCTCCTGGATGATGAGATCAAGGCCAACCTGTTGATCTATCCGGATGAAGCCTATCTGCAGAAATGCCACATGATCCAGTTCATCGGGGAACGGGCGGGTGCCATCGACAAACTCTTTGAACAGATCAGGATGAACTGAGGCCAATCTGTATGCTCGATAATCTGAACCGACTCCAACGCACCCATTACTGCGGGGAATTGTCCCTGCAGGAGCTTGATCAACAGGTCACCGTGATGGGCTGGGTAAACAAACGCCGTGATCTGGGAGGCTTGATCTTCATCGACCTGAGGGATGTCCGCGGCATTGTGCAGATCGTGATCCGTCCCGAGCAGAAGGATGTTTTTGCCAAGGCCGAGAAGCTGCGCAATGAATATGTGGTGGCGGTGGTAGGAACGGTTCAGGCCCGGGCTCCCCAGAACGTAAATCCTGCTTTGGGCACCGGTGAAATTGAGGTCTCAGCCGCTGAGATATATCTGCTCAACGATTGCCAGCCGCTTCCCATCCAACTAACCGATGTGGCTTTGGCGGAAGAGGACCTCCGGCTGGGCTACCGCTACCTCGATCTGCGGCGTCCATACCTGCAGAAGATAATCCTGCTCCGGCATCAGGTGGTGAAAGCCATCCGCGATTTCCTCTGCACCGAATCATTCTATGAGATTGAGACCCCGATCCTGATGAAAAGCACTCCGGAAGGAGCACGGGATTATCTGGTTCCCAGCCGCATCCATCCCGGCAGGTTTTTTGCACTGCCCCAGTCGCCGCAAATGTTCAAACAGCTCTTGATGATCGCCGGATTCGACCGCTATTTCCAGATTGCCAAATGCTTCAGGGATGAAGACCTGCGTGCCGACCGCCAGCCGGAATTCACCCAACTCGACCTGGAAATGAGCTTTGCCACCCAAGACCAGATCTTCAGCCTGCTGGAACGGATGCTGGCTCATGTATTCAAAACCGCACTGGATATCGATCTCGAACTGCCTTTCCCGCGTCTGTCCTACCGGGAGGCCATGGACCGCTTTGGTTGCGATAAACCAGATCTGCGCTTCGAACTGGAACTGTGCGACCTGAGCTCTGTGCTCATTAATTCACAATTCCAGGTCTTTCAGTCCGCGCTCGCTGCCGGCGGTATGGTCAAAGCCCTCGTAATTCCCCAGGGAGCGGACTATTCCCTTAAACAGCAGGACGAGCTGGTCGAGCTGGCCAAACATCAGGGTGGCAGGGGAATAGCCTTTGCCAAGGTGGGGGAGAGCGGTCTGGAGGGTGGGATCAGCAAATTCCTTTCCGAACAGGAAATGGTTGCTGTGATCGCTGCCGCCCAGGCTCAGGCCGGAGATTTGATCGCCTTTGCGGCAGATAACTACGACATGGCTTCCAAAGTGCTGGCCGCGCTCCGAAACCAGATCGCCCTCAACCATAAACTGATCCCGGAGGGTGTGTTCTCCTTCGTCTGGATTCAGGATTATCCCCTGTTTCACTACAATGAGGAAATCCAGCGTTGGGAACCCGCCCATCACATGTTCACCCTGCCGCGTGAGGATCATATCCCCTGGCTGGACGAACCGGAACGCTATGGTGAGATCATCGGCCAACTCTACGATCTGGTCTGCAATGGCATGGAATTGTCCTCCGGCAGCATCCGTTGCCATCGTTATGACCTGCAGAAGAAGATCTTCGACATCCTGGGCTTCAGCGAGGAAGAGCTTCGGGAACGCTTCGGATTCTTCCTGGAAGCGCTCAAATATGGCACTCCACCGCATGGGGGAATTGCCCCCGGAATCGATCGTTTGGTGATGATCATGAGCGGAGCCGATTCCATCCGGGACGTGATCGCCTTTCCCAAAACCCTCAGGGCCTCGGATCTGATGTGCGGAGCACCCTCTGAGGTGAGCCCGGAACAATGGCGGGAACTGCATCTGCGCCCTGGCGAATAGGGGTGCTGACCAGCGGACATGGCCGCGGTTCCAACCTGCAGGCTTTGCATCGCTATTTTTCGGAGCGCCAGCTGCCAGTGGAGATCGCTTTGGTAACGGTTTCCCGTCCCCGGGCACCGGTGCGGCAGCTTTGCGCTGAACTGGATCTGCCTTGTCTGGTTCTGAGGACGCATGATATGGCGTTGTTTGAACAAGCATTACTTTGCGAAATCGATTCCCGGCGGCTCGATCTGATCGCTCTGGCAGGTTTTATGAAGCAGCTCTCAGCCGCTTTTCTCACCCGCGTGGGCATTCCGGTGCTCAACATCCATCCCGCCCTCTTGCCAAAATACGGTGGCCAGGGCATGTATGGCCTGAGGGTGCACGAGGCGGTGTTCGCATCCCAAGAAAAGGTTTCTGGGGCCAGCGTGCATCGGGTGGATCACATCTATGACCATGGTGAAGTGATCGCCCGGCAGCAGGTTGACATCTCGGACTGCCGCTCCCCGCAGGAGATCGCCGATCGGGTGCTGAAAATCGAGCATCAGATCTATGCTCCGGCGATCCTGGCCTGCCTGAGCCGGAACCACTCTTGACCCGCATCGCCATCGCCACTTTGGGCTGCAAGACCAATGCCTGCGAATCTGCCATCATCATTGACCAGTTCCAGGATTGTGAACTCGTTCCTTTTTCGGTAGCAGCCGATGTCTATATCATCAACACCTGCACCGTAACCAACCGCACCGATTACAAGAGCCGCAACCTGATCCGCAAGGCATTGGCATACAAGGCGCAAGACCCGAAGGTGAAAGTGGTGGTAACCGGTTGTTATGCCCAGCGCCATGCCGGCGAAGTATCCGATCTGGGTGAGGTTGACCTGATCGTAGACAATCAGGCGAAAGTGGACATTGCCAGCCTTTTGCAATCTGGCAACTATGAGTTTGGGGATATTATGCAGGCTGAAGAGTTCCACAGCCATCCTCTGCGCAGGATGGTTGAACACAGCCGTGCTTTCCAGAAGATCCAGGATGGCTGCGATTTCTATTGTACTTATTGCGCAGTACCTTATGCCCGTGGCCACAACCGCTCGGCAGCTTTTGAGGATGTTCTGGCGCAGGCGAGGTTGTTTGTGGAAAACGGTTACCGGGAGATCGTGCTGGGCGGTGTGAATCTGGGCTTGTATCAGCAAGGTGGGCGCGGTTTGGCAGAGGTGGTGGAAGCGCTGGAGCGGATCGAGGGATTGGAGCTGATCCGTCTCAGTTCTCTGGAACCCCAGTTGATCACCACCGGACTTCTGAACTGCCTGCGCAACAGCGCTAAATTCTGCCCGCACTTCCATATCCCCCTGCAGTCGGGATCGGACTCGGTTCTGCAGCGTATGGGGCGCCGCTACGACACCACTTTCTTCACCACCCTCATCACAGCCATCCTGGAACGCTTTCCCACCGCTGCCATCGGATTGGATGTGATCTGCGGCTTTCCAGGCGAGACTGAGCAGGAGTTTGTCCAAACCCAGGATTTGATCTCCGGATTACCGGTCGCCTATCTGCATGTGTTCAGTTTTTCCAAACGCCCCGGAACTCCGGCTGCCGATATGCCGGATCAGATACCACCTGCGGTCAGGAACCAGCGCGTGCAAACCCTGATCGGGCTCGGAGAGCGCAAACGCCGGCTCTACAGTGCCAAACTGATCCACGAAGCAGTGCCCCTGCGGGGAATATGTGAATCTGTATCAGAAGGTTGGGGCACCTTTTTGTCCGATCATTATCTGCGCTGCTATTCCAAGGCTTGCACCCAGCCCGGAGGCCTCTGCCGGCTGATTCCCCAGCGGATTTGGAAGTATGGTATAAGCGATTAATACAATGCATATTACAGTATAGTAGTATAAGTAATATCTATCATATCCTGCCGTAATTTATTTATAATATATGTTATTACGTAGTATCAGACTCCTTTATCACCCTTGTCGCTCCCGTTACCAATACGGAATCATTACGGAGTCATTACGGATTAACTCCGTAATGACTCCGTAATGATTCCGTATTGCTCATCAGAGCCCAGGCAGGGAAATTAATGGATCCTGAGGCCAATGTTCAGATCTAACTAATGGCCTTTAGAGATTGATCAGTCGGTGGGATAGGGATAGCTTTTGGCCAGGCGGAAGCCCATCCACATGCTACCGGAGAAGGCATAGTAACCGGAACGCTCATACACACGGCATTGAGGAGGAAGGCTCAGCCAGTAGCCGCCGCGGGCCACCTTGAGGAATCCGGTTTCCGGGCCGGTGGGATTCACCTCCGGATAGCCCGGAAAGAAATCCTGCCAGTCCCAGCAATACTCCCAAAGGTTGCCACTCATATCATGGATTCCAATGGCATTGGGAGCCTTGGTGCCAACCGGTTTGCAGCCATAGGTGGTGTCGTTGCCACCATACCAGGCCACATCTCCGATCACGTTGCTGCCGGAGTATAAGTAATCGGGATAGTCCGATCCGCCCCGGGCAGCCAATTCCCATTCCGCATCGGTGGGCAACCGGTAGCCGTTTACCGCCCAATCGCACTGAACTGCGTTCCAGTCGGGAACTTCATAGGGCGGAACATCGCCCCAGTCGGCGGGATCGGTGCTGTCATAAATGCTGTAACAAGGTGTGTAGCCTTCGGCCATGCTGCGCAGATTGCAGTATTTCAGGATGGCATACCAGGAAATGTCATGCACGGGATGGTTCGGCCCCACACCGTTGCCGGTGGCGGGATTGTAGCCCATGATGGCTTCCCACTCCCCCTGGGTTACCTCATATTTGCTGATCGAATAGGCGGACAGGGTTACCAGATGGGGCGGAAGCTCATCGGCATCGCCATCGCCCTGCGTTCTGCCCATGGTGAAGGTGCGGGCGGGGATCAGGACAAAATTGGCGGGAACCTCCGGTGGTGTGCCATCGTCCGCGGTCACCATGAAGCGATAGTTCTCTCCGTCAAGAAGATAGGGTTCATAGGCGGTATGCCACACAATGTGCCGGCCCGTTCCCGGTTCCACGCCCGCTCCGGCATCTCCCGTCAGCAGACCCGGATCGGGAATGATGGAGAAAGTAGCACCGCCATCGGAGCTGAGGCTGAGGCTGACGGTGCAGGGATCGTTGTCTTCATCGGCCAGATCATAGTAAATATCCACGATCTTGCTGCCATCGGTGCGTTGGCTGAAACTCACATTTGAAACCTGGGGCGGAGCTGCTGCCAGAAATGAAAACAATAACATCACCAGAACGATCAGGATGCCGGTTCTCATTTTTCCTTTCCTTCTGCCCTCTGCAACCAATTCCGCCATTGCCTCAAAGATAGCTTCTGCGCTGGAAGCAGATCACTCATCGGCATTGCATCATCGTCCAGATAGGCGATCACACAGTAAAACCCTTTGCCAGCCAGCACTATGGCGTTCTGATGTATGAAAGAAAGGCCGGGCGTTGCTCCGATCAACTGATAGGATTCAATGTCTTCAACTGGAAAGCTGGAATAGAGGATCAGATAGCCGGTGGGAGTTACCGGCGTCCCATCCAGATAGTGGGTCACGGCATCCCAACTGAGCATGGCGTCGGTGCCTCCGCTTATGCTGATGGCAAGGTTCTGAGGAGCAGCAAGATCGGAATGGCCAATGCTGAAAGCTGCGGCAGAACTGCGCAGGGCTTGGTTGCCAAAGATATCGCTCACCTGGATCCTCATCCGGGCGGTGCTGGAGAGGGTGTTTGGTATCTGCCACAGATAGCTGAGCGTGTTGGGAAGCCCTTCCGCCACGCTTTGGTAGCTTTGTCCATCATCCAGGCTGAGCCAAAGCTGTACGCTGTTGTGGTTCAGATTGGAATCCCCGGCATACCACAATACCTCCTGCAGGCTGCCGGCGGACCAATTCTCACCGCCGTTGGGCGCGATCAGGGACAAACTGGGGTCCTGGTTGTCCAGCATTCCGTAATCGGATACTCCCCAACCCGGTACCGCTTCCAAGCCTGATACCAGGAGCCCCAACAGGGCTGCCAGCCATATATGCTTCATGTTTTATCGCCTTTATGATCCATAGCTTTCATCGAACAGAACTTTTTTGGCACCATTTCTGTGCCGAGGGGCAATTGTCAAGTTCTATCTGCTTCCAGCTCTGGCGGGGGATGGCTTTGAAACCAAGGGCAGGAATAGCTTTGCGGGACGCCGGAGGCACATTTGTCTTGACAGAAAAAGCTCTGCCAAAGTTCATGCTCCCACGTGGGGCGAGATAGCTCAGCCGGTAGAGCAGAGGCCTGAAAAGCCTTGTGTCCCCAGTTCGATTCTGGGTCTCGCCACCACCGTTATTCAGCGCTGTATGGCGCTTTTTTTGTTCAGGTGGTCCGATGATCTACAGCTTGCGCAATCTCCGCTTCCCGGTGCAACGGGAATATGACCTCGAAGGGCAGATCGCTGCCAAGCTTGGTCTGCCTTCTGCTGCGTTCAGCCTGCTCCGGATCACGCGTAAGGCTGTGGATACCCGCCGCAGGAACCATCCCTTCTACGACTTCAGCGTTCAGCTTTCCTTTGCTGATCAAGCCCCGCGCCATCCAGACCTGAATCCGCTGCCAGAGCATCCCATCCCGCCGGTCAAACCCATTTTCCGCTCCGATCCACATCCCTTCATCATCGGTATGGGACCGGCCGGCCTGTTCTGCGCACTGGCAATGGTTGCCAACGGTTTCCAACCCTGTTTGTTCGATCAGGGGGATGCCATCGAAGAGCGGGCCAGGGCAGTCAATAAATTCTGGCAGGATGGCCGCTTGGATGAGAATTCCAATGTCCAATTCGGCGAAGGTGGGGCAGGAGCTTTTTCGGATGGCAAACTCACCTGCAGAAATCGTGACCACACGGTGCAACAGGTATTGGAGCAACTAATCGGTTTTGGAGCCCCGCCGGAGATCACCTTTGAAGCACTGCCGCATCTTGGCACCGACGGCATCCGAACCATTGTGAAGAATATCCGGCACCATCTGCAGGAACAGGGGTGCCAATTTTACCATCGCCACACTCTGCAGGATATCAGGATCGCTGAGTGGAAGCTGATCCAGGCAACTATCAATGGCAGCGTCCACACTCCAGAGACCCTGATCCTCGCCCTGGGCAATTCCGCCCGTGCCAGTTTCCGGATGTTGCACCGGCGAGGCATAGCCCTGGAACCGAAAGCCTTCGCCGTGGGATTCCGGATCGAGCAGAGCCAAAGCACAATCAACCGTCTGATCTACGGTTCAGAATCCTGGGCGGAGATACTGGGACCCGCTTCCTACCGGCTGGCCAATCCAGATGGATTCACCTTTTGCATGTGCCCCGGCGGATTTGTGATCTCAGCCCCCACCGAAAGCAGAGGTATGGTGACCAATGGCATGAGCTATGCCGCAAGGGACAATGCTTACTGCAACAGCGCTGTCGTTACTCCGGTGGACTCTGAAGTGTATGGATCAGGCCTGTTTGCGGGCATCGATTTCCAGCAGCTTCTTGAGCACCGCGCCTTTCAGCCTTCCTGGCAAGCTCCGGCAATCCTGGCAGACGACTTTTTGCAGGAACGGCTCAGCACCCGCCTGCACCCTTCCAGCTTTACGGGCTCCCTCTATTGTGGCGATTTTTCCACAATTTTCCCAGCCGCTGTCCTGAACCGGCTAAAATCAGCTTTACAGAAATTCGCCACCGTGATTAAGGAATTCAATAGAAATGCAGTATTGATCGCGCCCGAAACCCGCACCTCCTCGCCGTTGCGCATCCTGCGGGATCAGGACAGCCTGAACAGCCTCAGCGTTTCAAACCTGTATCCCATCGGCGAGGGCAGCGGCTATGCCGGTGGCATCATCAGCAGTGCTGCTGATGGCTGGCGTTTGGGGACACGGTTCAGACTGAGGAAAGAGTGACAACATGGCAAAGATATTGGTAATCGAGGACGATCACAGCTTTCGCGGCGTACTGGTGGAAATGCTGCGCAAAGCTGGTTATGAAGTGAGCGAAGCCGAAGACGGCAATCAGGCAATATCAGTTTGCGAAGCCGCCCTGCCGGATGTGGTGCTCACCGATATCATCATGCCCGATAAAGAGGGTCTGGAAACCATCCAGGAATTGCTCAAACTCAATCCCGACCTGCGTATCGTGGCAATGTCCGGTGGCGGGCGTTTCGGTCCGGACAGCTATCTGCCCCTGGCCAAAAAGCTGGGCGCCAAAGCCTGCCTGCAAAAGCCTTTTATGCGCAGCGAACTGCTGGATACGATCAGGAGGGTGCTGGAGGAGGAGTGAGGGATTAATGGTTAATGGTTAATTGTTAAGGCTGCTCCTGGGGCTACTTGTTTGATCTTTCTCTTCCCTCTCAAGCAAGTTTAGTTCATGATATACGAACTTACCATCCTGTAGAGCAATTCATCACAAATGGCGCGCACTGTGCGAACTTCGGTGTTCAGTTCCGCCACTTGCATGGAACTGGCATTGCTTTTGATCTTGAGCAGGGATTCGCTGGCGACGATCTGCTTGGTATGGGCATGGATCAGCGAGACATGGGCATTCCCGAAGGCGGAATAGACATCCAGGACAGAGATGTAGGACCCGGGTTGGGAAGTGATATCCACGCTGAGGATAAAATCCGCCCGGGCGGCATCGGTGGTGGTTTCCAGGTCGAGTTCGATCAGGCGGTCCAGGATCAGCCTTTTATGGTTGCTTTCCTGTTTGCCATCGAAGCTGTATTCCAGATAGATCTTGGGTTTCACCACCTGCAGCGAGATCAGGGCAGGGCTGAAGCTGAGGTTGTCCCAGATCTTTTTCACCAGCGGATGGACGATCTGGGCGGAGAAATGGTCTTTATTGATCTGGGCGCTGATGCTTTGATTGGGTTCGAAGCTGCTGATCCGTTCCAATATGAGCGTGTAACTGCCATTGGCAGCTGTGAAGCCGGTTGCGGGAAGTTTGCCCTGGCCCCGGGCAAAGCTGAAGCGCAAAGGAAAATCCCGGCAGGTCAAGACCTGGCTTTCGGTTTTATGATAGTACACGGTCACAGGCAACCGCAGATCGAGCTGCTGCATGGCAACCACCTGCGGCGTTTCCGCAAGCTCGAAGGCGGGCTTCACCTGCAAGGGAAGCTGTTTCACTTTTCTCACGATCTCGTTGTAGAGATTGACCGGTTTGTTCTGGTAAGTAACCTGCAGATCCAAATCGAGATAGTCCACCACTCCTTCCAGGGCATGCAAGAGCTGCGGGATGCCGGTTACCAGGTCGGTGGTGGAGGAGTCGAAATCCGCCAGTTGTTGCAAGGCGAGTTCCACTGCCCGGTTCTTCAGCTGCTGGCGCTGCTGCTGGTAGTTTTGTTTATTGAGGCGGAAATAGGCCCAATATTCGGTCTTGGTCTGATACACTCCCACCAGTTCTACATCCTGGAGCAGGTTGCGGCTGCTGGTCTGGATATTGGTGGTGATTTCGCTGAGCGGCACTCCGGAAAGTTCGGTGTCCACAGAGGAAAGCTGGGCATCCACCTGCACACTGATCTGCATGGAGATGTTCTTGAAGGCGGTGTCCATGGCCAATTGCTGATATCCAGCCTGTTTTGTGCTCACCTTCACCACGCTGGAATAGTAGAGCGGATCGAAGGGTTCGCTGTTCACCCAGTCGGGCACTTTTTTGGCAGTGGCGCAACTGGACAGCAACATTGCCAGGCAAAGTGCAAGCCAGAACCGGTGTGGGGAGGAGGACATCACTTCACGTAGTCTTTGATCTTGGAAACGATATCGGCACTTAGACCGCGCAGGGCGACATTCACCATTTCAGCATCCGAGGGCGGCAGGGGTTCGGATTTGGTGATCAATGCTTTGGTGGCGGGGGATAGGGCTCGCTCGTCTCCGGTACCCTTGCGGGCCCAGGAATCGGTCCAGGGCTGTTCAGCGCTGACGGTGTTCTGAAGCTTGATCTTGCCGGTGGCCACATCCACGATGGTGAAAGAAGCGGTGATCTGCACATTGGAGGTCTTGGTGTATCTGGTGTAGGTGCAGAAAACATCGCCCTTGATGCTGCGGGTGCGTTCCTTGCCTTCCTCATCCACATAGGTCTCCTCGCTCACCACCACATTGGCGCTTTCCTTCAGTTCCACAGAGGTGGTGCGCGGCGCCACATAATTCACCTGCAGTATCTTTCCGGTCATGATCTCGTGCGCGCCCAACAGCATTCCAATATTGGCGGCGCTGCTTTCATCCACCAAACCGGAAGTGCTGAGCTGCTGCTCGCTGAGCACGGCGGTCATCTGGTCACGGGCAATGATCTCCAGAAATTCACCCGCAGTCTTGTCCTGGACCAGGCTGCTGATCACGCTTTCGGTGAGAATCTCGCTGATGCCGCCATATTTGCTCTTGAGCCCGGTCTTGTCCTCAAAGGGCGTGATGGCGATGCGTTTGACTGCCAGCTTGCGGGCAGCCTGGTAGCGGGCATCGGAATCCTTGTAGTTGGGCACATAGCTCAATGCCTGTTGAAACTCTTTGGCAGCTTGCTTCTGGATATCGGGACTGCTGCCGCTTTTAGTGAGGTTCACACCCAGGTTATAGTGATACTCGGCGGCGTTGGTCTTGCTCTCTGCCAGCTCACGGCTGTAATCCTTGATCTGGAAAGTATAGCCCATTCCGGTCTTGGGATTCCAGAGGGGATTGATCGGTTTCACCAGATTCTGAAGATCTTCCAAAGCCTGATACTCCACCACCAGCTTTCCCCAGACCGCGGGATCGGAGGATTTCTGCAGATCGGCTACCCGCTGCTCCCGGACGGAGATCGCCTTGGGATAGGAATTCTTGATCAGGTCCTGAGCTTTTTCATAGCCTGGCTTTAGCTGCAGGGACTGAACATTGCTGCGCAGGGAAGTTTCGAAATTTCCCTGATTATACTCTTTTAAGGCTTGCTTGTAGAGGACAACATTCTTGCTGCAGGCGGTCATGACCAGCAGCATGACCAGCAGCATCGAAAAGACGACAGGTTTTAATATCCGCATTCCATACTCCTGTAGGTATAATAAATACTATTGCTAAATAAATCCCCTGCTCAGAATCAGGAAATATGTCAAGACTATTTTCTCCAGACCATTCTGGAACGATTGGAGTACTTGGAAATTATACATATATCGGAATGAATATTGCATTTATCCTGCAGCAGCCTGTGCACAGGCTTTCAAACGAAAAAATGTTGCCAAATAAATGGAGGAACCACATGCTGAGGAAGACCCTGCTGCTTGCCTCACTGATCATAATGGCGCTTGTCCTTTCTTGCGCCAAACGCAATACTGCCTATCAGGATAACGATATCCTGACCCTCCTGCGCCAGATTCACGTGGTGGGAAATCCGGCTGAACTCAGCTTGGACGGAAATGACCTGTATGTGGCATTGGACCAGGGCGGTATGAGCGTGATCAATCTGACTGATTACAGCCAGCGCTGGTGGACCCAGCTCTATCCAGTGAGTGCTGATGCCCAGTTGGTCAATATCCGCCGGGTATCGGTGGTGGGCGAGCATAGATTCCTGTTTTTGGGAGAGTATGTGGGTGCCGACAAGATCAGGATAGTGGACATCACTGATCCCGACACTCTGAAACTGACTGAATCCATCGCCGGAGGAACGGACGGCTTGCAGAAGATCAGGTTTGACGCCATCCCCAATCCCACTGACGACAACATCATCGAAGGTTTTTTCTCGGCAGGACGTAATTTCAACTATACCAAATACAACGGCCAGCTCTATCTGGGAACCATCTTCAGTATCAATAGCCCCGCCACGGTGGCGGGCTTTGACATTACCGACAGCCATATCTTCATCGCTGCTCAGCAGCGCGGTCTGCTGATCTACGACCGAGACAACCAGCAACTGGTGGGTGAGCTGGCTCTCTATGGCGAAGCGCTGGAAGTGAAGGTGACCGGAAACCATGCCTACCTGGCCTGCCGCCAAGGTGGACTAAACATTGTAAACATAACCAATCCTTCCGCTCCAGTGCTGGTAAGCGGATTCGACACCACCGGCTATGCCACTTCCATCGATGTGAAGGATAACCTGGCGGTGGTGAGTTCCGGCAGCGGTGGTGTGTACCTGTTCGATGTCAGCAATCCTGCCAATTTGATCCTGAAGCAACGGATCACTGCCGCCGGATACACCAATAATGCCATTTTCTCCGGTGATAAGGTGATCGTGGCCGCCCGTGACCAAGGTATCCTGATCTATAAGATAAATTGAGCCATGTACTGAAACAATTACTATGTGTTGGACCTGGAGTATCGCTTCAGGTCTTTTATTTATTATAAACAGAGGTATTTAGAATGAAAACAAAGTGTGTTGCTGTATCCCTGATGCTGCTGCTGGCAGCGCTGGCAATTGCGGAACCGGTTTCAGAGAGCCGTCCCTTCAGAATTGTAGCGCATAATCCCCAACAGATCCAGATCCAGCTGAGCGCTCCCGAGCCGGAGATCATGGACTTGAACGAGCTGGGCACTGTCTATCAGCAGATCAAAGCTGCAGGAGCCCACAACACTGCGTTGGAAGGATTGCCCGAGCTTCCTATGTTCAGCACCATGGTGGCGATCCCCGCCCAGGGCAGCTATAATCTAAGCTATACCGTGGGCAGCGTGAAAACGATCAACCTGCCCAATCCCCGGCTGGTAAAGGAAGACGGCATCAGGCTGAACGAGCAGAATCTGGATTTGAACCAGCTCCAGCATTATCCCCAGACCCTCGTTTCCGGTTCCGAGCCCCAGATCGTGCGCGATTTCAGAGTGATCCAGCTTGCCATGCATCCCTATGTGTATGAAACCGCCTCCCAACAGCTCAAATGCTATCAGGATATTCAGATCACGCTTGACTTCAATAACGAGCCCGGCAGCAACGAACTTCCTGCTTACACTGGCTACAGCCCCATCTTCGCCAAGCTATACGAAGCCAATATCGTAAATTTCGAGCAATACCGCATCCTGGACCTGCCCCAGGCACATGCCCGCATCCTGCTCATCCATGGCAATTCCACGGATCCCCTTTTTCTTCAGAAATTGAACGAATTTGTAACCTGGAAACGGCAAAAGGGCTTTGAGGTCAATGTAGTCAACACCCAGACCGCCGGAACCTACAACACCGCCATCAAGAACTATATCCAAAGCCAATATAATAATGAAGATACCCGACCCGACTTCATAATCCTCTTGGGCGATACCACCGGAAGTTTCCCGGTGCCAACCTTTTACGAAACCATGAGTGCCTACAACGGGGAAGGCGATTATCCCTATACCCATCTGGCCGGAACCGACCTGCTGGGCGATGCCTATATCGGCAGGATCTCGGTGGAGAACATCTCCCAGCTCACTGCCGTCTTTGCCAAGATCTATGCAGTGGAAAAGAATGTGGCCAATACTGGGGACGCTTCGGCCTGGCTGAACCGGATGCTGATCATCGGCGATCCCTCCACCTCCGGTATGTCCTGTGTCTATAATGGGATGTATATACGCGAGATGGCTCTGGAAGTCAATCCGGGCTACAACCTGATCGAAAACTACACCGGCGGCTATGCCAGCACCATGAATACCGGAATCAACCAGGGAGTTGCTCTTTTCAACTATCGCGGCTACTATGGCGTCAGCGGTTGGTCTCCCTCGGCTTCTGTACTGAACAACGGACCCCGGCTGCCCCATGCGATAGTGCTGACCTGCGGCACCAACAGCTTTGCCGGCTCCACCTCTCCGATGGAGGAATTTTTCCGCATGGGCACCGAAGCGGTTCCCAAGGGAGCTCTCTCCGCCATCGGCATGGCAACCACCGGCACGCACACCATGTTCAACAACACTCTTTCCAGTTGTGCCTGGGAAGGTGTCTTTGTATACGACATGCGCACCATGGGGGAAGCCTTGCTTAGTTCCCGGCTGGGTATCTGGCGGCAATACAGCATGTCCCATCAGAATGCAGCGAACTACTTTGCCCATTGGATAAACCTGATGGGGGACCCCACCGCCGAAGCCTTTGTGGGAATTCCCAAATCCCTCCACATAACTGCGCCCGATTCCATCCCGCTGGGGGCGGCGCTGGTCGATATCATTGTCCGGGACGACCTGCAGATACCAATGAAGGATGTGAGCGTTACCCTATACAGCTCCAGCTATGGCAATGTAGTGGCGAAGGGATTCACCGATGCCGAGGGATTTGTGAGCCTGAATGTCCCCTCCTATGTGAGCAATCAGATCCTGGTAACTGCCTCCAAGCATGATTGCAAGCCTTCACAGCAAGACATAATAATCGATTCTACCGGTTCTCTGGTCTATTTTGGCAAGATGTTCTCTGAAGACGGTACCGGTGGATCCAGCGGCAATAATGATGGTTTTGCCTCTGCCAGAGAGACCATTGCCCTCTGGGTGGATATCAAGAACTCGACTGCCGACCCTGTCAGCGGTATCACCGCTGCTCTGAACTGCAGCGATGAATATATCACTCTGATCCAGGCGCAGAGTTCCTATTCTGCGCTGAATCCCTCCGCCACAGCCATGAATGATGCTCCCTTCCTGTTCAGCGTGGATGCCAATGTCCCTGACCAGCACAGTGCCAGGTTTGAGCTCACCCTCACGGACAGTTTGCAGACGGAATACACCATTGCCTTCCATTTTGGCTTGTTCAACGCTGCTCTTTCCGTGGCCAATTACTCCATCACTGCCGGCACCAACCAGGTTCTGGACCCCGGCGAGACCGGTTTTATGGCACTTTCGGTCCTGAACAACTCCATAGCCACAGCACCAGACATCTATGGAGAATTGCGCTCGATGAACGATCTGCTGGTGGTAACCGATTCGCTGTCCTATTTTGGAAATATCCCGGCAGGCATGACCATCAATTCTGTGGAGGGATTCAGCCTGTTCGCGCGCCCTCTGCTGATCCCGGGAATGATGATCCCGCTCAGCCTGAGGCTGTTCAATGACCAGGGCTTT
Source organism: uncultured Candidatus Cloacimonadota bacterium (assembly GCA_964631665.1). GTDB lineage: Bacteria > Cloacimonadota > Cloacimonadia > Cloacimonadales > Cloacimonadaceae > Syntrophosphaera. Next base: position 2,894 of record CAZVXK010000021.1, on the reverse strand, counting down.
GAGCAGACCGCCTACTTCAACCTCCCCATTGGCACCGTGAGCCAGAATACGCCCCTGGGACCCGATTCCTACGGTTATTTCATCTATGATATCACCGACACCGCCTATCCGGATTGCCCCACCTACGAATGGATCGAGATCAATCCCACCTTGGGCGGAAGTGGATCCCTGATCACCGGATTCAATGATTCCGGAACCAGCGGCGATGAAGGTGACCAGCTCGGTAGCGTGGTACTCCAAGTGCTCGATCTGCCTTTCACCTTCCGCTACTACGGCATCGAGTATAATCAGATCACGGTCTGCGTGAACGGTTTCATCGCTCTGGGCGTAACCGGCGACGGTGAGTTCCGCAATGCCAGGATGCCCGGAGGCCAGGGGCCATCACCGATGATCGCACCCTTCTGGGATGACCTTATCATCATCAACGATGCCGGTATCTACCGTTGGTATGACGCCGCGGAACATCGTCTCATCATCGAATATTACAAACTGCGCAATGGCTATAATCGCACTTCGGAAGAGACTTTTCAGGTGATCTTCTACGATCCGGTCTATCATCCCACCAGCATGCAGGATGGCATGATCAAGATCCAGTATAAGGTATTCAACAATGTCGATGTGGGCAGCAGCGGCGGATACACGCCACGGCACGGAAACTATGCCTCGATCGGCATCCGTGACCATACCAACACCCGCGGCCTGGAATACTCCTTCAACAACCTCTATCCGCCCGCGGCAGCGCCTTTGACCCATGAACGCGCCCTGCTTATCACGACCGCCCCGGTCTTGCATCAAAGCGCCTATCTCGTTATCGGCGAGATTAACATCAACGACGACAATGGAAATTGCATCCTCGAACCCGGTGAATATGCCGAGATCGGCCTGAAATTGAACAATCTGGGTCTGGCAACCGCAACCGGTGTGAATCTGACCGTCTCCACACTCAGCCCCCTGATCTCGCTGATCAATCCTGCCACCACCTATCCAGACATCGCCGGCAGCGCTTCGGCCATAAATCAGAATCCGATCAGCATAATTATCTCTCCCACTTGTCCGGCAGATGCAGTGATCAGCCTCAATTGCCACATCTTGATCGATGGCAACAGCTGGGAATATCTGCTGAACCTAACTGTGCGTAAACCTCAGGTTCAGCTTTCCAGCCTTTACATGAACGATCTGCAGGGCAATACCAACGGATTGATCGAACCCGGGGAAACGGTAAAGCTGATCGTGAACTATGCCAATAACGGCGAAGTGGACGCCGCCAACATCATCAGCAACATCACCTGCGTCAGTGAATTCATCACGATCCAGAATCCTGAGATCCTGTTGGACCGGATCCCTGCCCAAAGCATCCGCCAGGCTGTATATGACGTAATGATTTCCCCCTCTGCCGTTCTGGGCAGCAATGTAACCTTCTTCGTAACCTTCCAGGCCGATCAGATACCGCCCCAGAATGATCAATTCCTGGTGAGCATCGGCACTGCCGGAATGGAAAACGATTTTGAGAATAATGATGGGGGTTTCATTCCCAATCCGGCAACCAACGGCTGGCAATGGGGCACCGACACCACCTCCGGAGCTCATTCCGGAACCAAGGTTTGGGGCACACTGCTGAACAACTCCTATCCTAATAATGTCATATGGACCCTGACCACGCCGGATGTGTTCATCGGGAGCAATTACACGCTGGAATTCTGGCATTGGTATAGCATGGAAGGAACCTATGATGGCGGCAACATCAAGATTTCTACCAACAATGGCGCTACCTGGAACCTGCTCACCCCTGAAGGCGGATACACCCATTCCAATGTGCTTGCCCTCAACGGTCCGGGCTTTTCCGGAACCAGCAATGGCTGGAGCCTGGTGCGCATTGCCCTGGGCAGCTATGCCAATCAGAATGTGAAGTTCCGCTTCACCTTTGGAGCGGATTCCATTATCAACGGCATCGGGTGGTACATCGATGATGTCAAAACCACTGGCTTCATTGCCTTTGCCGGTTTGCTGAGCGGGAATGTGGAAGCATCCAATCCGGAACTGGATCTGAATACTGTGCTGATCCAAAACATCGCTTCCATCAGCGCGATTCCCGATCCGGAGGGAGCTTATGAGCTCTATCTGCCAGTGGGAACCCATAGTGTAAAGGCATCTGCTCCCGGGTATCTGAGCGAGACCTTCTTTCCGGTTATGCTGAACCTGACCAGTCCCCTCCTGAACCATGATTTCTATTTGGTTTATCTGCCTCCGGCCGAAGGGATAAGCCATTTGATCACTCAAGAGCAGTTGAATCTATCCTGGAATGCACCTGCCGAGCCGGTTTTCCCCATCACCGGTTATAAGATATACCGTAAACTCAATGCCGGAAAGTTCGATTTCATGGAGCAGGTTGACGGTACTTCCTACACTGAAGCCCTCAGCACCATCGGCAACTATCACTATCGGGTGACGGTGTTGTATAGCGAGGGGGAAAGCCTGCCTTCGGAAACCGTATCTTTCGAATTTCCGGTTACACCCCAAGGCGATGCAGATATCCTGCCCCTGGTTTCAAAACTCCATCCCAACTACCCCAATCCCTTCAATCCCAGCACCACCATCCGCTTCGATCTGGCCCTGTCCGGAAAGGTGCAGCTCAATGTGTATAACCTGCGCGGCCAATTGGTGCGCCAATTGGTGAATGAAGAACTGGGCGCCGGCATGCATCGAGTGGTCTGGGACGGCAGAGACAGCCACCAACGCTCTGTGGCCTCCGGAATCTATTTCCTGCGCCTTGAAGCCAGGGACTATTGCCACACCCATAAAGCAATGCTGCTGAAATAAAGGGGTTTGGAGCCCTTTTCCCCGAAGCCAGGTTCTCCCTTTTTTCCCTGCCTGGCTGCCTGGGGATCTGGTCTGGC
>CAZVXK010000020.1:0-28306 GCA_964631665.1 uncultured Candidatus Cloacimonadota bacterium | reverse complement strand
AGCCTTGCCATATCATCCCATCATCTCCCTTTTTCCGATGCCTTTATCAAGTCTTTATCAAGCGTTAATCAAGCGTTAATTGTTAAGGCTTGATTAACGCTTGATAAAAGCTTGATTAAGGCTATGCTACAGGGGCGAAGGGAGAGGAATATCAGGCGTCCCGCCTGATGGTCCGCCTGGGTCCGCCAGCCACACTGAGGAGAGGAGTATCAGGCGTCCCGCCTGATGGGTCCGCCAGCTATGCTTTGCCACTTTACAACCTCAAAAAGCGCCCGGTTTGCATATCGTCCTTGACAAGATATCAGCCTCGCAGAAATTACGCTCATGAGTTCGAAACGTCTCCTGTTAACGATAATAGCAGCGCTGTGCATAGTGGCGCTCTACCATTTCTTTGCCGTGGGAAAATTCAGCCATCCCGAATACAAGGTTAGTGTGGGTCAAGTGGCTGATTTTGAGTTGATCGCGCCCTTCGATTTTCCGATATTGAAAACCGAGGATCAGCTTCAGCGCGAGCGCAATCAGGCCCTGGCGGAAATGGAAAAGCCCTATCACCTGGATCCGGGTGTGCTGTTCGAGGCGCAAAGCAGAATCGATGCCCTGTTCGATGAACTGTTCGTTGCTGCCCAGGGAGGCACGGTTTCGGACGAACCGGCATCCCGGACACGGACTTTCCGCCCCAACCCGGAGACCGAACCATTGCTTCGGGACCTCAGCCAGGTGGAGCGCTCCTATACCGCTTTGAAAGAGAGTTTGAGCAATATCTATAATATCGGCGTTTACGATGCCATCAACCGCGACAGTGTGATGGTGGTGCAGGGCACCCAGATGCGAAAGTTAAGTCTGGCAGGGATGCTGAGCCTGGATCAGGCCCGCAAGCAGTTTCTTTCCGCTATCAGTGATCCGCTCAGCCTGCAACTGGCCACCGAACATGTGAACAACTGGGTGAATCCCAATCTCAGCGTGGATGAAGACAAACTGAAGGAACTAACGCAAAACACGATCAATTCGATCAGTATCCGCTCCGGAGAGGTGCTTCAGAATGAAGTGGTGATCCGCAGTAACACCCGCATCACGGAAAATGAGCTCAACAAGCTGAATTCCCTGGTGGAGGCCTATAAGGAGCGCGAGATCAGCAAATCCCCCCTGGAGCAGCTTTTTCTGGCCCTGGGCCTGCTGATGTATGTATTCGCCATTCTCTTCGTGATCAATTATTATTACAGCACCCACACCAGCCGGGTGCTGCATTGCGAGGCAAGCCTGCTCACCATTGACCTGGGCTATCTGCTGCTGGTGGCGCTGGCCATCGTCAACAACTTCCTGCTGGGCTTCAACAACACCCTGATCCCCTTTGCGATGATCATGATCTCCGCCGCCACACTGATCTGCTTCGATTTTGCGGTGATGTATGCCGTGTTCGGCAGCTTTCTGATGAGCCCATTCATCAACTGGGAGATCTACACTCCCGTGATCCTGCTCTCCTCCACATTAGTGACCGTGGTATTGATCAAGCGGCAAAAAGCCTGGCACGAATATCTGCGGGTGTGGCTGTACCTGTTCGGATCGATAGTGGTGATGAACCTGGCCCTGTCATTGTATAAGAGTGACCAGATCCTCACCGTGATCCGCAACCTCGGATTTGCCCTGGTCTCGACCACTCTTTCGGTGGTGGGCATCGCCCTGATCGTAACTTTTTTTGAAAAACGCTGGAACCGCGCCACCAAACAGACGCTGCTGGAACTGCTGGATTTCAATCATCCCCTGCTGAAAAAACTGGCCACCCAAGCCGTGGGCACCTATCACCATTCCTTGATCGTGGGAAACCTGAGCGAACGGGCCGCGGAAGCGATCGGCGCCAATCCCCTGTTGGCACGGGTGGGCAGTTATTATCACGATATCGGGAAAAGCCAGAACATGGAGATCTATACCGAAAACAATGAAGACAGCTCTGAGATCCACAGCGCTATGAGCCCTCTGCAAAGTGCGGAACTGATCCGCAACCATGTGGAGGAGGGGATCGCCCTGGCCAATAAATACCATTTGCCCCAACCGGTGATGGATATTATCCGGCAGCATCATGGCAACAGCAAGATCAAATACTTTCTGGACGCCGCTCAGAAAGCGGGGCTGGAATTCGAGCCCAGCCAGTTCGAGTATCCGGGGCCGCTTCCCCAAAGCAAGGAAGCCGCCCTGGTAATGCTGGCGGACATAGTGGAATCCACCACCAAGGCCAAGGAGATCAGCAGCGAGGAAGACATCATCCGCATCATCGATGACACCATCGAAAGACTGCTGCGCGAGGGGCAGCTGGACGAAGCCCCGATCACCGTGAGAGAGCTGAACCAAGCCAAAAAAGCCATGCTCCCGGTGTTGGAAAGCATCTATCGCAAACGCACCGACTATCCGGAGGAAAAACCGCATGAATAGCTGCAGCCTGCTGTTGGAAAACGACTCCATGCTGGATGTGGACGAATTTGCGCTGGAAACCTGTGTGGAACTGATCTGCGCTGAGGAACCCGGCAACTTTTTTTACGAGATCAGCCTGCTGCTCTGCTCCGACCAGGCAATGCGCCGCTATCACTTCAAATACCGGGGCAGTGATTCGATCACGGATGTACTGAGTTTCATCACCTATGAAAGCCCGCCGGAGCAGGAAAATGGGGATAAGGCCACCAGGGTCTGCGACATTATCATTGACATAAATCAGATCGACCGGCAAAAGGGAAACCAGAGCTTTGACGAGGAGCTGAGAGATGTGTTCATCCATGGCTTGCTCCATCTGATGGGCTATGACCATATCAAACCAGAGGATCGAATTATAATGCATGATAAAGAACAATACTACCGGCAGAAAGTGGAGGATACCTTAGCAAGTGGATGACAGTTCAGCGTATCTATTGATCCTTCTGTTGGGCTTTTCCGCTTTTTTTTCGGGAACGGAAACGGCATTTTTCTCCCTGTCCCGTATCTATCTGAAAAAACTTGAGAACAACCAAACGGCGGCTTCCCGGAGAATCCTTGCCCTGATCAGGCGTCCCCGCCGTTTGCTGATCACCTTGCTGTTGGGCAATACCTTTGTCAATATGGCGATCTCGTCTTTGGCCACGCTGTTGGCGATCAGCCTTGCCACCAGGGCACAATGGAACCTCTCCACCGTGATCGCTGTCCAAGTGATCCTGGTAACGGTGATCATCCTGATCTTTGGAGAGATCATACCCAAACTGGTCGCCCTGTCCACCGCCAACGATTTTGCCCGCCTGACCAGCTTTCCGCTGCAGATGATCCAATATCTGCTGATCCTTCCGGTGTGGCTGGTGGAGAGGATAAGCCCGCTGCTCTTTAGGCAGCAAAGTCTGGACCGCCACTTGGGGCAGCATTTCACCACCGAGGAATTGCACAACCTGATCCAGTCCGAGAGCTCCAAACATACCCTGGAAGACCATGAGAAGCAGATGCTGGTTGGTTTGTTCCGGTTTCGGGAGGCGGAGATCAGCGAAATCCTGGTGCCCCGGGTGAAGATCGCCGCGATCGAGGAGAAACAAAGCCTGGAGGAATTGAGGGAATTGATCGTAAACAGCGGTTACTCCCGCATTCCGGTCTATCGGGGGACCATAGACGATATCATTGGCATCGTGTATGTGAAGGATCTGCTGCTCTATCCCGAAAAACAGAGTATCGCCGAAATCATGAGGCCGGCCTGGTTCGTAACCGAAAACATGAAGGTGCAAACCCTGCTGAACCAATTCAAGATCCGCAAACTGCAGGTGGCAGTGGTGGTGGACGAATATGGCGGAACCTCGGGGATAATCTCATTGGAGGATATCCTGGAGGAGATCGTGGGTGAAATCCACGATGAATATGACCAGGAGGATACGCCCGAACTGGTGAGAAACGACGATGGCAGCTTTCTGGTCAGCGGAATGCTGAACATCCGCCAATTCAACCATGAATTCAACACCGACATCAATCCGGAACAATATGACAATGTGGCGGAATTCTTGCTGGCCCAGTTCAATCACGTTCCAGCGGTCGGCGAAAGCTATATCCTGGATTCCTTTCTGCTCTTCCGGGTGATGGAAAGCGACGAAAAAAGCATCAAACAGATACATCTGAGCCGCCTGACCAGTGATGAATAAGTTACCTCTGCTTCTCCTGATCCTGCTGCCGGTTCAAATCCTGATCGGGGTTACGGTTGATTATGATATCAAGTCCTTGGGCATCAGGGTCGCCAGCATCAGCGTTAACACCCAGATCCAGCAGCGTTATGTGGAAGTGAAGGCCAAATCCATCCATAGCAATGCCTTGTTCCCTCACATAGACAATGTTTACAAGGTAACTTTCAACGAGCAGTTCCTGCCCAACGTCTATGTGCGAAAGGTGAGGCAGGGAGAGCTGAGCGACGATGTCAAGGTAATTTACAACCATTCGGCCTTGCGGGCGGCAGCAGTGCACAGTGGGAAACTGGGGGAATATGGCTATGCCATTGCTGCCGACACGCGTGATTTCTTCAGTTTCATGGTATATCTGGCCCAGGGCAAGATCAGCGGCAACCAATTCAGCATCGATGGGAATGGCAGCCTGTGGACGGCAAGCGTTACCAAAGAGGGCAGGGAACTGCTGAAAACGCCCCTGGGAGACTATTCCTGCTCCCGCTACTCGATTCGCTTCAATCCTGTTACCAACCAAAAGATGAACTATGTGGACATGGTCACCCACAACCTTCTGAGCAGGAGCAGCCGGCTCACCTTGTGGATCTCGGACGGGGGTAATGCCATGAAGGCGGTTATACGCAAAGGGGCATTGTCCATGAGTTGGGAGATCAAAGGCATCTCACCCTGATGGATCTGAAACGGCCAAAATACATCTATCTGGCCACCTTGCTCTGGTGGCTGGGAATCTGGGTGGCTTCCTCAATTCCCACGAAGCATCTGCCTTCGGTTAAAGTGTGGGATCTGGACAAGCTGATCCATATCGCCGTATATCTGGTACTGGCGCTACTGATCAACCGCAGCCTGAAGCTGCTGCGGATTCGGCGCCGAACGGGAGTCCTGATCTATCTGGCAGTATTGATCAGCGCCGCCCTGGATGAGTATCACCAATATCTGATCCCCGGGCGCTCGGTTTCGGTCTGGGACCTTCTGGCAAACGGAGTGGGTTTGGGGATCGGTTTCACCCTCTATCTGGTACGTCATGATCGAGGTTAGGGATTTGAACCTGAGCCTGGGGGACAAGTTGATCCTGCAGGATGTGAATTTCCGCCTGGAGGATGGCGACAACCTGATCATTCTGGGGCGCAGTGGATCCGGGAAAACGGTTCTGATCAAGACCCTGATGGGATTCTATCCTCCCGATTCCGGCAGCGTTACCATCGATGGCACAAGGGTCTACGTAAAAGGTTCCAGGGGACAGGATTCTCCCCTGCAGCAATTTGCCATGGTATTCCAGGGTGCCGCTCTGTTGGATTCCTACACCGTGTTCCAGAATGTGGCTTTGCCCTTGTATGAAAGGGGCGAACAGGATCAGGCCTCGATCTTGAGCCGGGTGCGGGAATGCCTGGCTATCGTGGGTCTGGAAGATACCCTGTATAAGTATCCGGCTGAGCTGAGCGGAGGGATGCGCAAACGGGTGGGAATTGCCCGGGCATTGGTCTATAAACCGAGTTACATCATATTTGACGAGCCGGTTTCAGGGCTCGACCCCATCACAGCCAATGAGGTGCTGTTCTACATCACCCAGATTATTTCCACTGCCGCGGCCACCACCATTACCATCACCCACGACATCCGCAATCTGACCAATCTGGGCGACCGAATCCTGTTCCTGGAAGAAGGAAGATCTCTGTTCTTTGGTTCGGTGAAGGATTTTGAACATAGTGAACAGGAGATGCTGAAGCGCTACCAGGAGGCAGTGTCTTGACCCGGATCGCCGAACGGCCCTTGCTCTTGATGGCCTTTCTCACCGCCACTGCTTGCAGCATCCATGTAGTGGAGAATCTGGTCATGCGCCTTTTGCCGGTGCCTTTCCTGCGCCTGGGGTTGTCCAATGTGGTTGTGCTCTATCTTATCCTGCAGCATAAGCCAATGAGCGCCCTGCTGATCAATGTCACCAAAGCGGTGGTGGGTGGGGCGGTTACCTTCACCCTGCTGAGCCCTTCAACCTTGCTTTCCCTGGGGGGTGGGACAGCAGCAGTGCTGGCCATGTATCTGGCTTTCAAATCCGGTTTTGGATTCAGTGAATTTGGCATCAGCGTCACCGGCGCCATTGCCCATAACCTGGCCCAGCTGTATCTGGTGCAAAAACTGATCCTGCCCCAGGCACGAGTTTTTATGTTGACACCTCTGCTAATTCTGCTGGGGTTGATCAGTGGAATGATCATCGCGTGGCTGATGCTGCTGGTTCAATCCAAATATGACCGTTCAAGGCTGACACAAAATGAAGCTAACCAATAAAAGAAAGATAAACAGGCTGCTCGCCTTGGTGGGTGTTGCAGGATGTCTGCTGCTTGGAGTGGTTCTGGGAGCTTTCTGGTTCTATCAGGACGATCTGCCACCAACCAGTGAACTGAGGAACTACACCTTGCGCACTGGGAGTGAAGTCTATGACCGCAATGGCAGGATGATCTACCTGTTTGCCTTTGAAAAGCGCAAATTGGTCTCCCTCAAAGAGCTTCCCCCGCATCTGGTGGATGCGCTGCTGGTGACCGAGGACAAGAGATTCTACGGCCATTTTGGGATAGATCTGCTAAGTAACATCCGTGCCCTCATCGTGGACCTGAGGACAAGGGATTTCTCCCAAGGCGCCAGCACCATCACCCAACAAATGGCCCGCAATATGTTCCTTACGCTGGATAAACGCATCTCCCGCAAGATGAAGGAGATCGTGCTTTCCCTGCGGATCGAGGCATCCTTCAGCAAGGATGAGATCCTGGAGATCTATTTCAACAAGATCTTCTGGGGCGGACAGATCCATGGTGTGGAAACTGCCTCACTGTATTATTTTGGCAAGCATGCCCGGGATCTTAGTTTGCCAGAATCCGCCATGCTGGTGGGCATGATCCAGCGCCCCAACTATTATGACCCGATCAAGCGGCCGGAAAATGCCAAACCCAGACGGGATTATGTGCTCCAGAGGATGTTCAAGGAAAAGAAGATCAGCGAGGCAGAATATCTGGCGGCAGTGTCATCTCCGTTGAAACCCGATCCGGGCGAATTCTACCGTTTTTCCTCGGATTATTTCATCGAGCATATCCGGGTCTATCTGGAAAGGAAATATGGCACGGAACGGCTGTTCGAGGGAGGTCTGCGGATCTACACCACGCTGGATTTTGAGCTGTCGGCCTATGCGGATTCAGTGATGAACAGCTTTCTGAGCTCAGTAGAAAACAGCCGGGGTTATCGCAACAAATACTCCCAGGTGGATCCAACCGCCAGGGATATCGAGACCAGGTATATTCAGGGCGGACTGGTGCTGATGGAAAACGACACCGGTTATGTGAGAGTGCTTCTGGGCGGGAGGAATTTCGACCACAGCAAGTTCAACCGGATGACCCAAGCCAGGCGCCAGGCGGGCTCTTCCATCAAACCCACCTATTATACCCTGGCCGTTGAGAAGGGCTATACGCCGGCCACGGTGATCAACGACGCGCCAATCACTTTGGGTGTGGGAACCCAACGCTGGACGCCACATAATTACAACCGGCAGTACAATGGCTTTACCCGCATGCGGGTGGCTCTGCAATGGTCCTATAATGTGTGGGCAGTGAAATGCGCCGTGGATATAGGCCTCGATACTCTCAATGAAGCCTTCGAACGCTTTGGGCTATCTATTGTTGACCGCAGCGGGCGGCGCAAAAAGGTTACAGATTACTCTGCGGCTCTGGGTTCCTATGAAGTGGTGCCGATCGAGCTGATCTCCGGATACACCACCTTCGGCAATGAAGGAGTGAGGGTAACCCCTGTCTTCATCACCAAGGTGGAAGATACCAAGGGCACGGTTCTGGAGCGTGGGAACACACAGAAGATCAGAGTCTGCAGCCCGGAAGTGGCCTACATCATGACTTCCATGCTGCAGTCTGTAACCCAATCCGGAACCGGTGCCGGTTCCCGCAGCGGCTATTACTGGCAGAATGCGGGTAAGACCGGTACCAGTGAAAACCATGTGGATTCCTGGTTCATCGGTTTCAACAATTCCCTCACCTTAGGCATCTGGACCGGATTCGACAACACCAGTGCCGGATACGGTTCGCCCAATGCAGTTAGTATGTGGGGGCCGATCATGACCAAAGCGATCCGATTGGATAACAAAGGCCGGACTCCCAAGTCAGACGATCCCCGTTACAACTTTGAAGTTCCCAAAAAGATTGTCAAACAGCGGATCAATTCCATCAGCGGCTTTGCCGTGGAGGAAGATGGGATCGAGGAAGTGTTTATCGAGGGAAATCTACCCCCGGCGGTGGCCGACACCCTGCAATACAACTTCTATCCCACCCGCTGGGGATATCAGGATCAGTTTGAACAGGATTGACGGGTATAACGGTGATCCGAGACATTCTCTACTACCTGCTCCTGGTGTTGATCGGCACCGGATTTATCACCTATATCGTGTTCAGTGTTCGGTTCTACTTTGGTTATAAGAATTACCGTCCGGTGCTGAATCCCCGCAAGAGGACCGTATCGGTGATCGTGGTTACGCGTAACGAAGGCAGGAACCTGCCCACGCTGATGACGGCGCTGGTGAATCAGGATTACCCGAGGGAACTATATGAGATCATCATCGCTGACGACGATTCAGAAGACAACACACAGGAATTGATCACCCGGTTTCTGAATCTGGGTGTGAAAGTGATCTATCTGAGAATTCCAGGCCGGGAGGGGGTGATCTCGCCCAAGAAGAATGCGCTGGAAAAAGCCATCGCCACCTCCAGCGGAGAGATCATCCTCACCACCGATGCCGATTGCATTGTCCCGCTCACCTGGATGAGCAGCATGGTGGAGGCCTTTGCCGATGGCGTTTCCATGGTGGCCGGCTATTCGCGCACCAAACTTCCTTCCTGGGAAAAAGCATCCTTGCTGCAGAAATATGAGCACTTTGATTTTGCCTGCACCTATCTGGTCTTGGGGGGCGGCTATACCCTTGGCAAAAGCTGGGCTTGCATAGGACAGAACCTTGCTTATACCCGCAGCGCCTTTGAGGATGTGGGAGGCTTTTCCAGCATCCGGCATCTGCTTTCAGGAGACGATGTGAATCTGATGCAAATGATGCGCAGCAAGGGACACCGGATCATATTCAATTTCGACAAGAAGAGCTTTGTGCACACCCTCCCGGTGCAGTCCTGGAAACAATTGGTGAACCAACGCTCGCGGTGGGCATCCAACATGAAATACCAGCTCAGGTTCAATCCAGAGTTCTTTTTCATCCTGCTGTCCATGGCCTTCATGTATTGGGGCGCGCCTGTGATGCTGATCTTCAACTGGCGACTGGGTTTGCTGCTCATCGCCCTGCGCATCGTGATCGAACTGATCTTTCTGTCTTATTCCAGAAATACTTTCAACGTGACGGGCAGGATGATGCGTTTCTATCCCCTGTGGATAGTGATCCAGAGTTTTTTCCTGGTGTTCACAATGCTGTTGGGGCAATTCGATCTCTTTGTCTGGCACGGGAAGCGCCCGCCCAAAGGAGTTAGGACATGATAGTGTTTGACGATGACCGGTGGGATGCTTTCCTGCCGCTGACATTCACCAGACCGGTGGGGGATCTGCGCTGCGGCATGCTGAAGCTGAGGCAGAGGTTGCAGCAGATCTTCGCCGATCAGGACAATGCCCTGTGGATTGCCCCTTCCCTGCTGAAGTTGTATAATCAAAGGCATCCGGACTGGAGGCTGAACCAGCCTTCCGATGAAGGGGAGCTTCTGGTCAATTCCCGCTTGATCGTTTCAGAGGATAGCGTCGAAGCGATCCGGAATCTGCTGCCAGGGCAAGGTCTGGTTCATGATGAGCAGGTGGTGGCCTTGCGCAGTATCACGAGCCTCTCCAGTCCGCCCTCCCTGACCAGTCTGAGCCAGCTTGGGTTCAAGCTAATAGGCTGCTCATCAATGCTATACAACGATCTCAGTTCCCTCATTCACGACAACGAACGCCTGTTGCGATTCGATTTTGAGCATTACTTTTACGACAAAGACAATTTCTTTGAGACGGAACCCGGCGTCACGATCCTCGATCCCTATAATGTGTGGCTGGGCGAAGGTGTGGTGCTGAAACCTGGTGTGGTGTTGGATGCCTCTGAAGGACCAATCGTGATAGACGAGCAGGCACAGGTGATGGCCAATGCGGTGATCATCGGGCCCGCCTATATCGGCAAGCGCAGCCTGATCAAGATCGGCGCCAAGCTCTATGAGGGATGTTCGATCGGCCCTGTCTGCAAGGTGGGCGGTGAAGTGGAGGCGACTATTTTCCAAGCCTATAGCAACAAGCAGCACGACGGTTTCCTGGGACACAGCTACATCGGCGAATGGGTGAATATCGGAGCGGACACCAATAACAGCGACCTCAAGAACACCTATAAGAACGTGTCCTTCTATTCCTACCGTGAACGGAAAAAGATAGACAGCGGAACCCTGTTTCTGGGCACCCTGATCGCCGATCATGCCAAGCTGGGCATTAATACCAGCATCAACACCGGTTGCGTGATCGGTTGCGGAGCCAATCTCTGGGGCTCGGCACTAATCGCCGACCATATCCCTTCCTTCAGCTGGGGCACTGCCGACGCCTTGGTACCCTATCGCTTTGAAGCTTTCTGCAAAACTGCCAGGATCGTCAAGGGACGTCGGAAACTGGAGCTCAGTCCCTCAGAAGTGGAATTGTATGAACAGATCTGGCGTTTGGAGACCGGATTGACATAAAGACCTGATAATAAACCCATTGGAGAATGAATGCAAGATTATATAGAAGTGGAATTTCGCACCGGCAGGCTGGGCTATTTCCTGAACCACCAGAATCTTCCGTTGAATCCTGAAGACCTGATCATAGTGGAAGTCGAGCGCGGCGAAGATATTGCCCAGGTGGTGCATCTGAGCGTGAGCAATGAGGAGATCGGCAGCCAGCTCGCCACAGGTTCCCGCACTTACAAGATCAAACGCATAGCCACGGAAGATGATATTGACAAGTTTCACAATGTCGGCCATGAAGAGGAGAAAGCCGCCAAGACCTTCATGGATATTCTGCAGCGCTATCCCTTCGACATGAAACTGATCGAGACCATCTACCAATTTGATGGCAATAAACTCACCTTCTTTTTCACCGCCGAAGGCAGGATAGACTTCCGGGTGTTTGTGCGTGAACTCGCCAATGTGTTCAGAACCCGCATCGAGCTGCATCAAACCACCGGCAGGGATGAAGCCCGGCGCCTGGGCGGTTTTGGCATGTGTGGCATCCAGTATTGCTGTGGCAATTTCCTCAAACGCTTCAACCAGGTTACCATCAAGATGGCAAAGGACCAAAACCTGGCGGGCAACCTGTCCAAGATCTCCGGTCCCTGCGGCAGATTGCTCTGTTGCCTGAATTTCGAGGAGGATTTCTATCTGGAACAGGGCAAGGATTTCCCCCTTCCCGGTACCTGTGTGGAACTAAAGGGCAAACGGATGTATGTGTTCAAGACCGATGTGCTGAACCGTCGGGTGCATCTCTCCGATGAGGATCAGAACCTCCAGGAACTTGATCTGGACGCTTTCAACAAACTCACGCTGCTCGATGTTCCGGAAATCGAAACTCCATGCTGAACAGCCTGTATGGTATCCATCCTGATGACCTGTGCAGGTTTTTGGGAGAATACCACCCGGAATACCGATGCCGGCAACTGCTGAGCTGGATCTACCGCAAATTTGTATTCGATCCGGTGCGGATGACCAATCTGCCAGCCGGCTTCAAGGACTTGCTGCAGCAGAGCTTTGACCTTTCCCTGCCACAGATGGTGCAACACCTCGTATCCTCTGATGGCAGTTTCAAGCTGAGATTGTCCCTTGCGGCCAAGGCTGAAATCGAAACAGTGCTGATGCCGGAGGCCAGAAAATGCACCCTCTGTGTTTCCTCACAGGTAGGCTGCGCCCACAACTGCAGTTTTTGTGCCACGGGCAGCATGGGGCTGCGTCGCAATCTGGAAACCCACGAGATCGTTCAGCAAATTCTGCTGGCAGCGTCCCTTTCGGATAAACCCATCACCAATTTGGTGTTCATGGGCATGGGCGAACCCATGGATAATCTGGAAACGGTTCTGGACGCCCTGCGCCTGATCCAGCATGAGCACAGCCTTGCCTTCAGCCCGCGCCGGACAACGGTTTCCACCTGTGGGATCGTACCCGGCATACTGCGTCTGGCGGACAGTGGCATTAAAACCAAGCTGGCAGTTTCCCTCAATTCCGCGCTGGATGAGGTCCGCAGCCAGATCATGCCTGTCAACCGCAATTATGCATTGGCGGCATTGAAACAGGCCCTGCTCTATTACCAGAGGCGCAGCCGCTTCCGCATCACATTGGAATACATAATGATACCGGGTCTGAATATGGGCGCTACGGACGTGAAGGCGTTGCGCAAATTCTGCGGCGATCTCTCCTGCAAGATCAATTTCATTCCTCTTAATCCAGTGCCCAAATTCACTCATCAGGCTCCAACCGAGGATGAGATCAGAGCTTTTATAGCCATGGCGCAGAGCATTCCCCAGGCCATCACTTTACGCCGCAGCCGGGCCTTGGATATCCTGGGCGCCTGTGGGCAATTGGTATGTGAATCCCAGCATAAAGCAAACAAGAGGTAAACCTTATGAACCAGATCGAAAAGATAGCCAGAAACCTGTTTGGCGAATACCCACCCTGCCGCTGCGGCGGGGGGCACATGATCTGCCTGGGTTGCGCGGTCTGCCGTGCCGCAGAACCAGACCAGACCTACGATCCTGATGCCGGCATTGCATCGATTATTGATGCAACATTGCTCAGGGCAGATGCCACCCAGGATGATGTCCATGCCCTGTGCGACCTTGCCAATGAGCATAAATGCGCCTCGGTGTGCGTGAATTCCCACTTCAGCCATCCCCTGCAACTGCGTTTGACCGCTTCCGTGAAATCCTGCACGGTGATCAACTTCCCCCTGGGCGCTTCCTGGAAGGATGCTGTGCTGGAGGAAGCCAAAGCCGTGATCATAACCGGGATCGAGGAACTGGATATGGTGCAGAACCTCAGTGCTGTGAAAAGTGGGCATCCTATCCTGTCCTATGAGCTGATCAAAGCCGTGGCGGAGGAAACCCGCGCTGCCAACGTGCTGCTGAAGGTTATCCTGGAAACCTGTTTCCTGAGCAAAGCGGAGATCATCACCAGCTGCCTCTATGCCAAAAAGGCCGGCGCTGAATTTGTGAAGACCTCCACCGGTTTTGGCACTGCCGGGGCAACCGTGGAAAATGTGCGCCTAATGCGCCAGACCGTTGGCCCCAAGATCGGCGTGAAGGCATCGGGAGGCATCAGAACCCGGGAACAGGCACTGGCAATGGTCGACGCCGGCGCCAACCGCATTGGTGCCAGCAGCGTCACTGCTCTGCTGTGAGGATACTGACTTGAAGGTCAACCTTGCGGGCTACAATATTGACAGCTCGCTGATTGCCACTCTGGATCAGGAGACTGCCACTCCGGAAGTGATTTCCGCCGCCTATGCCCGCATCAGCCGAAGCGCCAGATCGGTAACAGAATTGCGCAGTGCTGCCCTGAAGGAGATCGCCAAAGCCCGCAATTCCAACCGCAGCATTATCTTCGAGATGGGGCATGCCTCCGTGGCCGAACATGCTGTGTTCAATATAGATATCATCGGAATTTCCCGCCACCTCACCGAAACCGTGCAACGCAGCCGTCTGGCTTCCTTCACTGAAAAATCCCAGCGCTATGTTACCTTCGAGCAGGATTTCGTGATTCCGGCTGAGCTGGAGGGCACTATCCGGCTGAAAAAATGTTACATCCAGCTCTGCAACAAACTCTTTGCCGAATACAGACATTGCTATGAGCTGCTCGATAGTTACTATGCAAACGAGAGTCCTCAACTGGGCAAACGCGACCGGGAATGTCTGTCCAAAGAAGACGCGCGCTATATTCTGCCCCTGGCAGCCAAAACCCAGATGGGCGTAACCATCAATGCCCGCAGCCTGGAGGTCCTGCTCCGCCGCCTCAGTGTCCATCCCGCTTTGGAAGCCCGTGAATTGCACCGCCAGCTCTACGAAGAGGTGCATTCTATTGCGCCTTCCCTGATCCGTTACACCGAAGCTGATGCTTTCGGGGGATCTCCCGATCCCAACCTGCTGCCGGACAAAATCTTGGGAATAGCACTCCCACCTGGCTCCGTATCCCTGGTCTCCTCTCCGGAGGATACAGACCGGACTCTCCTCGCTTTAATGCTGTTTGAGCGCGGTTTGTCCCCCTTCAAAGAGTGTTATGCCTATCTGGGCGGAGTGGGGGAGGACCGGCTGAAAGAACTCTATAGCACCGTTTTTGAAGGACTTAAGCCCTATCATAAATTACCCCGCTGTTTCGAAGCGGCGGAGTTTTGCTTCCAGATCTCCATGTCCGAATGCTGCTGGGCTCAGTTCAAGCGCCACCGCAGTGCAACCCTGATCAAGCAGGTTCCCACTCAGGCGGAACTCGTTATTCCAGAAAGCGTTGCTGCTTTGGGACGGGAAGCTGTCTGGCAAAAACTGCTTGGTGAGGTCAAAGACTTTCGCAAGGAGATTTCTGATGCGGTAGAGCTTGAGGGCGGGGAACGGCATGGTCCGCTGCCTGCCGTGCTACCCTATACGGCTCTGAACGCTGAGACTGTGAATATCTTTGCCAAAATGAACCTGAGGGAGCTCTACCATTTCAGCCGCCTGCGCTCCGATGTCCACGCCCAATGGGAGATCCGCCGGATCTCGGATCAGATGCTGGCTTTGGTCAAGCAGTATGCACCCCTGGCCGGTCAATATCTGATGGGGAAGAGCGGATTTGTATGTGAAACATCAGAAACCAGAAATCAGGACTGAACCGGTTGCCGGTGTCCTTCTCTCAGATCGCTTTCCCTCCCATCAGGTTATTGTACAGCTCCTTCACATCCTTCAGTTTGACCACCCTGGTGCGGTGTTTGGTCTTGGCATAGTTGGACACATAGATCCTTTCATAGCCAAGCTTGACCGCTTCATTGAGGCGGGAATCGAGCTGGGCCACAGGCCTGATCTCACCGTTTAATCCCACTTCACCGATAAAGATCGATTTCTCGGGCAGAGGGCTGTCCTTGAGCGATGAAATGATGGCGGCCAAGATGGCCAGATCCAGGCTGGGATCGGCGCTGCGGATTCCTCCCGCCAGGTTGATGAACACATCGCTGGAGCGCAGATAGAGGGCCAGATTCTTTTCCAGGATCGCCAGCAGGATCGCCAGTTTCTTCTGTTCCAAGCCCACCACCACGCGTTGGGGAGTGCCATAGTTGGAGGCGGTCGCCAGAGACTGCACCTCCACGATGAAGGAGCGGGAACCTTCGATCACGCAACCGATCGAAGTGCCGATGTGGTTTCCGCTATGGGTGAGGAAGATGTGGTTGGGATTGGGGATCTGCACCAGACCCAGATTGGTCATTTCAAAGATACCGATCTCGTTGGTGGAGCCGAAGCGGTTCTTCACAGCCCGCAAGATCTTATACTGTCCGCGCAGCTCGCCTTCGAAATAGAGCACCGTATCCACCATATGTTCGATGATCCGGGGTCCCGCCACAAAGCCTTCCTTGGTTACGTGCCCCACCATGAAGATAGGCAGGTTCAGGGTCTTGCCACAGCGCATGAGCCGGTTGCAGCTTTCCCGCAATTGGGTGATGCTGCCGGGGATCGAATCCAGGCTGGGGATGCTGACCGACTGGATGGAATCCACGATCAGGATGTCCGGACGGCTTACCTCCACTGTGTCCGTAACCAGTTCCACATCGTTGGTGCAGAGCAGCCAGATGTTTTCATGGTTTACGTTCAGGCGGGTGCTGCGCAGGCGGATCTGTTCCAGGCTTTCCTCGCCGGAAACGTAGAGCACCTTTTTGCCTTGTTCCCCCATCCATTGCGAGAGCTGCAACATCAGCGTGGATTTGCCGATTCCAGGCTCACCCCCGATCAGGATCAGCATTCCACTCACGATCCCTCCGCCGATCACCAGGTCGAATTCATTGATCATGGTCGGGGTGCGGTTCAGTTCGGTTTGGGTTATGTCTTTGATCCGTTGTGGTTTGGGAGCCTTGTAGTCTGGGCTTCCGCCTTTGGAGGTCTTGCCCGTAATCCGGGTGCTTTCCTTCATGGTGCTCCAGCTGCCGCAGGCCGGACAGCGCCCGCTCCATTTGCTGGATTCATGTCCACAATCGCTGCATACGAATATCGAAGCCATCATTCACTCCTTCGGGAGCCCATTTTCGGCAACTGCTGATACTGGCAAGGCTTTTTTTTTGAAGCATCATTACAGCCAAGGTGAGGTATTTTTAAGCCTTGGTCTGATCGCTTCTGAGAAAACAAATTTTTTTCCTCCCAGTGGGTGTCTCTGCACTTGGAAAAATTTTCCAATACCTGTGAACGCTTATTTGACAAGGGAAGTGGAATCATCTTCTGCAGTTTTGCCAAAAAAGTTATTTGCTTTCAGGGATATCAGCATTATTATTGATGGTAGAGGTGATTTGAAAGATGAAACCAAATATAATTGTTTTTGGCACACCAACCTGTTCCTGGTGCCGGAAAGTGAAAGATTACATCAAATCAAAGGGATTTGAGTATAAATACATCGACGTGGCGGCAGACGCAACAGCGATGCGTGACATGATGCGGAAAACGGGTCAGCAAGGTGTTCCGCAGCTGTGGATCAACAATGTCGCAATCGTTGGTTTCGATCGTGCCAAGATCGACAGAATACTGAACATAAGATAAACCAAAGGAGAATAACATGAGTATCAACGCCGAAAACTTCCACAATCTGATCACTCGCCTGCAAGTGGTGCTGAGCGAGATCGATTATGCCCAGAAAGCTTGTCTGCAAGCTGGTAAAATGGAGTGCCAACTGCTTAATCACCTCTATCTGGTGAAAAATCCGGTCAATATGAACGAGCTGGCAAGGGTGCTGGGTGTTTCACACAGCCGGGTTACGCGCATTATGGACAACCTGGTCAGCAAGAAACTCGTCACCCGCCGTCCTTCTGAAGAAGACCGCCGCTGCTGGTATGCCATCATCACCGAGAAGGGTAAGAAGCTAGCGGAGAACAGCCAGCAGACTGTGGTGGACCAGCAGAAGAAGATCCTCAAACAAATTCCCGACAAAGAGGTCGAGAACGTCTACAAGGCGCTCAAACTCTATGTAGAAAAGTATGAAGCCGTGCTGAAGGCCACCTACGTGGAGCTTTGATGAGCAGCAGGACCACCATGAACTGGATCGGGAAAATGGCATTCGATGCCGAGGTTTCCGGTCATCATATCATCATGGATGCCGATCCCGAATGGGGGGGGGAGAACCGGGGACCACGTCCCAAACCCTTGCTGCTGGCAGCCCTGAGCGGATGCTCCGGAATGGATGTAGTATCGATTCTGGACAAGATGAAGCTCTCGGACTACCGGTTCCGTGTGGACGTGGAAGCCGATTCCACCAGTGAGCATCCCATAGTCTATCACACCATTCGAATGAATTTCCACTTCGAGGGGGAGGCCTTGCCTCCGGACAAGATAGTCAAAGCTGTAACGCTATCCACGCAGCGCTATTGCGGTGTATATGCCATGCTGAAACAGGCTGCCAATATCGAAGTGAAGATCTATATCAACAATGCAGAGGTGACCGGATGAAGTATGCTCTGATCCTGATCCTGGCTGCAATGATAACGGTGTTGGGCTGCACTCCGACTGATAAACCTGCCCCGGCAGAGGAAGCAGCAGCCGATAGCGCTACAATCGATCCCTGGCTCACCGATTTCAGCTTGGCCAAGCTGACGGCAGAGGAAGCTGAACGCCCCATTCTGATCAATTTCACGGGTTCCGACTGGTGTGGCTGGTGCATCAAACTGAGCAATGAAGTATTCAGCCAGCCGGCGTTTCTTGATTATGCCAAGGACAATCTGGTGTTATTGAAATTGGATTTTCCCCGCAAGAAACAGCTGCCGGAGGCAGAGCGCAAAGCCAATGAACTGCTGGCAACCGAGTATGGCATACAGGGCTTTCCAACCATCGTTTTGGTGGATAACACGGGCAGGGAGATCGCCCGCACGGGTTACCAGGCCGGGGGAGCCGAAGCCTATGTGAAGCACCTTGGGGAGCTTCTTTCGAAGTAGTAACCAACCATTATAAAAAAGCAGGAAGCCTGCTGCTTGGTCAAGCAGCAGGCTTCTTTATCTTTGGGGTTTGTTTCAGGATCAGAGGTGTCTTTTCACCACTTCCAGCACTTCCGGCAGATCCATGCCGATCTTCTGCAAATGCTCGGGTGTGGGCACTCCCTCCGGAGTCCAGCCCTTGCGGCGATAGACGGCATCCACCAATTGCTGGTATTGGCCTTCGCGATACTCACGCAGCAGCTTCATCTTCTCCACGGTGGATTTTCCCTCGGGATCGATGCCCTGCTTGGTCTTCAGCAGGTTGTCATAGCGTTCCTGGCGGGAGAGATACTCCTCTTCGGTTACCGGTCCCACGGCGCGGTAGGGCGGAAGGTCGTCCACGCGGCGCCCCCTGCCCATCCGCATACAGAAGACTTTCTGGAAGTTGTAGACCCGTTCCGACTGGCGGATCAGTTCATGCTTGTCCAACGGTTTCCCGGTGATGGCGGTGTAGATGTCCACATAGTTTTGCACGTGCTCTGGAACCTTGGCGGGTTCGTCGGTCTCGGCGTTGTTGGCGGGCTCGATGTCGTTCCAGGGTAGTTTGCACAGTCCCTGCAAGCCAAACCAGGTGCGGAACATGGGGAAGTAGTGCAAAGCCTCGGCTTTATCCTCGAAGGTGGGAATATGGTTGTTCACCATGTCCATAAAGATCAGCCAGGCTTCGTCATGCTGCGGACCTTTCAATGCCAGGGTATAACCTCCCTGCTGGGCAAGCGATTCCTTGGACATATATTGCGAGTATTCCAAACCTTTGGCTTCCATGCCGATATCCTGCAGCAACTTGGGATCGGCACCATATTCGCGGGCAAAGATCTCCTTCATCTGGCGCACACCCTTGCCCACGATCAGTCCAAAACCTTTGCCGGCAGCCATCTGGTGGATCAGTTCAAAGGCGCCGTCGGCATTGCCCCAGCTGAGGTCGATCCCACCGGTGCGTTCCAGGTTCAGGATGCCATATTCAAAGCATTCCATGGCGAAGGCAACGCTGGTGCCAAAGGAAATGGTATCAATGCCATAGGTGTCGCAATAGAAATTGAGTTCCACCACATCGCGGGGGTCCCAGATGCAGAGATTGGATCCACAACCGGCCGCGGTCTCATATTCGGGCCCGTCCACGCACACCTTCTGTCCCTTGTAGGGTCCGCTGCGGGGCACAAAATTGTCCACCGCCTTGCAGCAGGACAACGAGCAGCCATACCAGCAACCGTCGGGCATGCCTTGGGTGAAGAGTTTCTTGAATTCCCAGGAAGCCAGACCCACCGCCTCATCCATCTGGCCATACTTGAAATTGCGGATCGGCAGCAGATCGTAATCGTTCATGATCTCCATCAAATGGGCGGTGCCAACCTCCCGCATGTGGCATTGGGTGGCGTCCCCGGCTTCGATCTCCCGGTGCAGCTTAAGGCCGGTTTTTTGCAGGGTTTCCAGGTCCACCGGATGGTTGGTGTCGCCCTTGAGGCCTGAATATTTTACCACCAGAGCCTTGATCTGTTTATTCCGGAACACCATTCCGGTGCCACCGCGTCCGGCTTGCTTCAGCCGGGCCACCTGGCGTCGTTTGTCCCAGAACGAGAAATTGAGGCAGGAGATGGGAACATGCTCCGCTCCCTTTCCAGATGAGACCACTGAAACGAACTGATGTTTGTCTGGGCTGTCGGCGAACTCAGTGATCAGGCGTTCGGCCAGGATGTGGCTGTTGATCTCTTCATCCGGAGCGCTGAGGATCTGAACCAGCCCTTTGTCGCCATCGATATAGACGATCACCTCCTCATCTGATTTGCCCTGGATCTCGATCGCGTCCCAGCCAGAAAACTTGGCATAGGGGCCGAAGTGGCCGCCCACATTGCAATCCACCGGAATGCCGGTCAGTGGCGAGATCGTGGTAACAATGGATTTCCCGCTGCCGGGATAGCTGGTGTTGCCACACAGCGGGCCAAACGAAATGCAGAGCTCATTCTCCGGATCGTTCCAGCGGGTGTCGTCTTTCACACCCTGCCACATCAAATAGAGGTCGAATCCCTTGCCGCCCACGAATTTGTCTATCATCATCTCGGTCACCGGTTTGGCTTTGATCTGCCGGTCGGTCAGGTTGATGTATAGCGTGCGCCGGTTATAGCCCTTTTGGACGGGTTTCAGCTCATAGCTGAATTCCGCCAGTAGTTTACGCTCTTTCATTTCAAACCTCCTTTTCCTGTTCAATGCGGATGGCATCTGCCGGGCAGGCTTTGGTGCAGGCACCACAGGCGATGCATTTGAAGGGGACCAGGCCCCCCTGATGGCGGAACATGGAACCAGTGGGACAGGCGGCGATGCACATATAGCAATTGATGCACAGATTCTTATCCACCATCACCACGCCCTGGGAGTTCACCGTGAGGGCGAGGGTGGGGCAAACCTTCACGCAGGCCTGGCATTGGTTGCAGACGTTCATCAGCGGTTGCGAGGCGGTTTCCGTGATCCGGATGCGCGATTTTAAAGCGCTATCCTCCTTGAAATAGAGGTTCGAGCATGCGCTTTCGCAGGCTTTGCAGGCAAGGCAAAGCTCGGGATAGGGCTTCAGAATTTTTCTCATAACCTACTCCTCTTTATTGATTTATCATTATAAAGCCATACTTGTGGAAGCCGGAAAAGCGTCAATTAAAAAACCAGCTTAGAACCGCCATCCCAGGCTGGCACCCAGATCCCATCCCCGGTTTTTGAATGTGAACATGGTGTCGTCCAGCAGCCAGTCGTTGTTGTAGCTTCCGAAGCCGGTCAGGCAGAAGCCGCGTGAAAAATTCACCACCGCCAAAAAGGAATTGTTCAGGTAGTGCTGTCGGGAAATGGTCAGCGCAGAGGATTTATGATACACATAATCGATTGTGAACACCAGATGGATGGGTTTGATATCCAGCAGGGTGATTCTCAAACTGGGACGGAATTCACTGTGCGTGAATGGATCGGTATTATCATCCAGATAATAATCCTCTACTTCGTCATAGGCATAACTGACATCCATGCCGATGATTCTGCCCAGATTGGCGTGCATCAGAACCGTTACCAGCGCCTTAAGCTTATTCTCCTCCACCGGGGAAGTGCCTGAATTCGTAAGAAAATATGAATGCTGGTTCCGCTGCAGCAGAAACTTCACACCCAGAATAAAGGCATTTGTTGTGGTGTTCAATGTGGGGCGGGCAGAGGGGGAAAGCCCTTCCATAAAAAGTGGTTCCGCTTCTGCAGTCTTGAAATCGGTGGTGAACAACTCTGCCCTGAACCGCCATTTTGGCTGCCATTGCAGAACGCTCTGGTCAAAGCTGAATTCCGGCAGGGATATTCCACCGAGGTTGAAATCCTCAATCAGATATTCGTCTGGAGTAAATTCATAGGCCAGTTTCAATAACATTTTCTGGGTCTGGTGGCTGATCGATTTTTCCAAACTTGCTCCATAATGCTGGTAGGAAACCTTTCCCTGCTTCAGTTCCGTGGTGGCAGGAATAGTATTCGCATGGTACAACCGCTCTTCCTGCAGATCGCTGCGGTAATAATGGGCCATCAGCCTCAGCAGTCGGGGATTGGTGAATCCAAAACCCACGCCATACTGATATCCCTCGTTGATGTAATACTCATCCGAGGCGAGGCTGCGTTTGGCATAAATCCGTTTCAGATAACCCTCCGCGCCGATTCCGAAGAGCTGCAAGCGCAACAGGTTGTCGCTGATGAAATGATGCTGGGTGTTCTTCTGGATGTCTTCGCTAAAATAGAATTCCGATCCGCTGATGAAGTCGATCGGATTGCGCCGGTTGAGTTTTTGCCAGGCGCTCAGCCCGACATCGCTGAAGATCTCGACCTCTTGAGAAGGCAAATCCTCTTTCGGTGGCAGGGGGATAACGAGGTCGGATATGGGAGAAGCTTTGTCCACTGCATCATCAGGCTGGTCTGGTGGTTGGGGAGGGGAAGCCGGGGTTTCTTTTGCGCTGGGGGCGATTGCTGAGTTGAACACGAGCTGGGAATTGCCATTGAAATATGGGCTCAGAGGGGAATCCACTTCAAATCCGAGGTCAGTTGCCACCAGTTTGTGGATCTGTTGCAGGGTGAGGTCAATAGTGCCCAGATGCCGGTTCAGGCTTAGCGCGAAACGGCTGTTGCTTTCGCCTCCGGGTTCTTCTTCCCGTCCGGTGGTGGCGCTGAACATGATGAAGGCATTGGCTGGCAGCCGTGCCACTTCTGCCAAACCCCGCTGCGGATTCTGATACTTGATTCCTTCCCGGCTGGCATCCAGAAAAACCGCCAATTGCTTGCCGCGGGAAAGCTTGTCTATGATGCCGTTCAGGGTGAGGCCGTAATAATTGATGTCGTCCGGATCGTCATAGGAGATGCCAACCGGCAGCAGATAGTTCCTGCCCTTCAGCTGGGCGCCAAAACCGCTGTAATAGAAAAAAACCTCATCATTCTCTGCATCCAGGTCGTTGGCAAACTGGTTAATCAATTGATCAAAATCCCTGCGATCCACATCCTGCCCCAGGACAACGCAATAGCCCAGCCCTGTCAACCTGCTGCCCAGCAAACGGATATCGTTTGCCGGAGCGTGCAGGTAAAGGTCGGAGTAGTCGGAATTTCCGATCAGCAGGGCTTTCCGCTCGCCAGCGCATAATCCCGCCACCAGCAGCAGCAAGCAAAAAACAGCGATCTTTCTCATTGATTCTCCATTGGATACCCAGCATGCCAATCGGATAAATCTGTCAACGTTTTTTTATGGTGCCCAGATTAGCATTACGGATATAGAGTCTCACTTAAATCTGCAAATCTTATCACATTGGCTGCAAATCGGCTGAAACAGCGGAGAGCGAGTATCACGATTTCTGCAAATGAGTATCACGATTTCTGCAAATGGAATTTCACCGAATTCTGCAAATGATTTTCCTCAACTTAATGCATACAAGTCTGTTAGAATATTTTTGATGCCAATCTGATGTTTGTACCCACAAGAGCACGAAAATATCACGATTTCTGCAAATGGCAGTTCATCAGGATCAGGTTGAAGGATAAAAAAATATCGTGGGGAGCACCGGGCGGTGTCCCCACGACTCGGAGGGCATTCTATGTAGGGTCTGTAGGCTGTAATCAATGTGAGATTTAGCTGGATTTCTGTCAATGAAGATTCTTGCACATTCTTTATCATATTGAGCGGAAAGGACTTGACCACGGTTGCGAGGGGTGTACAGTAGACCCATAAATTAACAGTCGGGTAACCGAGAAGGAGATCAAGATGACCAAGCAAAACAAGAATCGCACAGAGCAGGCAACGCTGGAGCAGATGGTAGGTTCAGGCAGCCAGATCGTATTGATGAGAGAAGACGGCTCGGAGCAGCCAATTGAAGAGATTATGGAGGATAAGGTAGACTCTGGCGACTATCCCTTCGATAAAGACTTCCACTACAAGAACTGGTGGAATCAATTTAGAGGCCCCTGGCTCAAGTCCGAGAACATGACCGATGAACAGATCAGGATCAAGGCAGACGATGCCTGGGAATGCGGAGACTACAAAGAGATGATCAACCTGATGGCAGAGCTGATCTGCAGGCTCCAGAAGTAATACCCTATACCTTATATATAGAGCCCGGTTTCTTACCGGGTTTCTCTTTCGGCATGTTTAGGGTTTATCGGTGGCTATGGCAAGGATCTGGTATGCGGCAACTTCTCCTTCGAAATGGGCACCTATGGCAATACTGATGGTTACCAGTCCCTTATCGACTTTGACGCTATCTATGTAGAGGTGGGCATTGCACATATTGGTCAGAACTATGTGAGGTGGATCATCGTACTCTTTATCAAGGATGTGGGTGATCATCTGATCGTCTCTGATACGGGCAGGACTGCCTTGGGTTCTATCTCCCACTCCCCGGTATTCGTTTTGAATCTCATGCTGCAGCTTGGTGAGCTTGAAGGTGCTATCATCCAGATGATTGGATGAGATCGATCCCTTAGCTATTTTGGAGGCAGTGACGGCTCCATCCTCAATGTGATTAGAGAAGATACAGCGGTTCTGTAAGCCTCTGGCATCGAGCTTGCCGATGGTGCAGTATTTGCCGCTGAAGCTGCCATCGGGATTGTTGCGGTTGTCCCAGATCTCGTAGAAACCACAGTCTTTCTCTTCTTCAATATAGCACTCGTAATAGCCTGATTCCCCGGTCTCAATGAGTGGGATTCCGTTTCTCCAGTCGGCTCCGGGTCTGAGCAGGCGAACATCAAGTCCCGATTGAGGCTTCCTACCATCTTCTTCTGCAGTGTAATAGCTAATGCCATATTTGAACATCTATGCTCCTGTTGGTGTCTTTTGTTTTGGTGGTTAATCGGTTAGTTCTGCTGACTGATGCTTACCATCTCGTCATCGTCCTGAACTATGATGATGCTGAAGTCCACATGGCCGGGTGAACCGATGTATCTCGATTCCAGGCTGAACTTGATCTTTTCTGGATACTCGTGCAGATCATCCGGACACTTGGGCAGTTGGCTGACTGTAACTGGGAACTGGCTCTTGATGTTGTTATAGGCAGTGAACTCAAGATAGAGCTTTCCGGTATTGGTCAGGAAGCTCAGGAGATTGTAGTACTCGCTTGGTTGCATGGTTGCTTGCAGTTCAAAGCTATCCTCCCGATACTCTTCTCTCTGGTGGATAATAGTAGGGTTAAAGACATTCTTCTTTTCGATGCGGTACTTACGCCTGGGGATGTACTCGACCTCCCCATGTTCACAGCTTAAAAAGAATACTCCCTGGGAACTCCATCTGATGAGCTTAAAGCCCTTTATAGCAGCCATGCTTTCACCTTGTATTCATCCTTGTTGAAGTCTCTCTCAAGCTCGGTAATAGCATAGACCTTGTCCTGGACGCGTATCCTTGCTTGGAGCGAGAGACTGTATTTAGATAACTGGTCGATCACTGCTTCTATGCTCCACTTGGAGTCGTAGAAGTCGATGAGACGGTTCTTGATAATGCCCTGCAGTTGAGTGGTATCTCCGGCAAGGATATCGATCTCTTCGATCTGAGGTTTCTCCTGGTTACCACGCTTGATGATAAAGGATACTATGTCCTTGTCCTCAATGTCGACGGTATTGGTGGAGTAGGCATCCTTGTTCTTTAGTACTATCCTTCCTATGGTATCTGTGAAGATGGTGGCATTATAGAGCATGAGCATTGCCTTGAGTACCTTGAGGTTATCGGTCTGATCATCCTTGTAGGTTTCATAAGCAGTGCCGGGCTGTAGACGGGTGGGATACAGATTGCCATTGAAGGTGGCATAAGCCTGGTGATTGACCCAGTGTCCACTGCCATAGCTTCTTCCCTCGATGCTTCCGGTACTGGTCAGATTGTATAAGCTGTTCTCTGAGATACCGTTTGAGATAAAGAAGCCTATGAACTCATTGAAGGCATTGTCCAAAGATGTAACCGAGTCCACCCAGTCGGTCTTTTCATCATAGTCTTGAATTACCGGGCAGATGCTATTGTAGAAGCGGTATATCCTCCCCCGGAATCTGCCCTGATATCTGGTGGTGGCTGGACTGGGATAGACTGCTTGGATGATCACTTTGTGGGCAAAGATGAAGGTCACAGTATTGGATGCAGTATCTACCCGATAGCCATATCTGGGTCCCGGCCAGCCATTGGCATGCAAGCTGTATGCCCATCCTCCAGTAGGATTGGGAAATGAAAGCAGATCGTCATAATCGACTGAGGCAAGAGTCAGCATATTGCCACTGGTGATATTGAAGATGGGAGTGACGAATTGGTTTGAGTAGGGTATGTTGACTGGGATGGTCTGCTGAATATCCTGCAAGGCATAACCCAGTATCCAGATCGGTAGATAACCTGCGGTAAGACTATAATAGTGTGTGAGATCGGAGAACACCGAAAGCAGCTTGATCTTATCGTAACAGGTGATCTTGAGTATGCCAGTGCTTATATCAAAGGACAACTGGGATGTATCGATGATGCCTGTAAAGAACAGCAGATTATCCCGGTAGACCTTTACCTCAAAGTGCGAGATGTAACGCTCATGCTCGTTATTCCCACTGAGGATGTTGTTCTGTATCCAGGTATCGGGGAAACACTCAAATACGAGCCGCTTGGGTTCTCTACTGTAGTTAGATACCGACTGCAGCTTATCGGCAGAAACACTAAGACTGATGATGACTCTATTGTTCACTGTATCTACCAAGCTGTGCTTAACTTGGTTGTAGTCGGCAGCATTGGTCTTGCCTTGTACGAAATCAATCTTGAATAGGTTTGACATCCTACACCTCGCTCCTGATCATCTTGCCCGTATCGGCTATCTCTGATACTTTAACCGGGTCATTTGATAGAGGATCAACATGGATGTCTATCATAGGCTTGGATTCCATAACCGTCTGCTTGAGTGAGACGATCTCATCCCGCATAGAAGCCATGATCTCCAATAGCGTATTCATAGTGCCTCCCGATGAGATTGAGCCACCAGAGGCATAATATGAACCCACAGACTGTGGAATAGGCACTGAGGGAACAGGCATACCGGCAAAGGCAAGCTTCACCTTCTCCAGAGGAGCAAAGTTCAGGAAGTCGAATAGTCCTCTACCTAATGCTCTCACTCTGTCTTTGGCAGTTATATACTCGTCACCCTCGGCTTCAATCAGGATACCACCTTCATTGTGCGACCTGCCGACTAATAGACCGCCAGACTCTGCCTTTGGCGGTTCTGTTGCCTGGATAGCAGCTACATTGGCAAGCCCTGCTCCTATGGCTGCTGCTGCAGCGGTTACGGCAAGACCGGGACCCACGATGGGAATGCCGACCATAGCTTTGTAGGCTGCGGTTGCGGCTGCATAAGTATCGATCATGGCACTGGCGATGGATAAGGTCTTCCACATGGCAAAGCCTTTCTTGCCGAAGATCTCACTGGTCTTGGCAAGGTCTCGCATGATCTGTTGGGCACCTTGCAGGTTACGAAGCTCATACTGCTCCCGTATCCGGGCTTTTGCCATCTCGGTCTGCTGAGTGATCTGCTCTTCCGTAAAGCCTGCGGCAAGCAGCTTGTCCTTGCGTCTGGCATAATAGTAGTCGATGGACATAAGCTCAGCATCCCAGGTTCTGTCGCTGAGTTCCAACTGCCTTCTAACAAACTCGACTCTGGTATCGCTTATCTCCTGAAGACGGTTACGCTCTTCCGATGCTATACGCTCCCGATCCCGGGCTTCTGCTTTCATGAGACGATTACGCGTAGCAATGCCATCTTGCTCAATGCGGGTAGCTTCATTACTATAGTAGCGTCTGATGTTGGCAAGCGTCTCTTCAGAGGCACCCAAAGCCTGAGCCTTGGCAAGCTCACTATCCCGCTGTATCTCAAGCTCACGCTGCTTGCGTTTGACTGCATCTTCGATCACAAGCAGGCTATACTTCTGCTGCATCTGAGACAAGCTGTCGAGTTCCTTCTGCCTGGCTTGATTGAGCGAAGATTCAAGGTTCTTGATCCTCTGCAGGGTAGCTATCTGCTCATCGGCATTCTCAGCCGTTACAGCACCAAGCTCACGATAATGCTGGCGTTCATAGGCAAGCTTATACTCAAGCAGGGCTATGCCTGTCATGGTAGCTTCGGTCTCGATCCGGGTACGTTCTTTGTTGAACTGGCGTCTGGCTTCGGCATCATCGGCTGCGATGCGGGCTTCAAGCTGCTGTTTCTCGATCAAGCGTTCCCGATGCCTGTCCCAGTAATCGGCACCCACTATAACCAGTCCGGTTTCCATCTGCTTGAGGGTGTTGTTGTACTGGTCAATCTCTTTGTGTATCTCCCGCAGTCTGCGTTTGGCTTCCACATAATCTATACTGAAAGAGATCTCCCGGTGTTTCTCGATAAGCTGATCCACACTCAGGGATGTCCGTTCCACAGACTCCTGATACTGGTCTTGGGTATCCATAGCAGCTTGAT
>CAZVXK010000019.1:0-29039 GCA_964631665.1 uncultured Candidatus Cloacimonadota bacterium | reverse complement strand
TGACCAATACGGAATCATTACGGAGTCATTACGGATTAACTCCGTAATGACTCCGTAATGATTCCGTATTGCTAACGGGAGCCATGTATGAGAGAAACGGGCATTGATCATGGATAACATTGTAAAATAGTGATATATCTTCATACAAGCAAATAATGGTCACCCAGTCTTGTATTATCCTCTCATATATATAGCAGATAGAGCCAGAACATTTCCTGCTTGACGAAATACGGGGCTTTCTGAACTTGATATCGATAAAGAGAAATGATGCTATGAGCGAATTCCTGAACCATCTGGTCCGCTATCGAAGGGGTTTGAACCTGCAGATCGCCCTGCGCGCCTTGATCATTGCAGCGCTGTGCTTTGCGGTGGGTTTGCACCTCTACTACATGGCCTGGCTGAACCTTCCGGCGCAGTCCCTGGCACTGGTCTATCTGAATGTGGCGATCCGCATTTTGCTCATCCTGATCATCATCTATTTCTTTCTGGAAGCCTACCGACGCCACTATACGGAATTGAAGACGGCACGCTGGCTGGACCGGCAGATCGAATACCGGGACGACCTCTACCAGAACCTCTATGAGCTAAAGCAGCAGAATGAGTCCGAGGCGGTTTTAGACGCCCTGGCCTGGCAGGCGGGCAGGCGGCTGGACAGCGAACCCTACCGTTTCCCAAGGCTTTATCAGCCGGCCCAGTGGTTCGCGATCATCTTCGTGCTGGCAGGCATCGCCAGCCTGTGGGCATTTTCCTGGCAGGATTTCCGCTTTGCCTTCCGCCAATTCTATACCAACCAAGCGGAGGCGATCCAATATAAAGACACGATCGAGCTCAGCCCCGGCAATCTGACCATCGGCAGAAACCAGCAGCTCATCATCAAGGTGCTGAATCCCGATCCGCGGCTGAAGCACCGTCTGTTCTACCGTTGGGACACCCAGTGGCGGGAACTGGCGATGACGGATAACAGCTATACCTTCAATGCCCTGGAGTATTCGATCGATTACTATGTGCAGAATGAGGTAGCCCGTTCGGACACCTTCCACATCGTTTGTCTGGACGAACCCTATGTTCGCCGCTGGGAAGTAAACTATAAGTATCCAGCCTACACAGGCCTGAGCAGCATGATCGATACCCTCAGCTATGGGAATATAGAGGCTTTCAAGCACAGTGAGGTGATCCTTTCCATCGGCAGCAACATTGCTGTCAAAGCGGCGGTGATGCGCTTCGCGGATGGTAGTGCCACTGAAATGCAAGCCATTGACAATCAAAACTTTAGCACCCGCCTGAGGATCATCGCCCCGCAGAGCTGGTATCTGGAACTGACCGACGAACTGGGCAGGAAATCGCAGCCGGAGGAAAAGACGATTTCCATCATTCCGGATAATCCACCGGAGGTGAGGATCATCTTCCCCGGCGAGGACGTTACCCTGAACCAGAACCAACTGCTGCCCCTGATCATCACTGCCAATGACGATTTCGGGCTGAGCAACCTGACCCTGCATTACCAGTTGAACGCCAATCCACCCCAATCCACGATCCTGCAGGCGCTGATCACCTCGAAACTCTTCACCATGGATTACACCTTCGATTTGAAGGAAATGGGCCTGCTGCCGGGAGATGTGGTTACCTACTGGGCGGAGGTGTTCGACAACTCACCCGACCGCCAAAGTGCCCAAAGCGCCAAATATAAGGCCCGGTTTCCCTCCATCGAGGAGATCTACCGTGAGATCGAGCGCCAGGAAAACCTCAAGACCGGCGAACTGCAATCCGCCCTGCAGCAATCCAAAGACCTGCAGCGGGATTTTGAGCAAAAGCGCCGCGAACTTCTGAAGGACAACGAATTGAAATGGGAGGACAAGAAACAGCTGGAAGATATGCTGTCCAAGCAGGAGCAGCTGAGCGACCAAGTGGAAAATGTGGCGGAGGACTTTCAACAACTGATTGACAAAATGCAGATGAACGACGCCATCTCGCAGGAAATGCTGCAGAAAATGCAACGCATCCAGGAGCTGATGCAGGAGATCAGCACCGAGGAATTGCAGAAGGCTTTGGAGCGCTTCAGCCAATCCCTGCAAAACCTCGATCCGGAGGCGCTGCGCAAGGCGATGGAGAATTTCAAGTTTTCGATGGAGGATTTCAGCCAGAGGATCGAACAGACCCTGCAACTGCTGGAAAGCATCAAAAAGGAACAGGCGATGGAAAAGGCATTGCAGATCTCCCAGGAAATGGAGAAGATGCAATCCGCCCTGCACGACAAAGCCGGCGACATGCAGCAATCCACAGAGAAACTGGCGCAGGATCAGCAGGCGATCAGCGACAAATATGAGAACCTGATGCAGGAACTGAAAAATCTGGATCAAATGCTGGATCCGAACAAGGACAGGCAGATCAAGCAGGAACTGGCGGAATTGATGCAACAGATGCAGCAGAGCGGCATGCAACAGGACATGAGCCAAAGCCAGCAGCAATTGATGCAGAATCAGCGCTCCGCCGCCATGCAAAGCATGCAGGAAGCGCTGCAGAAGATGCGGCGTTTTACCATGCGCATGGCGGAAATGAAAAGTTCGATGGGCGGCAGCAGCCAACGCGAGGTGAAGATCGCCATGGAAAACGCCATCCGCGAGCTGCTGATCTTTTCCAAAAAACACGAGGAACTGCGCTCCCGCTATGGCAGCGACCCCTATCATATCATCTCCGACCTCATCGCCCACTATGAAGGGATCCAGCTCTCCCTGAACCGGTTGTTCAGCATTCCGCAGGTCACGATGTTCATCCCACCCAAGTTTTTCCTCGATCTGAATGACACCAATCAGGCCTACCGCGAGATCTTCATCAATGTGAACGAGCTCCAGTATACCCGCATCCCGGAGCAGCTGAACAACATCCAGAAGGGCGTGAACCTGATGATCTATGACCTGATGCAGGTTCTGAACAATCCCTCCGCCGGCTCGGGCGGGGGCGGTGGAATGCAATCCCTGATGCAAATGCTGCAGCAGATGAGCCAGGAACAGATGGCGATGATGATGCTGACCGAACAATTGATGCTGCAACTGCAGCAACAGGGCGGGCGCATGGATGCCGCCCTCCAGCAGCAGATCCAGAAACTGGCCAGCGACCAGCAGAGGTTGGTGGAAAACCTGAAACGAGCCCTGCAAAACAATCCGGAGGCGCAGAAACAGGGCAATGCCATCAAACAGATCATCGAGGAAGCCGAAGCGGTATCCCGCCAACTGCGCAACAACCAGCTTTCGCCCGATCTGCTCCAACGCCAGGACAACATCATCTCCCGCCTGCTGGATGCCCAACGCTCCATCAACAAGCGAGAATTCAGCGAACGCCGCAAAGGCGAGACCGCCGATCCGGAACTGCTGGGCGCCACCACCGCCACCGATGTGGAAAGCCTGCGCCGCAAAGCCATGCTGGATGACAGCTACCGCCTCTTCCCCCCTTCCTACCAACAGGTGATCCTCCGCTATCTCAAGCTGCTGAACGACCGGGCTGAATGATGCGCAAGCTCCTGTTGATCACGATCTTGTTCCTGCTCGGGACAGCTGCCGTCCAGGCGCAATATTCCGAAAAGGACATCCTCTCCCAGCAGGCCTACCAGTTCCTGGCCCGAAGGCAGTTCAGCGACGCCGAGGAACTGTTCAAAACCATCCTGGAACGCTATCCCACGGACAACAACAGCGTGCTGCAACTGATGCAGATCTATTTCCAAACCTCGCAACTGGACAAGGCGGAAAGCACGCTGGAGCAATATCGCCGCGCGCTGTTTCCCAACCAGGTGGCGGAACTGGAGATCCAGCTGCTGATCATGCAAGGCAAGCCCGATCCCGCCTGGACGCTGGGCCAGGCCTATCTGCAGGAGCAGCGCCACAACCAGAACGCCTACCGCATCCTGGCCTCCTATTTTGAACGGCGCGGCTTCTTTGAGCAGGTGCTGCAGCTCTATCAGCAAGCACGGCAGCAACATAACAACAACGAGCTGTTCATGCTGGAGATCGCCAACACGGCGCTCAATTTCCGCCAGTTCACCTTGGCGCTGCAAGAATATCTGCGCTTTCTGGATAAAAACCCCGCCAACCTGTTCTTCATCAACAACCAGGTGAAAACCATCCTCAGCGAGGACAGCACCATGATTGCCGTGGTCGGGGAGCAGGCAAAGGAAGCCAACAGCCAGATCATCAATGAGTTGTATGCCAATGCCCTGATCTCCCAACGACGCCACGAAGAAGCTTTGGAGATCTATAAACTGCTGCCGGAGGACAAGCTGCTGCGCTTTGCCGAGGACCAGTATCTGGCGTTAAATGATGAAGTGGCGTTGCCTGCCTTTGCCTATCTGAGCGATAGCACCTCTGATCCGATCAGGAGCAACGAACACCGCTTCAGGGTGGCGCAGATCCAGTTCCGCAACCGCCGGCATGATGAAACCAAGTTGCTGCTGGAACAGATCATTGGCGATTCGCTGCTGCTGGAACCCCGCAACCGCCTGCGCAGCCCGGTGAACCTGAACGCCCGCAAACTGATGGCGGACAACAGCATCGCCCTTCACAAGGATATCCCCGCCGCGGTGAATTGGCTGCAGGAAGCCAAACAGTTCTGCCGCAACAATACCGAAACCCAGGAAATCGAGCTGGCGCTGACCCGTCTGAATATCAGTGCAGCGGACTATGCCACCGCACATCAAAGGCTGGCTTCCATCACGGATAAGAATCACTTTGAAACCCGTAATTTCCTGCGCTTCACGGCCTATCTGATGCAGGGGGAAACCGAGCTCGCCGACAGCCTGATGAACGAATACATCATCCAGTACCCCTCCGGAAAATATGTGAACGATTCCATCTATCTGATGATGTTCGTGCTTGGCCTGCAGGGCGCGGACCGGGAGATCTTTTTCCAGGCCTACCGCCTGATGCAATTGCAGGATGGCGCTGCCGTGGATTCGCTGCTGAGTCTGTTTGCCCGGACCGGGGATGAGGAATTGCTGATTTTGGCGGTGGAATGGAGCATCCTGTTGGCAGACCAGAGCCGGGCCCTGGAGATCCTGCAGCGAGAGTGGGAGGACGGTATCTGCGCTGAATATGCTGCCCTGCTCAAACTTACGCTCATCAAGGATCCCTTGCTGGAACAGCGCCTGGCCCGGGAATTCCTCAAATCCAATCCCGACAGCATCTTCTCCCCCAAGTTCCGCCAGCAACTCAGCCGCCTCAATCAGAGCCGTCCGGAATACTGATCTACACAGTGCTGTTTTTTCTTGACAGATCAGTCTTTCCCGAAGGATGGTTAAATAGCATGATGATCCAGACCGGCTAAAGGAGATTGCCACAGTATGTGCGGAATAGCAGCAGTTTATCATAAGCGGGATGAAGCGGTTTCAACTGAGCTCTTGGAGCGGATGACCTCTGTGATGGCGCACCGGGGTCCGGATGACAGCGGTTTTTACACCGACACCAACATCGGGCTGGGTTTCCGCCGGCTGAGCATCATTGACCTGAGCACGGGCCGGCAGCCCATCCCCAATGAAGACGAGAGCAAGTGGCTGATCTTCAACGGCGAGATCTACAATTACCTGGAGCTGCGGGAAACCCTGGAGGCCCAGGGGCATAAGTTCCGCACCCAAACCGATTCCGAGGTCATCCTCCATCTCTATGAAGAGCTGGGGAGCCAGTGCCTGAGCCGGCTGCGGGGTATGTTCAGCTTCATTATCTATGACAAGGAAAAGAACGCATTCTTCGGTGCCAGGGACTATTTTGGCATCAAACCCATGTATTACGCCGAAACCGCCAGCGGCTATGTCTTTGCCTCGGAGATCAAGAGTCTGCTGGAATATTCTGAGCTGAAGCGCTCCATCTCCCCCACCGCCTTTCTGAATTACCTCACTTTCCAATATGTTCCGGAGCCGGAGACGATGTTCGCCGGCATCAGCAAACTCCCTCCCGCCTCCTGCTTTGTGTTGAATCAGAGCGGTCTGAAGATCAGCAAATACCACGAGATCGTCTTTGAACCGGATGATTCACGGTCGGTGGAGGATTTTGCCCAGGAACTGCGCAGCGTGATGGATGGCTCGGTCAAGGCACACCGGATGAGCGATGTGCCCCGTGGCGCTTTTCTGTCCGGGGGAGTGGATTCCTCCATCATCTGCGCTTTGTTCAAACAATATGAGGACATCCACACCTTTTCCGTGGGCTATGTGGAGAAGGATTACAGCGAACTGGATGTGGCGCAGGAAACAGCCAAACGCCTGGGCACCAATCATCACGCCTATACCATAACTCCACGGGAATATTGGAATGCCCTGCCCAAACTGGTCTGGCATCAGGATGAGCCGGTGGCTGATCCTTCCGCCATCTCGCTTTACTTCTTGGCACGGATGGCAAAAGAGTATATCACCGTGGTGCTTTTCGGAGAAGGCGCGGACGAACTCTTTGGCGGATACAACATCTATCATGAGCCCATATCTCTGAAGCCCTTCCGCTATGTGCCCTCAGCACTTAAACCCCTGCTTTTTTCATCCGCCTCTTTGCTGCCCAAGGGCTTGAGGGGACGCAGTTTCATCATGCGCGGCTGCACACCCTTGGAGCAGCGCTTCTTCGGCAACGCCAATATCTTCCCCACCACCGAAAAGCCCTTCATAACCAAACTGGACCGGACCTTCGTCAAGGGTGCCTGCGATGCCACCCGGGTTACCGCTCCTTTCTATGAACGCTGCCAAGGCTTTGACGATCCCACCCGGATGCAATTCATCGATATCCACACCTGGCTGCCGGGGGATATCCTGATGAAGGCGGATAAGATGACCATGGCTAATTCGCTGGAACTGCGGGTCCCTTTCTTGGATATCGAGGTGCTGAAGACCGTTACCAAACTACCCGCCAAACACAAATTGAGCCATGGCACCACCAAATATGTGCTGCGCCAGGCCTTCAGCGATGTGGTGCCCAAGCATGTGGTGGACAAGCGTAAGCTGGGCTTTCCGGTGCCGCTGCGGGCCTGGCTGAGGCAAGAGTTCTTCGTCCCGGTGCGCGATCTGGTCAAAGAGGTGGCCACCGACGAATGGATCGATGCCAAGTACCTGCTGCGCCTTCTGATCGAGCACCAGCAGGAGAAATATGACCACAGCCGCCAGATCTGGACTGCCGTGATGTTCCTGCTCTGGAAACGGGAGTTTATGTCTTGAACGAAGCCGCAGCTCTTTTCACCCTATAAGCTATAATCAGGAGGCTTTCAGTGTATAAAGACCCCTATCATTTCAACCTGGCACGCTACATGGATCCAGCCCGCTTTGAACAGATCAGAAGCTTTGCCGACCAGCTCGAAACCCCGGTGCTGATCATTGATCTGGACCTGGTGAAGGCCAAGTATCAGGAACTGCATGCCAGCATGCCACTTTCCCAGATCTACTATGCCGTGAAAGCCAATCCCATGGATGAGGTTATCTGCAGGCTGTATGAGCTGGGCTCGAATTTTGACCTTGCCTCACGCTATGAGCTTGACCAGATGAAGCGTCTGGGCATCCCGCCCGAACGGCTCAGCTATGGCAACACGATCAAAAAGACCTTGGACATCCGCTACTTCCATGAGCAGGGTGTGCGCCTCTTTGCCACAGACAGCGAGTATGACCTGGAAAACATCGCCAAGCATGCTCCCGGGGCCCAGGTCTTCTTCCGCATCCTGACCGAGGGCACTGGTGCCGACTGGCCCCTTTCACGCAAGTTCGGCGCCCATTCCGACCTGCTCTATCACCTGATCATCAAAGCCGCCGACCTGGACCTGATCCCCTGGGGCATCTCCTTCCATGTTGGTTCCCAGCAACGCGACATCGGCCAATGGGACGATGCCATCGCCCGTTGTAAATACCTGTTCGATGCAGTGGCAGAGGAAGGCATTGAACTGAAGATGATCAATATCGGTGGTGGTTTCCCCGCCAATTATGTGGATTCCACTTTCTCCGTGCAGGAATATGCCGATGAGATCATGCGCTTCATCCGTGAGGACTTTGGGGACAACCTCCCCCAACTGATCATGGAGCCGGGACGCTCGCTGGTTGCCGATGCAGGAATCCTGGTATCCGAGATCATCAACATCACCCGCAAGGCCAAGAACAACCTCTATCGATGGGTCTTCCTTGATGTGGGTAAATTCGGCGGTTTGATCGAAACCATCGATGAATCCATCAAGTTTCCCATCTATTTTCCCCACGAAGGCCTGGCGGATGAGGTGATCCTGGCAGGCCCCACCTGCGACAGTATGGATATCATGTATGAAAGCTATAAATACCACATGCCGGAAACCGCTCAACCCGGAGACCGGGTGTATATCTTCACCACCGGAGCCTATACCCAGAGCTACAGTTCTGTGAGTTTCAACGGCTTCCCACCTCTGAAATCGGTGGTCTTTTCCAATCTGTAAGGAGGAACAATGTTACGTTTACCCATTGATGTGCTCAAGGACTTCATGCTGGAGGTCTTCACCCGGATCGGAGTGCCGGCTGCCGATGCCAGGATCTGTGCCGATATCCTGATCGCCAGCGACCTCAAAGGCATCGAATCCCATGGCATCGGACGGCTGAAGATGTACTACGACCGGATCAAGGCTGGAATCCAACAGCCTGTTACACAGATAGATGTGATCCGGGATAAATATGCCACCGCGGTGTGGGACGGCAATCACGGCATGGGACATGTGATCGGTTACAAAGCCATGGAAACCGCCCTGGACAGGGCGGAGAAGTATGGACTGGGTGCCGTGGCGGTGCGAAATTCCACCCACTATGGCATCTGCGGCTACTATGCTGAAATGGCAACCCGCAGGGACATGATCGGCCTCACCTTCACCAATGCCCGTCCCAGTGTCTGCCCCACCCATGGCGTGCAGCCGCTATTGGGCACCAATCCCATCTGTTTCGGTGCGCCCACCGATCTGGATTTCCCCTTCATCTACGACGCCGCCACTTCCATTTCCCAGAGAGGCAAGATCGAGCAATATGCCCGCGAGGAAAAGGAGACCCCCTCCGGCTGGGCGATCGACCTGGAGGGTAAAGAACACACTGATACAAACCGGTTGCTGACCGACCTGGTCAAACAAACCGCCTCCCTGTTGCCCATCGGTGGCACCGATGAGCTCTCCGGCAGCCACAAAGGCTATGGGCTATCCACCATGGTGGAAATCCTCTGCGCAGCCTTGCAGCAGGGCAGCTACCTGAACGGTCTGCTGGGACAGGACGAAGCCGGAAAGCCGGCTCCCTACCGGCTGGGACATTTCTTCTTGGCGATCAACATTGTTTTCTTTACGGAAGTAGCTGAATTCAAGAAAACCTGCGGCGCTATCTGCCGTGAACTACAACGCTCCAAGCTCTTTCCTGGCTGTGAACGCATCTATGTGGCAGGCGAAAAGGAATATGAGAAGGAACTTGAGGTCAGAAAGTATGGGGTTCCCATCATCCCAAATTTGCAGAGAGATATCCAGATCATGCAGAACGAACTTCACCTTGATATGCTTAAGTTCTGATTTTCTTTTTGCCAGAGCAGAGCTAATTCTTTATCATATAAGTATAAAACCCACAAAGGAGTAAAAAGATGAAAAAACTAGTCGTGATTCTGCTACCCTTGCTGCTGGTCAGCCTGCTGGCCGCAATCGACTTTGATTTCGACGGTGAGAACCGCACCCGGGCTGCCGCCTACAACAATGCGGCAGAAAGGGATGGGGGGCATGTTGACAACCGGGCTCGCCTGGGGATCAATTCAGAGCTGTTTGATGGACTCAAATTCCGTGCCTTGTTCGAGATCGGCGACATCGTTTGGGGTGGATGGGGCGGAGCCCTGAGCACTGGCGCAATGAATGTGGAAACCTATGAGCTTTATATCGATTATCGGATCCAAGCCATCGAGGCTAATGTCCGGGTTGGTCAGCAATACTGGGCCGACCATCGTAGCTTGATCTTGGATGACAGCTTTTCCGGCATCCTACTCAGCATTGACGATATGCAGGGTTTCCAGGTTGAGGCTGCCTGGATGAAGCTGCTGGAAAGGATTTTTACCAATTCTGACGATATGAACTATTTCATGATCCACCTTAAATCCAAGAATCCCGTCGATTGGGGTGCCTATCTGATGTATGGCAGGGATGACCTGACCGATACCGGCAACATCACCTTCATGCCCCATTTCACAATGGCAATGGATCCCCTGACCGTGGACATTGTCCCCTTTGCCGACTACCAGATAAATCCTTCCCCGATCGATGATGAAATAGGATTCGGGGCAGCGGCCAGATTAAGCGCTGATCTGGATGTGATCGAAGCTGGCGTGGATGCACTCTTCGCCACCAAGAATGGTCTCACTGTCCTCTCTCCCTACTATCAGAACGGCCTCTATATCTATGGCTATGGCTACCATCACGATGGTGTAAATCTTTACTGGAACGATGGCTACAGCGGCAATGCCGACACTTTTCTATCCCTCGTGGGTTTTGCCAAAGCCCCGGTGATGGACAATCTGAAGGTTTTCGCCGCTGGTGGACTGCTGTTGGATACTGGTTTTGAAGTGAATGCCGGGGTGGAGTATCACGTGATCCCTGATATCATGACCCTGAGCGGTTACGCTGCCGTGGGTATGCATGATAACGACACAAAGAACTATTTGGTGGGCACCACGCTGCAGATTTATTTCCCCTGATCCGGACACTATTGTGAATGAATTGACCGGGCTGAACTCAGCCCGGTTTTTTCATTCCCTGTCAAGCG
Source organism: uncultured Candidatus Cloacimonadota bacterium (assembly GCA_964631665.1). Classification (GTDB taxonomy): domain Bacteria; phylum Cloacimonadota; class Cloacimonadia; order Cloacimonadales; family Cloacimonadaceae; genus Syntrophosphaera. The sequence continues at coordinate 18,301 of CAZVXK010000019.1, read as the reverse complement.
GAAGAGCTTCCACCTGGAAAGAATATGGGGTGAGCGACCAAATCGCTCACCCCAAATTGCTCTTCTGATATCGATACTATTTCATCAGCATCATCCTGATGATCTGGGTCTTGCGGTTGGTCTGCACCCGGGCGAAATAGACCCCGCTGGCTACACCGCGTCCGTTGTGGTCTCTGCCATCCCAACGCAGGATGTGGGAACCGCCGGACAGGTTGTTATTAACCAGGGTTTTGACCTTCTGGCCCCGCAGGTTATAGATGTCCACACTCACCTTTTCGCTCTGGAACAGGTTGAAAGCAATGTTCACCTCCGGATTGAAGGGATTGGGATAGGCTACCAAGCCGGTGAAAGGACCCTGCACCAGATCGGAATTTCCCACCTGGTAATTGCTTACCCGGATGTAACCATCGTAGGTACCGGTTTCGGAAGGGGTCCAGGTGAAGCTGGGCAGGCTGCCCACATAATGAGGTGTCTCATTCAGCATCATCAAAATCTGCCAGCCATCGGGGATATCGGTCTGATCGAAGCTGAATTCCACCGGATCGGTAGCATAAACCAGCAGCTTGAAGTTATAGAATTTTTCCTGCTCGGGTGCGGTGAAATCTGTCCGCAAATCGCTAATCAGGCGAGTTTCCAGAGCTGTGGTATCATCGTCTGCAACCGGGAACCAAAGATCAAGCCTCTCATAGGGAGGTGCTGGTGGTGCCGGCAGGTCAAGCCGAAAGTCATAATTATCCGTGGCCAGCAGATGAGCGCCCAGTTTCAGACCAGCCACCTCGCCTGCCTGTTCCGCCCGGAGGGACAGATTCCAGATATCCGGTGGCGGGGCGAAGGATGGCGACTCATAAAACGGGACAAAGGTGATCATCGGGTTGAGGTCGGCAGAGCCGTAATACTTGATCAGCAGGGCTTCAAAGGGTTCGATCCGGTCCACCGGCAGATAGGCGTTGTCCCGGAGCACATAAACCGCGCTGGAGACCAACTGCTGAGACAGCAATTCGCTGAACCGGAAGAGGTTGCCCATGATCTCGAAGCGGATGTTGCTAAGTTCATAGGAGCAAAGATGGGGATTGGGAATGAAGTTCCAGCCCGGCAGCAGCGGGAAGCTCAGTTCACCGCTCTGGATGGGATCGGTGCTGGTGAAGAAATTCACCTCTGGATTGTGCACCCAATAGGCTGTCCCGAATTCGAAATCGGTGGCCGGCACCCAAGGACCGCCAAAACCAGCCACATAACCGGTGGAGCCAGGCCCAAATACCTGTTCCAGGGTCATGCCAGCCGTGGTCCAGGGATTGGAGCGGGTTTTCCAGCCCGGTTCATTGTAGGCCATAACCATCAGGGGAACCAGCGCAAAACGGTAGTCCGACCAGAAACGGGTGCGGATACCATCCACAGCAACCACATCGATCGCCAGGCGGCAATTCTGCATCTCAGCAGTCTGTGGAACCTGATAAGAAAAGGAGGTATTGGCGTTCGAGAGCAGTGCGCTCACCAGCAGGCTGTCCGTATCGTTGATGATGGAAAGCTCCACATGTTCGATCAGGAAAGGAAACTGGTAGCTCCAGCTGAAATTGATGGTACTGCCACCCTGAACCACGCGGTTGGGTTGGGAGGACACATACACCCGGGGCTGCATATTTCCCCAGTAGAGAGTCATAGTGCGGATGTTGGAGTTGCCATTGGTATATTGGTAGGGACCGGTCAGCAGGTCATGATAGGTGCCGTTCCCGCTATCCAGCAGCCAGAGCTTCTCCGCCCTGCCAAAATCCCCGGAAGCGCTGATGCTGATGGTTTCGTTTATTTGGTCGGATCGTGTGCGCATGGTCCAGGTCTTCATCTGGCTGTCCAGGTCATAGAATCCCTTGATCTCACGGGAAAGCTGGGTGCCGTTGTTGCCCCAGTAGGGTTGCCAGAAAGCGTTCCACACATAGGTGGAGCTGGGGTTTCCCTTGGTTTGGTCAAAGTAATTGTCGTTGCCGTCCGTGGCATAGGGATTGATGCCAAAGGCGATGGAATCCACCAGGGTGGCGCTCAGGTTGCTGATGGTAATATACTTGATCTGGCGTGGGGAGGCGCCTTTGGGATAGTTGTAGAAGAATTCCTGATCGTTCTGATTCGTGGAACTGATCATATAGGTGTAATCTTCATCGTTGTCCACATTATAATCCCACCATACAAAGGTGGAGGCGGTGGGATTGGTGAGCTCAGGATTGGTTTCCCAGGAATCCAGCATCTGATACAAACTGGTGCCCTGCTTCCGATACACGGAGAAGCCCTGATTGTTGGTCTGCCCCCCCACCTGCCAGTAGAGGCGGACGCTGCTGTCCATGCCATGGGCGGTAAACGTGGTGATATTAGCCGGTGCCAGGATGGTGTCCACCTGATTGCTCATTTCGGAGTAGTTGCCATTTTTATCCTTGGCCCGCAAGCGGAAATAGTAGTGATTGGCGTTGTTCAAACCGGTGACGGTAACCGCTTCGCTGGCTTGGGAAGCCAGCAGGCTGGAATTGCTGCGGTTGAAGATGGCGAAATTGTCAAAGCCAATGGGTTCAGTGGCAAACAGCACTTCATAGGTGTCGAAGTCATAGTCGCTGCTGCGGTTCCAGCCCAGGGTAACGCTGTTCAGGGATTGATTCAGCACTGTAAGGTCGGTGGGGGTGGTTGGTGCCTGGCCATCATTCATGGCGAACATTTCGTCCAGCAGCGTCTCCAGATCGTATACCCAAAGTGAATAGTAGCTGAGGAAATGGGTGAACAGGTTGTCCAAATCCCATTTTTGGAGCCCTTCGTTCCAGCCATAGAACCAGTGGTAGGTGTTCTGGGTTTCCAGGTAGAGATTGGGCAGTTCGTCCATCTCGATATGGAAGAAGGGTTCATAGGAGTCATAGTCGTTCCAGCCGCTCAGAGTGTGGAGCATCTGGTTGTTTTGGGAATAGGCGGGAAGGGTGATGTTGTTGTTCACGGGATAGGTGTGTTCGCCGTCCGTGAAGATGAACTCATGGACGGAATAGCTCACGCCATAATAATCGTTCAGATACACCGTGTCGTGCATGCCGACGGTATTGGCGGGCAGCATCACATGCCGGCCACGGTTGATCAGGTCATGCTTCAGAACCGACAGGTCACGGATGGGGAGATTGGGGCAGTTTTTGTTGTAACCAGCGGAGATTTGGCAACTGGAATCGTTGGGATAGCGGTTCCAATCGCAGGTATGGATCTGGGCGGAAAACTCACGCCATCCGAATTCGGCGCGCACCTGATCGGCGAATTTCAAATAGGCCAGATGGAAAGGATGGCCGGCATAGCGGGTGGGATCGGATATGGATTTGGCATTGGTATAGGGAGGGATGTTGCTCCATTTCACTTCCCGCCCGGCACCGTTGATCAGCAGGAATTTGGCGTTCCAGGTCTGGAAAGCCAGCAATCCGATGGCTGGAGTGGGAAAATCGTCGCAGGGATGAGGAACGGTTACTATAATGGGACGCGTACCCTGAGGATTGTAGATGAACAGCCCCCAGCCATAATCAAAGGCTCCGATCTCGTCATCATAGGGATCCGGCGTGCCATTATCGTCGTAATAGCCCATATCGGGCAGCTCGCGGATCATATAATAGATGCGTCCGGTGTCGGTATCGTTGAATTGGACGATCTGATAAGGCGCTCCGCCGTTGTCGAGCACCGCCTGCGCACCATCATAATCCGCTGCCAGAAACAAATCCAGCATGTTGTTCCAATATTGGGTCTCGCTGACACTGGGGATGTTGAAATCCCCGAATCCATTGGTTTGCCGGTCATAAGGCGCATAAAGGTTGTAATTCGCCGAAGCGATACCCTCCGCCAGATGCGATACCCAATTGTCATATTGCGTATTGGGTTCGGTGCCATACAGGAAATTCCGCAAAGAAGCGGTTTCCGTGATGACCGCACCTGCCATGGCCAGGCAAGCGCTCAGTATAAATGCAATCAGCAGCTTTTTCATCTTCTCTCCGCCTTGGGATAAGGTTATTAAAAAACTATGATTCCAACTTTCGGAAACATGCTCCAAACCGTCAAGAGTTTTTTCAATGCCATTACCCAAGCTGCTTCCGAGCCTGTGGGATGAGGAGCGGAAAATCCAAGTCTGCCCTGATCTTGCATTTCAGATTTGGGTCAGCTTTGGGGTCTGATCCATGTGCATCGCCAGAACCCAATCAGAATGGGAAATTCTGGCAGCAGTTTGTCACTGCGTAATCCTTTTCAACCCTTTTCAATCCTGCAATTTTGCCCACCCCATCTTTCTTCCTCCTCTTGTGAAAACCTTAATCAAGCGTTAATCAAGCCTTAATCAAGCGTTAACAATTAACGCTTGATTAAGGCTTGATTAACGCTTGATTAAGGCTATAGGGAAAGAGCAGAAAGTGAAGAAACTCTCGGAGATGGCAGATTGAGAAGGGTTTGAGCACCACCATTGGCAGCTGCGGATGCTGCTCCATACCAGCGGGCGTAAAGTCCTTGACATATTGCCAGAGTGAGAATTAGTGGAAATTTCATGGAGTCCAAGATGAAGAAGAACATACGCAAAACCTACACCTTCGACGACGTGCTGTTGGTTCCGCAGCACTCCAAAATCCTGCCGAATTCGGTTTCGCTGGAAACCCGCATCACAGCCACCATCAATCTGAAGATACCGCTGCTCAGTGCCGCCATGGATACGGTTACGGAATCCGCCATGGCGATCGCCCTGGCCCGGGAAGGAGGGATCGGCATCATCCACAAGAACCTTTCCATCGCTGCCCAGGCGGAGGAAATCCATCGGGTCAAACGCGCCGAAAGCGGTGTGGTGACCAGCCCCTACACCCTCTCCCCCACCGACACGCTGGCCAGGGTGCTGCAACTGAAGTCCAGGCACAAGGTGGGCGGTTTTCCCGTTCTGGACAAGGGAAAGCTGGTGGGCATCCTCACCAATCGCGACATCCGTTTCGAGACCGATCCCCGGCGCTTGGTGAAGGATATCATGACACCTAAAGAGAGATTGATCACCGCTCCCGAGGGCGTTTCCATGGATGAGGCCATCACTCTGCTCCAGAAACACCGCATCGAAAAACTCCTGATCGTGAGCGAGGATTTCAGACTGTCTGGCATGCTGACCGTGCGCGACCTAATGAAACGCATAGATTATCCCAACGCTGTCCAGGACAACAAAAACCGCCTCCTGGTGGGTGCCGCAATAGGCGTATCCGGAGACTATCTGGAACGGGCGGAAGAGCTGGTGAAACAGGGCGCCGATGTTCTGGTGATCGATACCGCGCATGGCCATCAGGTGAATATCCGCCAAGCGCTTGGAAAGATCAAAAAGAAACTTTCCGCCGAGGTGATCGCCGGAAACGTAGCCACCGCCAAAGCCACGCGCTGGCTGATCGATTGCGGGGCGGATGCGGTCAAAATCGGCATTGGGCCCGGCTCGATCTGCACCACACGGGTGATCGCCGGGATCGGCGTTCCGCAGTTGAGCGCCATCCTGGATTGCGCCGCCGAAGCAGCCAAAGACGGCATCCCCATCATCGCCGACGGCGGGATCAAATATTCCGGCGACATCGTGAAGGCGCTGGCCGGAGGCGCCGATGCCGTGATGATCGGTTCGCTGTTTGCCGGAACCGATGAAAGCCCCGGAGAATTCATCATTTACAATGGCAGAAGGTTCAAAAGCTACCGCGGCATGGGCTCCCTTTCCGCCATGAAGCAAGGCAGCCACGAACGCTATTTTCAGGATAGTGACGCCGACGACAACAAACTGGTGGCGGAAGGCATCGAAGGCATGGTGCCCTACAAGGGGCCGGTGAAGGATTTCCTCTTTCAACTGATGGGGGGATTGCGTTCCGGAATGGGATATTGCGGTGCCGCAGATCTTAAAACCCTGAAGGAAACAGCCGAATTTATCGAGATCAGCAGCGCCGGCCTGAAAGAATCACATCCCCACGATGTCCGTATCACCAAAGAGACGCCAAACTACTACAGCAGTGACTAAGGAAGCTCTCGATCCGCGGCTGGCCAGCCTTTTGGGCAGTTTCACCTATCACATCAGGGTGGAAAAAGGCATGGCGGAAAACAGCATCGAGAGCTACAAACGCGATATCAGGGATTTTCTGCTCTTCGACAGCAAACCCATCGAAACCTATACGCATGAGCACCTTGTCAAATATATGGCCAGCCTCAGCGAAGTGGGCTTGGTCAGCACCTCTCTGGCGCGCAAACGGGTGGCGTTGAAACAGTTCTTCGGTTTTTTGGCAGAAAATGAGGTGGCGGTGCAAGTGGACTTTGACAAGGTGCCCAAGATCAAGCCCGGCTTTCAGTTACCGGATTTTCTGGATGTGGACACCATGCTAGCCTTCCTCAATGGCCTGCCCGTGGAAACCACACTTCAGAAGCGCAACAAACTGATGCTGGAATTGCTCTATGCCTCAGGGTTGAGGATTTCGGAACTGCTGGGGCTGAGTATTCACGATTTCAACCATGGTGATCGTGTGATCCTGGTGCGGGGCAAGGGCAGTAAGCAACGCTATGTTCCATATCTGGAATATGTTGCGGAGCTTCTGGATAAGTATCTGGCGCAGGTGCGTCCGGTGCTGCTGAATTTTAAAAACTCAGACATTCTGTTTCTAAACCACCGGGGCGGTAAAATGACCCGCATGGGGTTCTGGAAGATCTTGCGCAAGGAGGCTTTGAGGGCAAATCTAAAACAGGAGATCACGCCTCACACCTTCCGCCATTCTTTCGCCACCCATCTCTTGGAGGCGGGGGTGAATCTACGCATCGTGCAGGTGCTCCTGGGCCATGCCAGCCTCAATACCACGCAGATCTACACCCATGTGGACACCCGATATCTGGTCGAAACCCACCGGATGTACCATCCCCGGGCTTGACAATCCAAAGGAGGATTACCATGTTTAAACAAATGCTGGTATTTACACTTAGCCTGCTGCTGGTCCTGCTGGCAGGATCCTGCAAAAAGGCAGGACAGAAGGATGCGGAGGGCTTGCGCAAACTGCGGGTGGTGTTGGATTGGACACCTAACACCAACCATACCGGACTATATGTGGCACAAGAGCTTGGCTATTTCAAAGAAGCCGGTCTGATCGTGGAGATCATCCAGCCGGGAGAATACACTGCCGAAAAGATCGTCGCCCTGGGACAGGCGGAATTTGGCGTCAGCTATCAGGAAAGCGTCACCATCGCCCGTTCAGAGAAGATTCCGATCAAATCCATTGCCGCCATCATCCAACACAACACCTCAGGATTCGCTTCGCTGAAGGAATCCGGGATCGAATCTGTAAAGGACTTTGCCGGAAAGCGTTATGGCTCCTCCGGCTGGCCTTCCGAGCTGGAGATCATCCGCCATCTGATGGAAGCTGCCGCTGCCGATTATTCCACCCTCAAAGTGATCTCCGGGGTCTATGACTTCTTCACCACCATTGGCAAAGATGCGGATTTCGAATGGATCTACCATGGCTGGGACGGCGTCCAGGCAAAGCGCAGGGGCATCGAGCTGAACTATATCCCGATCCGGGATTTGGACCCTATTTTCGACTTCTACACCCCCGTCTTGATCAGCGGCGAACAGCTGATCAATTCCGAACCGGAACTCGTGAAATCCTTTGTGAAAGCAGTTTCCAGGGGTTATGACTATTGCATTGCCGAACCTCAGAAGGCTGCCGCGATCCTGGCCAAAGCCGATCCAAACCTGGATCCGGAACATGTGCGCCTTAGTATGGAATACCTCAGCGGGGAATACCGTTCCGATGCTCCAAAGTGGGGTTTTCAGAAGACGGAAGTGTGGCAGCGCTTTGCGGACTGGATGCAGGCCCGGCGGATCATCACAGAGCCGGTGAAGGCGGAAGACCTCTTCACCAACGAATTCCTGCCCTGATCATGGAAATCCTGCGCACCGCTGGACTGAGCAAATCCTTTCTGCTGAAGGGCGAACCGCGCCTGATCCTGAAGGATGTGAATTTCGGCATGCAGCAGGGTCGCTTCGTGAGCATTATCGGCAGCAGCGGTTGCGGCAAGAGCACTTTCCTGGAACTGCTGGCAGGCATCACCAGACCCGATGCCGGCGAGATCAGTTTCAAGGGGCAGTCCATCACCGGCAAGAGCGGATTCCTGGGATATATGCCCCAGGACGATCTGCTCTTTCCTTGGCTGACCCTGACCGATAATGTGTTGTTGCCGGTGCGCATCAAAGGAGGCAACCTCCAGCGTGCCAGAATCCGGATCAGGGAACTGTTGCCGGTGTTTGGGCTGCAGGAACACGCCACCCACCTTCCCTATCAGCTCTCTGGTGGCCTCAAACAACGGGCTGCCTTTCTCAGAACCTGCATGTGCGATACTGAACTCCTGCTGTTGGACGAGCCCTTTGCCTCTCTGGATGCCATCACCCGCGTGCAGCTTCAGCTCTGGTTGAAGCAGATCACTCAGGAACTGGCCTTAAGCGTGATCCTGGTTACCCATGACATCGATGAAGCCATCACCCTTTCCGATGAGATCCATATCATGCAGAAAAGCCCGGGAACTTTGGTGGATTCGGTTCTTCTCGAACAGCAGTTGGATTTGGATGATCCCCAGCGTGTGAAATTGAAACTAAGGCTCTTGGAACTGGTCAGATAGGATGGGAATTTGTTATGGGATATGGCTCAGGAGGACTGCGCCTGTTTGAATGAGCCGTCGATGATGATGATCTGGTCTTTATGGAGGCGGCGGAGCTCATTCACGTGCCGGATGAGGAAGTATTCCCGTTCCAACTGGATCAGCCGGGCACGCAAGCTCTGTTTGATCTCGTTGTAGGGAACTGAACCACCGGTCTTTTTATCGGTAATCATCAGGATGTGGTAACCAAAGCGGGACTGGAACACTTCGCTGATCTGATTGACCTCCAGGGCGAAGGCAACTTCCTCGATCTCTTTGATCATCCTGCCTTTGGGGAAAAAGCCCAGATCACCACAACGCACTCCGGTGGGGCATTGGGAGCAGGAACTGCAGATATCGGTGAAATCCTGAGGGGTTATGATCTTGGCTCTGATCTGAAGTGCTTTGTTCTGTGCCTCAGGTTCATCTGCCCGGATCAGGATATGCGAGGCACGCACCATTTCCGGAGCGGAAAACACCTCTTTCTGGTCTTCATAGAAAGCCAGGAGCTTGTCTTCGGCGATCTGGATTTCCCTGCCGCAGATCTGCTGCACATATTTGCGGATCATGATCTTGCGGCGGATGCGCTCCTCCAATTGTCTGGTTTGTTCTGTCGTCAGGTTTATCTCGTCTGATTCGTCCAAGGCTTCCAGCAGGGCAGTATCGAACTCATCGTCATTAACCCCGATGCCGCTTTGCAGGGCTTGATAAAACAGCAAACACCTGTCGATCAGCCGGTTCAGGGCATGCTGCTGAGCCAGGGCGGAGTCCTTTCCGATCAGCTTGGCGCTTTCTCCAAAAACGTCCGCATCCGTGATCTCGAGGTTGAATACTTTGGCAACCAAACGCATGAGTTCCTCAAACTAAATTTTCCTTCTCAATCCAGGCGTTAACCTTGCCTGTGATATTGGATAAGATAAAGTCCGGATCGCTCAATGTCAAATCAAACTTGTATTTGCGATACCAGGTGCACTGGCGCTTGGCGTAATTGCGGCTGTGCTGGGCCGCTCTATCCAGGCAGAGAGACAAGTCGGCCCCCAGACACAGATGGGGGATAAATTCTTTATAGCCAAGGGAATTGAGTCCTGGACAGTCTGGAGAATAGCCTCTGTTTAGCACAGCTTCTATCTCGTGGAGAAGACCCTTTTCCAACATCCGCACGATCCGCTGATTTATCCTTGCATAGAGCAAGGGACGGGGAAGATCGAGCAGGATCCGGAAGCATCTGTAGCGCTGGAGGTTCTGCTGTTTCTGCCAGTGTTCGCTCAGGGGGATGCCGGTGGCATGAAACACCTCCAATCCCCTCAGGATGCGCTGTTTATCGTTGGAACTGATTCTGCCGGCAAACTGGGGATCGACCGTCTCCAGCTCCCGATACAGCACTGGCAAGCCTTCCGATTCCATTCGCTCCACCAACTGCTGGCGAATTTGTATATCAATGGAGGGCAAGCTGAACAGGCCTTTGAGCAGTGAGGCTATATAGAGTCCGGTGCCACCACAGATAACAGGTATAACACCCATGGCCTGCTGTGAAGATATCACCGTTTCCGCATCGGCAATGAACCTGCCGGCGTTGTAGTTCTGGTCGGGAGTGATGATGCTGATCAGATGGTGGGGAACCCTGTCCAGTTCCTCGGGTGAAGGTTTTGCCGTGCCTATGTCCAAGAATTTGTAGACCTGCCGTGAATCGGCCGATATGATCTGAGAATTCAGCTCCTCCGCCAAGACCAGCGCCAGTGCCGATTTACCGGAAGCGGTGGCGCCTTCGATAGTGATCAGCGGGATCATAGCTGGCGTTTAAATTTCTTCTCGAACTCGGTGAGGGTCATCTTCACGATCAGGGGACGGCCATGGGGGCAGAAATAGGGCATCTGGCAGGCAAAGAGGCTGTTGACCAGATTCAGCATCTCCTTGCGGGTCAGTTTTTTGCCAGCCTTGACCGCTGCCTTGCAGGCGATGGATTTGGCCAGGCTATCCCTGAAGTCGCTATTGATCTCCAATTCCGTTTCCAGCTGTTTTAGTATCTCGATGAAGATCCTGCCGCCCTGCCAATCATCCAGTTCGGCAGGGATTTCCTCGATCACGAGTGAATCTCCGCTGAACTTTTTGAGCACGAAACCGATCTTTTCCAGCAGCTCCAGGTTCTGGTCGATCAAGCCCCTGATCTCCGCCGCAATATAGGGTGGAATATCGATCACCAGTGGTATGATCAGTTTCTGGCGCACTGCCGGGGCACCTTCGCTGCGCTGGATCAACTTTTCATAGATGATGCGCTCATGGGCGGCGTGCTGATCGATCACCACCAGCCCATCCTCCACCTGGATAAAGATATAGCTGTTGTGCAGCTGCCATGGGTTGATGTAGTCTTCCTCGTTCTGCAGCAGCAGCCGGAAGGAATCGTTCGGCAGGTCAGGGGCGACCTCCAGCTGCTCGCTTTGTCGCTCCTCATTGACGATGGGGATGGTGATCCTGCTTTCCGGTTCAGGAGCGCTGCCAAAGATATCAGTCTGGTAAAGCTTGCCGAATTCCTTCTTGTACTGGGAGAATTGCGGCACCTCCACCCGTTCCCGGAATATGGATTGCTCCAAGGGTGTGGCTTTTTGCACGTTGGAGGCCAGATGGAACTTCTCCCGGGCGCTGGCGAATTTCTCGTTCTCATAGCGTTTCAGTGCTTCGGTAAGCGTGAAAAGGGTGAAGGAATGCACTTTCTGTTGCTCCCGGAACCGCACCTCCAGCTTGGCCGGATGCACATTCACATCGATCTGCTCGGGCGGAACGTCCAGAAACAGCAGATAGGGCGGGGTGCTACCGCGCTGCCAAGCCCTGGTCTTCAGAATAAAGGGATCGTAGGCGGCTTTGATGCTGTGCTTCAGGGTCTTGTCGTTGATGTAGCGGCCGTTGATGAAGGTATACTGGATATCCGTCAGCTTGTCGCTGCGGTCTTCCAGGCCAAAGATGTAGCCGCTTAGCTTGTAGCCTTCACTTTCCGCCTCCACGGGTATGATGTCGTCCGAAAAGAAAGTGGAACCGAAGACCTCTCCCATGCGCAGCGTCCTGTCCTCAGTGGCGATATATGAGAGCTTCTGGCTTCCATCCACGATCAGCCGGAAACTGATCTGGGGATACAGCACCGCCTGGTAGTGGAAGTATTTGAAGATATGGCGCAGTTCCGTGGCTGCGCTCTTGAGAAATTTGCGCCGCGCCGGCAGGGCTTTGAACAAGCCCTTCACCATGATATTGGTACCGGGATTGGAGGAGGTTTGGGTCCCCTCCACCAGTCTGCCGTTGTCGATATCCACCCGGGTGGCAATTTCAGAATCGGCAGTGCGGGTGATCAAAGTCAGCTTGCTCACGCTGGCGATACTGGGCAGCGCCTCTCCCCTGAAGCCGAGGGAGCCGATATGGATGATGTCCTCCACAGTCCTGATCTTGCTAGTGGCATGGCGTTCGAAGGCCAGCAGGGCGTCGTCCGCGCCCATTCCAGAGCCGTTGTCACTCACCTGGATCAGGTCCCTGCCCCCGTTGTCCACTGCCACCAGGATCGCCGTGGCTCCAGCATCAATGGCGTTTTCTACCAGTTCCTTGACCACCGAGGCGGGGCGCTCGATCACTTCCCCGGCGGCGATTTTATTGCGGACATCCTCCGCCAGAATATTGATCCTGTTCATCTTCAGTAGCGGAAGATAGACCCGTTGGTAAATTCCCGGATGATGGAATTATAGGGCACCAGCGCATCCGGAATATCCTTCACATGGGAAAGTAACACCAGCAAACGCTGGGCCTCGGTGTAGCCGGAGGAGCTGCGTGGAACGGTCAGCAGCAATTTCCAGGCATGTTTGCGCAAGATGCCCAATTCATAGGTGAGGTTGCTGTTGAACATGTAATCAGCGTTTTCTTGATAGGGGAAGATGTTCTTTTCCTCTCCCTCCCGCACATCGGGCCAGCGGATAATGGTTTCCATGGCGCTGTAACCGCGGTACTGATGGTCACGGATGATACGGCGCAACAGACGGCAGTCGGTGGTGGGAATGCGGTTGTGGTTATCGATGTTGAGCTGGTTGAGAGCGCTCACATAGATCTTGGTCTTGCGGTTTTCCGGGATGGCGGCGGTAAGCTGGTCATTCAGGCCATGGATGCCCTCCATGATGATCACATTGTCCTTTTTGAGCTGCACCACGGTGTTGCTGCGCCGGCGCACCCCACGGGTGAAATCATATTGCGGCAGTTCGATCTCCTCACCCTCGAGCAATTGACTCAGTTGCAGATTGAGGAAATCCAGATCGAGGGCATAGATGGATTCGAAATCGAAGTCTCCATTGGGCTTGCGTGCGGTTTTGTCCCGGTCAATGAAATAGTCGTCCATACCGATCACGATCGGCTTGGCTTTGCAGGCCTGGAGTTGCACCGAAAGCCGCTTGGCAAAGGTGGTCTTGCCTGAGGAGGATGGGCCGGCGATCAGGATCAGTTTCACCTCGGAGCGGGTTACGATATCAGCAGCGATCTCGGCGATCTTTTTCTCGTGCAGCGCTTCCTCAACCAAGATGAATTCCGAGATGTCATAGTCATCGGTCAGCTTGTTGATATCGATGATGTTGTGCACGCGCAGGATATCCAGGAACTTGTCGTGCTCCTGATGCAAGGCGAACAGCTTGTGAGGCAGATTGAAAGGTCTGGCGATGGTGCACTGCTTGCCGGTGGGAAAGCGCAGGATAAAACCGGGGACTTGATAGACGATGTCAAACTCCTGGATCATGCCAGTGCGGTCAGCCAGGGGACGGATGAAGGAATCGTAATACTTTCCGCAGCGATAGACCCAAACGCTGGCTTGATAGCTGTATTTCAGGTTCTTGACCACATCCTTGCGCCCCATGGAATTGAAAATGTCCATCGCTTCGCTGGGTTTCACCTCGATGCGTTCGATCGGGACATTATTGTCCACGATTTCCTGCATCTCCGTCTTCAATCGGGCACAATCCTGTTCCGTCCAGCGTTCGGCATTGAACACCTCGCAAAAGATGCCATCCCCGATGGAATGCTCGATCACCAGCGTATGTTGATGTCCCAGTAGGTTATACAACGCCTTGGCCAGGATGAAGATCGCCGAATCCTGGTAGATGCGGCTGCCCTCGTTGTGATGGTAGCCGATGCAATCCACCATGGTGTTCTGCGCCAAGATATATTCATCATTGACATAATGAGTGTGATCAATTTTATAGGACAGGATGGATGCTGCCGGGATGTCCGTGCCCTTGATCAGGTTGTGGATGCTGCCGGGGTTTTCCAGTTCTATTATGCTGTGTTTTATGCCGTTTAGCCTTAAATCGATGGTCATCGTCATGTTCCTTGTTCGTTATCGGTAAATCCTTTAAAAGGAAAAGTCATGATTTTGGCAATGCTGAAATCGTCAAGAGATAATAGACCTTGTGATGCCCAAACCCTTATCAGACAACTGTCAGGAGTTCATGCATGAAAAAACTATCCACCAAGCAAAGATTGCTCCGCGAGCTGGGCCACCTGGCCGGCATCGTGTTTGGAGCGGTGTTCTTTGCCATCGGCTATTCCTGGTTCCTGCTGCCCTATAACATGGCGCCGGGAGGAGTGGGTGGCCTGTCCCAGATCATCTATTACTACACCGGGATTCCCAACGGTGTTGCCATGATCCTGATCAATATCCCCTTGTTTGTGATCAGTTTCATCTTCATTGGCAGGTCCTTTGGCACCAAATCCATCTACGGCATGCTGGTGACCGCCCTGATGACCGATCTGCTCAATCTGAAGACCCTGGCGCGGCTGGGTTGGGTGCATCTTCCGGATTACACCCATCTCGTGGGCGGCAGGGAGATCCATGCCTTGCTGGGACCGGAGGATATGATGCTTTCCGCCATTGCCGGATCGGTGATGCTGGGCCTGGGCTTGGGCTTGATCTTCAAAGCGCGTGGTTCCACCGGCGGCACGGACATTCCAGTGGCTTTGATCAAGCAGAAAGCGGGGCTCTCGATCGGGACCGGATATTACATTGTGGAAACTGGCATCATCCTGGCAGTGGCAATATTTCTGAAGGATCCCAAACTGCTGATCTGGGGCTATATCAACCTCTTCATCACCACCAAGATCACCGATCTCGCTGCCGAGGGATTGCCTTATATTAAAGGAGTTTACATCATCTCGCAGGAACCTGATGAGATCAAGGAGGAGATCTATGGCAAGCTGGACCGGGGCGTAACTTTCTTCAAGGCGTTGGGCGGATACGACAAACAGGAGATCGATGTCCTCTTCTGCGTGCTTAACCGCCGCCAGGTGCCCCAGCTTACCGACATCGTCAAAGACATCGATCCCGATGCCTTTATGATCGTTACCGATGTCTATGACGTGCTGGGCTATGGCTTCAAATCACGCAAGATCAATCTGAGCGAGTAGGCAATCGGGTATAATCATTTCGCCAGCACCATCCTGCGCGTCAAACTGTGATAGCCGAAAACCAGGCGATAGAGATAGACTCCGCTGCCCACCGGGGTTCCCCGGTCATCAAGGCCGTTGAAGACAAAGCTGTGTTGCCCCGCGGCAAGTTCTGAAGCTTCGACCAGGCTTCTTACCAACTGACCCTTGAGGTTGTACACCCTGAGGGACACCCTGCCGGCCGTTGGCAGAGTGAAGCTGATGGTGGTACTGGGGTTGAAAGGATTGGGATAGTTGGCATGTAGCACTGGCAGAAGCGGTGGTGGGGCGATAGGATCGTCCGCCGCCACTGCGTCGCTGATAAAAGTCCTTCCCCAGATTCCGGTGACCGCGGTCTCGCTATTCAGGATCCCCGCCCGGTCGTCGCTCCAGGCCACCAAAGCCAGGTTTCCGATCACCGCCACTTTCACGTATTGCTGCTGGTAGCGTGCGTCACAGAAGACGGTGGGATAACCTCCCTGAGGTATCCCTTGCGAGGTGAGGTAGCTGATAAAGACATTGCGGTTCTCAAGCAAGGCGCCGTCGTAATCGCTCCAGGCACAGAGCCAGCAGCCGTCTGCGAAGCGGATCAGGTTCGCGTCGTAGCAGTTGTTCAATCCCTCCGCCAGCAGGCTTGCCTCCGGTAGCAGCAACTGGCCATCATCGTCTATCCTTTGAAAAAGCAGCTGATCATTTGCAGTGCCCTGAAGCGAATACACAAAGCCCGTTTCCAATCCAAAGACAGCGTCCTGGACCCAGGCTGGCTGCCCATCAGGAACCACTGCAACTCCGGAATCCTGCCACAGCCTCTGGCCGGTGGTACTGATCCGCTGTGCCCGGTGGGGATAATTTCCATATTGGCTCAAGCGCAGGAATACGATCAGGTCCTCATCCCGCATGCCAGCCAGTTCCACTTCCTGATTGTAGAATCCCGTATCGTCTAAGATGCTGATCCCAAAGTCGCTCCAGCCCGGAGCGGGATAACCGGACGGGCTAACCCGCAGGACCCGGCATTGGGTGAGGTTTTGGTTGTAATCCTCCTGCCGCCATAGGTAATAAGGACCCTGCACCGCCTCCAGCGATGCAAAGCAGTTTTGGGGCAGGGCAACGATCAGCCTTCCCTCCTCGCCCCACTGTTTCTGCCCTCCTGAAATGCGCTGACCGTGGATCTGATAGTTATCAGCATAGTTCCAGACTGTCCAGCCCAGATAGATGTCCCCGCCCCAGAAACTCATGGTGTTCCTGTAGTTGAAATCCAGATTGGTACCCAGGAAGATGCCCGGGCCGGGATAGGCTTTTCCCCCGGTGGCATCTATTTCCTGCAGATAGCAGAGTTGAGTGTAATCATCGCTCATCTGCCGGTAGAGCATTGCCACGGTGTTCCAGGGCGTTTTTTGCGCATCGATCAGGATCTCAAAGCCGGGACTTGGAGGATTGAGTGC
Source organism: uncultured Candidatus Cloacimonadota bacterium (assembly GCA_964631665.1). Taxonomy (GTDB): domain Bacteria; phylum Cloacimonadota; class Cloacimonadia; order Cloacimonadales; family Cloacimonadaceae; genus Syntrophosphaera. The sequence continues at coordinate 1,766 of CAZVXK010000019.1, read as the reverse complement.
CAGCCCGCCTTGCTCCAGGATCGGCAGCAGGTCCGGAGTGGTGCTGATCTGGTAATAGATGCACATATTCTGCCGTTCGTCGACCCAGATGGTGAAAAACCTGTCTCCAAGGGCGACGCATTCCACCAAATCGGCCCGGCCCGCCAGTCTGGCCATGAGTGGAATCCCGCCCTGGTTCAAAAACAGCGAGCCTCCGGTGCTCACCACCTGGCGCTGGACCTTGTCCACACCATCAGTTTTATCGAACCAGTAAAATACTCCCCGGTCAGGATAAGCAGCGGGAACAGGGGTGCGGTTGAAATTCCCGCTCGAGCTGAGCGCGAGGCCGTTCATGCCCCAGGGCAGGGCTCCCTCTGGATCCACATACTGGCCCCGGACATATACTCCTCCCTGGACATCATCATACTGCATCCAACTTAGCCAGGCACCCCCGGTAGCTGTCGGGGCAAGAGTCAGCCCACGCCAGACAGGATCAATGCCAGTGGCGATCTGGACACCGGGATAGGGCCAGACATCATCTTCAAAATCCGCCGAAATCCTTTCCACCAGCAGCTTGCGACCGGAGGAGGGATGGCATTCATAACAGATCATCGTTCCTCCGTCCGCGGTGGGAACCAGCACTGGAGGGAGCAGCGAGTTTTCGTTCAGGGGGAGGCTCCACACGGTGGTGTAAGGTGAGGACGGCACTCCAAGGTTGTCGATGCGCCGCAGCCACAGACCGCTGTTGGGAGAAAAGCCGAAGCGATAGAGGATATACGATCCGTTTGTGCTGGGCAGGATGGAATAGCGGGATAAGTTTGGCATGGAATTCACCGGGATCAGGGGATTGTTGCCCACCACGGTGCCTTGGGGGGAAAATCTGGACAGTTCTGTAACCCAGGTTCCACCGGTGTATTTGCTTACATCAATGATGAATCCGCCCTCTCCGTCCACCACCGCGCTGTCCAGATTCAGGTTCGAACTGTGGCTGGCCACCACAATTCCTTCCGCCGGCCAGAGTTGATTGCCCCAGCCATCCAGGTTTTGGCCCCGTATTTCCTGCACAAACCAGTTCTGGTAGATCACAAAGGCTCCCGCAACGGAGTTGGGCAGCAGCATGGCATCCCTGATGTTGGTGCCCACAACTCCGAGCTGGACTCCACCCTCCGGCCACAAGCGCTGGCCGTTCGAGGTGATCTTTTGCAATCGCAACTGTGTGGTGTTGTAGATATCGTATTCCCCCCAGAGCAGGATGAAATTGTTGTCCGAGCTGGGAACCACTCCCAGGAGCTCCTGGTCGCCTTCATGGTTTACAACCGGCAGGGCCTCGTTCCACAGGGTTTGGCCGTTTGGTCCCAATTTTTGGGCGAAGATGTCCCGGTGCCCGGCAGGGGTATCGGTCCAAAAGACCAGTTCGCTATTGTCCGTCGTACGCTGGCGAAATCCCTCCCAACGCAGGTCAAAAGCCTGACGCAGAGGGAATTCCTGCGCCCCCAGGTTCAGGATGCACAGAAAGGCCGCCAAGAGAATGAAACACTGCTTTTTCATCATCAACTCCCGGATCTTCATAATCTCGATGATAATTAAGCAAATATTGTTCCAACCGAAGCGTTGCTTACAGTATTCGCTCAGAAAAATCCAATTCTGGTCTTCATAGCACAAATCGCCTGAACTGCAGTTAACCTACTCTGAACATGAATGTTATCTGGCATCAGCGATCAAAGCCTCACCTCATCGCTCCCGTTAGCATTACGGAATCATTACGGAGTCATTACGGATTAACTCCG